>DDRC01000011.1:0-785 GCA_002342985.1 Flavobacteriales bacterium UBA2426
GAGAAGGTGGAGATCGCCGTGCGCCACCTGCTGCCCAAGCAGTTCGCCGAGAACGGCATCAAGCCCAAGCAGCTGAAGATGGCCCCCGGGCTGCTCGAGGCCATCATCGAGCAGTACACCGACGAGAGCGGCGTGCGCACCCTGGAGAAGCGCATCGCTAAGCTCGTGCGCTACCGCGCCAAGCAGATCGCCCTCAAGCAGAAGCACAGCGTCACCATCTCCGCGGATGAGCTGCCACGGATCTACGGACCCAGCCATGCCCGCGACAAGTACCAGGGCAACGATGTGGCGGGCGTGGTCACCGGACTGGCCTGGACCCCCACCGGCGGCGACATCCTCTTCATCGAGACCAGCATCACCAAGGGCGAGGGCAAGCTCACCCTCACCGGCAACCTGGGCGACGTGATGAAGGAGAGCGCCGTCATCGCGCTGGAGTACATCAAGGCCCACAGCGACATCATCGGCCTTGAGCCCGAGGTGTTCAAGCGCTGGAACGTGCACGTGCACGTGCCCGAGGGCGCCACGCCCAAGGATGGCCCCAGCGCGGGCGTGACCATGGCCGTGGCGCTGGTTTCGCTGCTCACCGGCCGCACCGTCAAGCCCACCGTGGGCATGACCGGCGAGTTGACCCTGCGCGGCAAGGTGCTGCCCATCGGCGGCGTCAAGGAGAAGGTGCTGGCCGCGGCGCGCTACGGGCTGAACGCCGACGACATCCTGGCCGTGGTGCAGGCCGGCATCGGCGGCGAGGCGGTGTCGACGCTGATCGACGGCACGCGCCGCTTCGA
>DDRC01000011.1:801-27335 GCA_002342985.1 Flavobacteriales bacterium UBA2426
GCTGCCCGTGGGCGGCATCAAGGAGAAGATCCTCGCCGCCAAGCGCGCGGGCATCAAGGAGATCATCCTCAGCGCCGACAACCGCAAGGACATCGAGGACATCGACGCGCGCTACACCAAGGGCATGCGCTTCACCTACGTCACCGAGATGATCGAGGTGGTGAAGCACGCTCTGCTCAAGGAGAAGGTGGAGAATGCGCTGAAGGTGGCCTGAGGAGCACGGCGCGCATGGTGGCAAGCGTTGAGCATCAACCCAGAGGGCATCGTGGTGGATAAGCGCATCCGCTTTGAGACGAAGGAGGAGTCGAACGCCCGGCGAGAGCGTGCGTTCATGGCGCTCACACCCCATGAGCGCCTGCAGTGGTTCCTCCGGAGCTTCGATGGACGGCTGCCGGAGGACGCCGCAGCGTCGGATCGGAAGGGCAACTTCGTGATCAGGAAGAGGAAGGATGCGGTTCAGTGATGAGGTGAATGCGTTCCTTCGGGCATCCATTCCGCCCATGCGCACGCCTTTCATCCTGCTGGTTTCATGCTGTGCGGCCATCGCCTCAGCCCAGCCACGCATCCCCGCTACCACCCACGCCGACCTGCTGCACTTGCAGAAGCTGGCCGCGGCGGAGCCCGATGCGCGTAAGCTGGCGCAGTCGGTGCAAGGGCGCTACCCGGTCGCCCACATCCACGGCAGAGCCATGGTCGGCTTCCTGGCCAAGGCCGATGAAGGCTTCGATGCAGCGCTCGCGGCCAGCGCGCACGTCCGTATAGGCGCGCGCATCGGCGATGTGGTCTCCGTGCGCGTGGATGCCTACCACCTGGATGAAGCACGCTCCATTCCCGGACTGAGCTACATCGAGCTCGCGGGTGTGGCCGAGCCGCACATGGACAAGGTGCGCTGGACCACCCGGGTGGATAGCGTGCACCGCGGCATCAACCTGCCCTTGGCCTACAGCGGCCGCGACGTGCTCATCGGCATCTGCGACTGGGGCTTCGACTACACGCATCCCGACCTGTACGACACGCTGCTCACGCAGACGCGCATCCGCGCGGCGTGGGACCAGTACAAGCAGAGCGGTCCGGCGCCCGCGGGCTTCCCCTACGGCACGGAGTACATCACTCCGGGCGCGCTGCTCGCCGCCGGTTCCGATACGGCCAACATCTACAGCTACCATTACCACGGCACGCACGTGGCGGGCATCGCGGCAGGTAGCGGCGCAGGCACGGCCTACCGGGGCATCGCCTACGAGTCGGAGCTGCTGCTGGCCACCTGGCTCATCGATGCCGCCTCCGTGATCGATTGCTATGCATGGATGAAGCAGATCGCCGATGCGGACCAGAAGCGCTTGGTGATCAACCAGAGCTGGGGCCTGCATTGGATCGGCACGCTCGACGGCAACTCGCTGCTCAGCCAGGCCATCAACGCCCTGGCCGCGCAGGGCGTGGTGTTCGTGAACTCGGCGGGCAACAACGGCGATGTGCAGTTCCATTTCAAGCGGGCCTTCGCCGGCGACACGCTGCGCTCGCGCATCCAGTTCTACAGCTACAGCGCCAATCCCAACATGTGGGGGCAGAGCATCAGCCTGTGGGGCGAGGCCGGCCAGCCCTTCAGCGCGGGCTTCATGGTCACGAGCAACACCAACCAGGTGCTGGCCGAGACGCCGTGGTACGGCACCGCTGACCAGGAGCCTTACCTCGATTCGCTGCTGGTGGTGGGCACCGACACCGTCTTCTTCAACCTCACCGCCGAGGCCGCCCACCCGCAGAACGGAAGGCCGCACCTGCGCCTGCGCGTGAAGAACCGGAGCGCCTACATCAAGGTGGCCCTCAAGGTCACGGCGGCGGCCGGCACCGTGCACGGGTGGAACGTCACCGAGCTCACCACTGGCGTGGGCAACTGGGGCCAGGCCTTCCAGGCCTCCGCCGCGGGGTGGGCCGCCGGCGACAGCCAGTACGGCATCAGCGAGCCGGCCACCACCGAGGGGCTCATCAGCGTGGCGGCCTTCAGCAGCGAGTATCCCTTGAGCAACGGCACGGTGCAGGGCGGCACCATCGCCGGCTTCTCCTCCTACGGCCCCACCTTGGATGAGCGCATGAAGCCCGATATCGCTGCGCCCGGCATGAGTGTGGCCTCGGCCATCAGTTCGTTCACCGACGCGAGCTACAACCCCAACCAGACCATCACCTTCCAGGGGCAGCCCTACGCCTTCGCGCGCCTGAGCGGCACCAGCATGTCGTCGCCCGTGGTGGCGGGCATCGCGGCGCTGCTGCTCCAGGCCGATCCCACGCTGACTCCGGAGGAGGTGAAGGCGCTCCTGAAGTCCACCGCACGCACCGACCAGCACACGGGAACCTTGCCGCCCGGCGGCAGTCCGCGCTGGGGCATGGGCAAAGTGAACGCCTACCGCGCCCTCACCGAGGCCCTGGGCATCGTGTCCGTGCCCACGCTCGGCGGCTGGGGCATCGGCATCTGGCCCAACCCGGCCGCCGATGAGGTGCAGGTGGCGCTGCCGGCCGCTGCAGTGCGGGTGCAGTACCGCATCACCGATGCCACCGGCCGCACCGTGCTGACCGCTGCTGCGCGCGGCAGCGCACAGCTCGTGATCGACGTGGCGCATCTGGCGCCCGGCTGTTACCTCCTTGCCGTGGAAGCCGACGGCCACCGTTCCAGCGCGCGCTTCGTGAAGCGCTGAGGCGCCATCTTCGCGCATCCCGCCAACGGGACGACGCCCATGCATCCGCGCGAGCTGGCCATCGCCGACTACACCTATGCGCTGGCCGAGGACCGCATCGCGCAGCAGCCGCTCCCCGAGCGCGACGCCAGCCGCCTCCTGGTCTATCGCGATGGCGCCATCGCCGATCACGTCTTCCGCGAACTGCCAGGGCTGCTGCCCGCCGGGTCGCTGCTGGTGCTCAACGACACCCGCGTGGTGAACGCCCGCCTGGTGTTCCATCGCGCTTCCGGTGCGCGCATCGAGGTGCTCTGCCTGGCGCCGGCCGGCGGCGGACCGGTGGAGGAGGCCTTCGCCGAGCGAGGCGCCTGCGCATGGTCCTGCTTCGTGGGCAATGCCAAGCGTTGGAAGGCGGGTGAAGCGCTGGTGCTGAAGGGCGACGGATGCACGCTGACCGCCGAGCGCACGGGCGCCGAGGAGGTGGCTTTCCGCTGGGAACCCGCTGGGCTCACCTTCGCCGAGGTACTCGACCGGCTCGGCCACGTGCCGCTGCCGCCCTACATGAAGCGGGCAGACGCCCCTGCCGACCGTACGCGCTACAACACGGTCTTCGCCAGGAACCAGGGCTCTGTGGCGGCTCCCACGGCCAGCCTCCACTTCACTTCGGCCATGCTGGCCGAACTGGAGGCGCGCGGCATAGACCGCACGGCGCTCACCCTGCATGTGGGGGCGGGCACCTTCCTGCCGGTGAAGAGCGAGCGCATGGCCGGCCATGCCATGCACAGCGAGCAGGTGCGCATCCCGCGTGCGGCGCTGCAGGAAGTGGCAGGCCGCTTGGGCCGCCATCCGGTGGTGGCGGTGGGCACCACGGCGCTGCGCACCCTGGAGAGCGTGTATTGGCACGGCCTGGCGCGGATGCGGGGCGCGGCCGGCCCCGCGATGGACGTGCCTCAGTGGGCGCCCTATGGCGCGGATGCGCTGCCCGCGCCCGCCGCCGTGCTCCAGGCGGTGATCGACGACCTGGACCGTCGCGGCGAGGACCGTCTCGTGGGCCGCACGCAGCTGCTCATCGCGCCGGGCTATCCTTACCGCTTCGCCGACGCCCTGGTCACCAACTTCCACCAGCCGCAGAGCACCTTGCTGCTGCTCGTGGCCGCTTTCGTCGGTCCCGACTGGCGGCGCATCTACCGGCATGCGCTGGAGGGCGGCTACCGCTTCCTCAGCTACGGCGACGGCTCGTTGCTGTGGCGCGCTGCGGCTCAGTAAAGCAGGTTGTTCGGGTTGCCGTAGGGCCTGCGCTGCTCGAACTTCATGTCGCGCAGGATGCTGGCCTTCACGTTGATGCGTACCATGAAGCTCTTGCGCAGACCGATGGGGATGATGTTGAAGTTGAACTCCCAGCAGTGGAGGTCCCAGTAGAGGTTGAGCGAGGTGGGGGTCCATTCGCCGGCCACGATGTCGTAGCCGCTGCTGCCGCCGAGCTTCCAGTGCTTGAGCACGGTGATGTCGCCGTTGAAGAGCACGCTCTGGCGCTCCTGCTGGGTGTATGCGCCGCCGGCGTAGGCGCGGCTCACGTCGTAGCTGTAGTTCACGCTCAGGCGCCACGGCATGCGGAAGTCCACGCGGGCGCCCTTGCCGGGGTCGCTGTCCTCCACCACCTGGCGGTCGCCGCTGGCGGGTTCGCTGCCCTGCCCATAGCGGCGGCTCTTCAGGTCGAAGCCCACGGCCACGTTGGTGTAGGTCATCCGGGCCAGGGCGCCGCTCACGCTGCGCTCGCTGCGGTCGATGCGGCGCCCCAGGGTGTCCACCGCGTATGGGTCCCAGGTGCTGGTCACGTTCACGTTGAAGGTGTTGAGCAGGGCCGTGCGCGCAGCGATGGCCACGGGCGACCAGCGCACGGAGTCCTGCAGCATATCGTAGCTGGCGTTGATGCCCACGAAGTCGAGCAGCTTGATCTTGCGGTAGCCCTCCTCGCCGGGGGGCTGGCCGAGCGAATCGGCGCGGAGGCCCTTGCTGCGCACCTTGGCTTCCACGTTCTGGATGAGGCCCAGGCTGAGCGCGCCGCTCTCGCCCGCGGCCGGCTCGCCGTAGATGCCGATCTGGTAGGGCGAGTAGCTGGCCAGGGCGCCGTCTGTGCCGAAGGGCCCTTCGATGCGGGTGCTGTTGTCCGGCCGGTAGCTCAGGCCCACGGTGGGCGTAAGGGTGTGCCGGATGGCCTTCAGCGCGCCGCGGCGGAAGGTGTACATGCCGTAGAGCTTGCTGGTGAGCGTGGCGCCCGCGCTCCATTCGCCGGCGCGGCGGAAGCCCGCCACCGTATCGCGCACGGTATAGATGGTGTCGCCGGTATTGATGGCCGTCTGGCGCAGGGTTTCCAGGTACCAGCGGTCGGTGAAGCGGAACTCGGGGTTCAGGCTCACGAAGCGGTTCTTGAGGGCGGTGGTGAGGGCGGCGGTATGGCGCATGCCGTTGCGCGCCTCGCGTGCCAGGGTGGGCAGGTTGGCCAGGTAGAGCCGCTCCTCGGTGGTGCTGAGCCGGTTGTCGAGGTTGGCCGTGTAGGTGAGGGCCAGCTGGTCGTACCAGCGGGATGGTGCGCCCACCGGCCGCAGCAGCTGGATGGGAAGGATGCGCTGCAGGTTGAAGGTGACGGCCGGCAGGGTGATGTCGAAGCTGCGGTTGAGCGTGTTCTGCCGGTGCAGCGCGTTCACCGCCAGGGTGTAGGGCTTGCCGGGCCACAGGTGCGTCCAGCTGATGTTGCTCTGGAAGGTGTTGCTGAGGTAGTCGCCGAAGCTGCTGTTGAAGTTGTTGGTGAAATTGCTGCTGGTGCCCAGGTTCACGCTGGCGCTGAACCGGTCGGTGAGGCTGGCCTGGGGCGCCACGGTGTGCGCCCAGTTGACGAAGAAGTTGCGCTGGCGGCTGAAGTCGGGGAATTCGGGGTCGCCGTTGAGCAGGGTGCTGTGGCTCATCTGCAGGCTGCCGGCGTAGCGGTAGCGCGCCTTGTAGCGGGTGAGGCCGCGCAGGGCCCAGCTGCCACGGCTGTAGATGTCGCCGGTGAGCTGCAGGTCCATGCGGTCGCCCAAGGGCTGGTACCAGCCCCCGTTGAGGAGGAAGTAGCCCAGGTTGTCGTTGTTGCCCCAGGTGGGGATGAGCACCCCGCTGCTGCCGCCCTTCTTGTTGGGGAAGAGGCCGAAGGGCACCGCCAGCGGGGCGGGTATCCTGCGGAACTTCATGTAGGCGGGGCCGGCCACGATCTTGTCGTCCGGGATCACCATCATGCGGCTCACCTGGAAATGGTAGTGGGGCTTGGGCCGGTCGCAAGTGGTGAGCATGCCGCGCAGGCTGTGCACCTCGCCGTTGGGGTGGCGCTTGCTGAGCCCGGCGTGCACCCAGGCCTCCTGCTCCTGGGTGCGCACCTCGCGGATGAGGCCCACCTTGGTGCGCAGGTTCACGCGGATGCTGTCGGCATCGATGGTGTGTCCGTCCTGCGTCAGGCGCGGCTTCCCGGCCGTGGCGCCGGTGCTGTCGGGCGCGCCGTAGGCATGGGCCTCCTCGTCGCTGAAGCTGAAGGCGATGCGGTCCGCGCTGAGCTGCGTGCCCCGGTAGCTCACCGTGGCGGCGCCGAAGAGGTACACCGTTTGCGAGGCCAGGTCGTACCGGATGCTGTCGCGCGCCTCGTAGCGCACCTCGGCATCGAGCTTCTGCCCCCACGCCCGCTGGCCCGGGCACATCAACACGGACGTGATGAAAACTGCGGCGATGCGCGACCAGCCCTCCCAGGACCGGCCTCTAGTTTCGCGCCTCAGGGGCCGGATGCGTAGCGGTGCCGTCATTGCCCGTCTATCCTCGCGGAGCAGCGGGCCGAAAAGTACGCATCGCCCTCCGCGCCCCATGGAACGCCGCCTGCGCCCCATCCTGCTCGCCTTAACGATCCTTGTGGCCTGGTGCGGCGCGCAGGGCCAGGGACGCGATCCGCACCGCATCCGCACCATCGTGCTCGATGCGGGCCACGGCGGCAAGGATCCCGGCAACCTGGGCACCGGCCGCTACAGGACCACCGAGAAGCACGTGTCGCTGAACGTGGCGCGCCTCGTGGGCCGCTACCTCAATGAGGCCTTCCCCGATGTGAAGGTGGTCTACACGCGCGAGGACGACCGCTTCATCGAGCTCATGGAGCGCACCCAGATCGCCAACCGCGCCAAGGCCGACATCTTCCTCAGCATCCACTGCAATGCCAACGACAGCAAGGACCCGCACGGCTGCGAGACCTACGTGATGGGCCTGCACAAGACCGAGGCCAACATGCGCGTGGCGCAGAAGGAGAACGCCGCCATCCTGCTGGAGGACGGCCACGAGCTGAAGTACGACGGCTACGACCCCAAGGACCCCGAGAGCCAGATCGCGCTGAGCCTGCGCCAGAACGTGCACCTGGACCAGAGCCTGCTGCTGAGCTCCCTCATCCAGAAGCAATTCAAGGATCGCGTGGGACGGGTGGACCGCGGCGTGAAGCAGGCCGGATTCCTGGTGATCAGCTACACCACCATGCCCGCGGTGCTCATCGAACTGGGTTTCCTCACCAATCCAACGGAAGAGGATTTCCTGCAGGGCGAGCAGGGGCAGGACTACATGGCCAGCGCCATCTACCGGGCCATCAAGGAGTACAAGGGCATCGTGGAGGGCGTGCCGGTGGAAGCGGCGCAGGAGGCCCGGCCCGACAGCACGCGCGTGGCGGTGAAGGAACCCGCACCGCAGCCGGTGGCCGGAGGCGTGCGCTTCAAGGTGCAGGTAGCCACCAGCGCCAAGCGCATCGAGCCCAAGCCGAGGAACTTCAGCGGACTGGAGGGCGTGGAGGAGCACAAGGGGCAGGGCCTGTACAAGTACACCGTGGGCGATGAGCCCACCCTGGCGGCGGCCCGCGAGCTGCAGGCGGCGTGCAAGGCGAAGGGCTTCGACGGCGCCTTCATCGTGGCCTTCCGCGATGGGCAGCGGATCGATCTGCAGGAAGCGGTTACTTTGGCCGGTGGGCGATAACGACAGCCGATGAGGATCAAGCGCGAGTACTCGATTGCCGCACTGGCCGTTGCCGGTATCGCGCTGCTCATCTTCGGCCTCAACTACCTCAAGGGCAGGGACCTGCTCCAGCGGCGCAACGTGTTCCATGTGGTGTACCCCGACATCTCGGGCATCACCTCAGCCAGCCCGGTCTTCTTCAACGGCCTCAAGGTGGGCCAGGTGGTGGGCACCAGCATGGAGCCCGATGGCTCGGGCAACATCCGCATCAGCTTCCAGCTCAACGAGGACCGGCTGAAGCTCACCGAGGACAGCCGGGTGGAGATCTACAGCGCCGACCTGTTCTCCAGGGCGCTCCGCGTGGTGAACGGAACCAGCCCTGTACTGGCGGAGCCCGGCGCCACCCTGCGCGGCACGGCCCAGGCGAGCCTCACCGATGCCGTGAGCGCCCAGATCGACCCGCTGAAGGCCCGCGCCGAGAGCATGCTCGCCAATGTGGACTCGGTGCTCAATGCGCTGCAGCAGCTTATGAACGAGAAGGCCGTCGGCGACATCGACAGCAGCTTCACCAGCGTGCGCATGGCCCTGGCCACACTCAGCCAGACGGCGCGCCGGCTCGACCAGCTGGTGGCGCTGGAGAGCGCCACCCTCAGCGCCACCCTGCGCAACATGGAGCGCGTGAGCGCCACCCTCGCGGAGAACTCCGATGAGCTGGACCGCACCTTCGGCAACCTCGACACCCTCACCGCGGAGCTCGCCCACGGCCGCCTGCGCAAGGTGCTCGACGAGCTGGCAGCCACCAGCACCGAGCTGCGGAAGATCACCACCGGCATCAGCAGCGGCGAGGGCACCATGGGCAAGCTCGTCACCAATGACAGCCTCTACGCCAACCTGAACAACGCCAGCCGCGAGCTGGACCTGCTGCTGGAGGACCTGCGGCTGAACCCCAACCGCTACTTCAGCGTTTTCGGGAAGAAGGACCGCTTGCCCAAGCTGAGCGACAGCGATGTGGAGCGCATCAAGGAGGCGATGAAAAAGGACGGGAAGCCATGATGGGGCAGATCCTGTTCGCCCTTCTCCTCATCGCCGCCATCGCGCTCTTCACGCGCAGCATCCGGCGCGTGGTCCGCAACATCCGGCTAGGGAGGCCGGAGCCCATCAACGGCCGAAGGGCCGAGCGCTGGCGCACCATGGCCTTGGTCGCCCTCGGCCAGAGCAAGATGGTGGCCCGCCCCGTGGCAGGGATCATGCACATCCTCATCTACGCGGGCTTCGTCATCATCAACATCGAGGTGCTCGAGATCATCATCGACGGCCTCTTCGGCACCCACCGCATCGGGGCGGTGCTCGGGCCCTTCTACGATTTCCTCATCGGCAGCTTCGAGGTCCTCGCCGTCGGCGTGCTGCTGGCCTGCGTGGTCTTCATCGCACGCCGCGCCGTGCTCCAGCTCCCGCGCTTCCGCAAGCCTGAGATGAAGGGCTGGCCCTCGAAGGACGCCATGATCATCCTGGTGGTGGAGATCGCCCTGATGAGCGCCTTCCTCACCATGAACGCGGCCGACCTTGCGCTGCAGGAGCTGGGCGATGCGCATTACCCGCCGGCCGGCTCCTACCCGGTGAGCGCGGGCTTGGCGGCGGCATTCGGGCTCACCGGCCTCCAGCCTGCGTCCCTTGCGCTCATCGAGCGCAGCGCCTGGTGGTTCCACATCATCGGCATCCTCGCCTTCCTCAATTACCTGCCCTACAGCAAGCATTTCCACATCGTGCTGGCCTTCCCCAACGTGTGGTACGGCAAGCTGGAGCCCCGCACGCAGGTGGCCAACATGCCGCGCATCACCGGCGAGGTGCGGAGCATGATCGACCCCTCTGTGCCGCCGCCCGAACCGGCTCCGGCGCGCACGGTGGCGGGCGCGGAGATGCCCGAGCGCTTCGGGGCGAAGGACGTCTTCGACCTCAGCTGGAAGAGCCTGATGGACGCCTACAGCTGCACCGAGTGCGGCCGCTGCACCAGCGAATGCCCCGCCAACCTCACCGGCAAGCTCCTCAGCCCGCGCAAGATCATGATGGACACGCGCGACCGCTTGGAGGAGGTGGGGAAGGCGATCGACGCCAAAGGCAAGTGGGAGGACGACGGCAACAGCCTGCACACGCGCATCAGCGAGGAGGAGCTTTGGGCCTGCACCACCTGCAACGCCTGCACCCAGGCCTGTCCGGTGAACATCGATCCGGTGGGCATCATCCTGGAGATGCGCCGCTACAAGGTGATGGAGGAGAGCAGCACGCGCCCCGCCCTCACCGGCATGTTCAACAACGTGGAGAATAACGGCGCGCCTTGGGCCTTCGGGCCTGATAAGCGATTGGATTGGGCGAAGGATGTCAATGGTTGAAGCACCTGTAGCGTCGACCCGCAGCGTCGACCATGCGAATTAGGATGGAACAGATACGCATCCCCACCATGGCCGAGTTCGCCGCCACCGGCGAAGTGCCCGAGGTGCTGTTCTGGGTGGGCTGCGCCGGATCGTTCGATGACCGTGCGCGCAAGATCACCAAGGCCTTCGTGCGCATCCTGAACGCCGCCAAGGTGAAGTTCGCCGTGCTGGGGCAGGAGGAGACGTGCACCGGTGACCCGGCTCGTCGCGCCGGCAACGAATTCCTCTTCCAGATGCAGGCGCTGCAGAACGTAACGGTGCTGAACGGCTATGGCGTGAAGCGCATCGTCACCGCCTGCCCGCACTGCTTCAACACGCTGAAGAACGAATACCCCGCGCTGGGCGGCAGCTACGAGGTGCTGCACCACACGCAGTTCATCAACGCGCTGCTGAAGGAGGGGCGCATCAAGGTGGAGGGCGGCGGCTTCCAGGGCAAGCGCATCACCTTCCACGACCCCTGCTACCTGGGGCGCGGCAACGGCGAGTACGAAGCGCCGCGCGAGGTGCTGCTGAAGCTCGATGCCGCCTTGGTGGAGCTGAAGCGCAGCCGGCAGAACGGCCTCTGCTGCGGCGCGGGCGGCGCCCAGATGTTCAAGGAGGCCGAGCCCGGCACGCGCGAGGTGAACATCGAGCGCAGCGAGGAGGCGCTGGGCGCGAAGCCCGACGTCATCGCCGCCGGCTGCCCTTTCTGCAACACGATGCTCACCGACGGCGTGAAGCACTTCAACAAGGAAGGGGAGGTGAAGGTGAAGGACATCGCCGAGTTGATCGCCGAGGCATCGGATCTGTAGAAGGAAGCGTCTAACCAGCAACCAGGAGCACGATGAGCACCGCAGCGCCTTCCCCCATCCGCACCATCGACACCATGCCCGCCCACGCGCGCCTGTGGGTGTACAAGACCGTGCGCGACCTCAGCGCCGCCGAGCAGAAGCTCATCCGCGAGCGCGGTGCCGCCTTCACCAGCGGCTGGGCCGCGCACGGCGCACCGCTCGATGCCTGCGTGGACGTGCTGCGCAACCGCTTCGTCCTCATCGCCGTGGATGAGGAGCAGGCGCACGCCAGCGGCTGCAGCATCGACAAGAGCGTGGGTTTCGTGAAGCAGCTGGAGCACGACCTCAACCTCATGCTCACCGACCGCATGGTGGTGGTGTATGAGCGGGACGGCGCCATCGCCAGCTGTCGCCTGCAGGACCTGCCCGCGCTGCTGAAGGAGGGCGCCATCACGGCCGATACCCTCGTCTTCGACGACCTCGTGTCAACGGTGGGGGAGCTGAGGGAGCGCTTCCGAGTGCCCTTGCGGGCCAGCTGGATGGAGCGCTTCCTGTAGCGGCTCTTCCCAGTCCATTATTGAAAAGTCGGCACGGCGCCAGCCGGCAGGCGGCCGCCGGGTGGCCATCTTCGGCGGAAAGACCCCATGCGTACCGAGGCCGATCGCTGGTTGGGCGCGCTGTTCCACGGCTGGGTGGAGCTGCTCACGCTGCTCGCCCTGCTCGGGGCAGCCCTGTTCCTCATGGGCTGGGCCTGGAACCGCGGCTTCCGCCCGGCCGACCGCGGCCCCTTGCTGAGCGTGCCGCTGCTCCTCGCCGGCTATGCGCTCGTGCTCCTGCTCCGGCATTTCCGCGATGACTCGGTGGCGGCGGCAATCATCGCCGTGGGTCTCCTGGCCGCCGGTGCGCTCAGCCGCAGCCTGCATCCGCGCGGCCTGTGGCTGCCTGCCATGGCGGTGAGCGCCCTGCTCGGCCTGGGGCTCAACCTCAGCGCCACGGCGCTTACTGCGGTGGCGCTGCTCGCGCTCCTCCTCAGCGCACGCTCGCAGCGATGACCGCGCTCCGCACACCGGCCGGCATCCTGCGCGCCGCACTGGCCGCTGCGGTGGTGCTCTCCTTGGCGGGCTTCGCCATCGCGCTCGGCCCATCGCGCGCCCTGCGCATCGCGGGGGCGGCGGCCGCCAGCGTGGTGGTGGACGGATTCGCCGAGCAGCCCGGCCCGCACCGCATACCGGTGCTCGAGCTCGAGGTGCCTCAAGGCGCGCTGGACAGCCTGGCCGCCGACCTGCCCTGGAGCGGCGGCACCAATGTTCCGGCCCTGCTGCGCAACAACGGCGTGGAGCACCGGGTGCGCTTCCGCTACCGTGGCGCGGTCACCCCTTCGCATTTCCTCGGCGGCAAGAAATCCTTCCGGCTGTCCATGAAGCGCAGCAACCCGTGGGCGCCCTACCGCAAGGTGAACGTGATCAATCCCAAGGCGCACAACCTGGTGAACGACCACCTGGCCGCCTGGGTGGCCGGCACCATGGGGGTGCCCGTGCCGCTCAACGAGCTCGTCTTCACCCGGATCAACGGGCAGGACATCGGCGTGATGGAACTCTACGAGCAGGTCGATGGCGCCTTCGAGTCGAACCGCCATCTGGTGCCCCATGAGGTTCCGGTCTACAAGGGCGATTATCCGCCGATCTCGGGCCGTGCGCTGCCCAAGGGCCGCACCCTGTGGGCCGATGCGGACCACTGGGCCTACGAGAGCGATGCCGATAGCACGACGGCCCGCCGCACGCTCGAGCGACTGGTGGCCGCGCTGCGCAAGGACACGCTTCCGGCCGCCACGCACCGCGACTCCCTCGCCGCGCTCATCGACGTGGAGACCTATCTGCGCTTCGAGGCCGCGCGCCTCGTGCTCAACACGGTGCACATCGACCAGTACCACAACCAATGGCTGGTGCTCAATCCCCGCACGGGCCGCTTCTATCCGGTGCTGTGGGATGCCCTGCTCATGTTCGCGCCGCCCGGCGAGCCGCTCTACCATGTGCACGATGCCCTGTCCTGGTGGATCTGCCGCATCCCGGAATGGCGGCTGCAACGCGATCGCTACGCGCACCAGGCCATGGTCCATCTGTACCGTGAAGGCGCCTTCGACAGGCGGCTCGATGCGGTGATGGCGCGGATCCGCCCCTCGGTGCTCGCCGACCGCAACAAGCATGGCAACGTCACACTGCTGCCGGAGGATGTGCACCGCGTGTCGCTCTTGCACGTGATCGGATCCACGGCGGGGCTGCGGAGCACGGCCCAGGGCTACTGGGAGCGCATGCTGGAGCGCATGGAGCGCAGCGGCGTGCAGTTCCAGCGCACGGATTCCGCCCTGCGCATCAGGAGCTCCGCCGAGGCCCCGTTGCGCCTCACGTGGAGCGGCGCGGCGGAGGGCATCACCCTCGATGGGCAGCCCGCCGCTCCCGAACCCTCCGGCGACGGCTGGAGCCTCACCCTGCACCGCACCCTGGTGCCGGACGGCGGGAAGGACCACCCCTTGGCCGATCGACAGCGCTACCACGTGGCTCCGCTCGACGCCACCGTGGCCTTCCCGCAGGGCATTCCAGCCTCGCTCGTGGTCACCAACGCCATTACCGATGAGCCGGTGGAATAAGCAGCGCCCCATCGGCCTCCTCGCGTGGGTGGTGGCCGCCACGGCCGTGGCCGCGGCTCTGGCATCGGCGCTGCTGCTCATGGATCCGCAGCGCTTGGCCGGGCGCTGGCCGCTGGGGATCGCGCCTGCGGAGGTGGATGCGGCGGGCCGGCTGATCGCCTTGCTGAACACCGATTCCCTGCCGGCCAAGCCGGAACGCTACCTCATCGGCAGCCCCGCCGGTGCCTGCCTGATGGACGACCGCAGCCCCGGCTGGGCCACCCATTGGTTCGATGCGGAGGGCTTCGGCGATTCGGTGCGCATCCGCCGCCTCCGGACCGCCGAGGGCGGATTCGTGGTGAAGTTCAGGCGAGCGGAGCCCTTCCGGGCGCAGCGGCACATCGTGCTGATGCCCGTGGACCAGGAAGCGCTGCGCGCGAAGTACCTCGAGATCCTTGCCGATGAGCTGGGCGTGATCACGCCGGAGGTGAGCTATGTGCGGCTCATCGCCTGCGGGCGCGATCAGGGGATCTACCGCAAGGAGGAGCGCATCGATGATGATTTCCTGGAGAAGCGCGGGCTGGCCGGCGCGAGCCTCTTCGCCCAAGGGCACGAGGCAGCGCGCCCCGATCACCTGTACCCGGCCTTCGAGGACGACTCGCTGGCATCGGCAGCCCTCAACGGCACCCTGGAGCTCGCCTATGCCGATGCGCAGCAGGGGCGCAGCGGTGCGCTGCCCATGATCGTGGAGGCACGGACCGCAGCCTCGGTGCTGCTGCTCTCGTGGATCGAGGCGGGCGCCTCGGCCTTCGCCCAGGAGCATCTGTGCGCCTATGACTGGTCGAGGGGGCGCATCGTGCCCCTCTACCGCACCGCGCGCGGCGCCCGTGCCGGGTCGGAATCGCCCGGGGGGGAGGTGATGCTGGATTTCCTGACACTCGCCGCCAGGGACCCCGCGGTACGCGAGGCCTTCCAAGCCGCCGCCCAGCGCCTGGAGGAGGAGCATTGGCGGTTGCGGGACCGGTTCGCCGCCATGGACCGCGCATGGCTGCCCATCCTTGCCGAGGGCGAGCACCTGCCGCTGGCCCAGGCGCGCGCCAAGGCCGTTCAGGAAGCGCTGATCGGCGACCGCCTCAGCGCGCGCCGCGCGCTGGAGGCGCTGGACCGTGAGCTGGTGCGGTACGCGGGGGCGCCGGCCTTCGAGCAGCCGGTGCGGGCCGCCCGGTATTGGCCCTCGGCCGACGATGCCGCCATCCTGCAGCGCATCGCGGAGCGCACCAAGGCCTTCATCCGCGGCGACACGCTGGTCTTCCCGCGCGGGCGATACCGGATCGATGCCGACCTCATCGTCCCCTATGGGCGGCCCGTGGTGCTGGAGCAGGGGGCGCGGCTCGAGATCGGGCCGGGCCGGAGCGTGGTGGTGCAGGGGGCGCTCATCGTACGTGGCACCCCGCGCAATCCGGTCTTCATCCGACCGGCCGATGAGGCGGCGCCCTACGGCTGCTTCGCCGTGCTCGGCGATGGCCGCACGCGCGTGTCCATCAACGGGCTGCAGATGAGCGGAGGCCGGGAGGCGCGCGTGAATGGCGTGCTGTGCACCGGCATGCTGGCCATCCACGGTGCGGCGCGCACGGAGCTCCTCGGCTGCACCATCGGCGGGTCGCAGGGGGAGGACCTCGTGAACATCAAGGGCGGTGAGGTGCTGCTGCGGGACTGCGCCTTCGAGGACGGCCTGGCCGACCTGGTGGACCTTGACCGGTGCACGGGCCGCGTGGAGGGATGCCGCTTCCGCAGCGGGCGCAAGGATGCCAACGGCGACGGGCTCGATGTGAGCGGCGCGCGCATCCTGGTGGAGGATTGCACCTTCGAGCGCATGATGGACAAGGGCATCAGCGTGGGCGAGGCCAGCCAATTGCTGGTGCAGGGGTCCGTCTTCTCCGGCAACCGCATGGCGCTGGCCGCGAAGGACCTCAGCATCGCCTACGTGATGGGCAACAGGTTCCAGGAGAACGGCATCGTCTTCGGCGCCTACCGCAAGAAGCCCATCTATGGCGGTGCCCGCATCGTGCGGCTGCCCAACGAGTACCAGGCCAATGACCGCGATACCGAGCAGGACGAGCACTCGGCGGTGGAGGCGGCAGGGAGCCTGGATGCGCAGGCCCGACGCATCTTCGGCATGCCCTGATCAGTCCTTGAAGATGCCCTCGCGGCTCGCGGGTCGTTCGGCGCCCCGGTCCTCGGCGCCTTGCATGCGCAGCTCCTCGGGCGGGGCCTGCGCGATGGGGTAGAGCACCGCATCGGGCCGGTCCAGGAAGACCACCGCGCTGATGCGCCCTTCGGTGAGGCGCACGCGGATGCGGCTGCAGTCCGCGCGGTTCACCGCGAACACCTCCTCCACGCCTTCCTTCTCCTCGCGGGTGAAGTACACCGTGCGGGCATTCCCCTCCACGTCGAGGCGGTGCAGCGCATTCCCGGCGAAGTACCCGGTCATCACGGTGCCGGTCACCTGGTCGTAACGGCTGCTGTCCACGCGGGAGAGGAGGAAGGCGTTGCGCAGCACGTACAGGCGGTGCGCCTGGCCGTCCTTCAGCGCGATGCGGATGGTGTCGCCGGTGATCTGGTCGGTGCCGTTCCAGAGCACGGGCCGGTGGTGCATGCGGATGAGGCTGTCGGCATCGCTGTAGAGCAGGGTGTCGCAGGCGCCCTGCAGGTCGGCCTTGAAGAAGCGCACGCCGCGGCGTGCGGTGATGCGGCGGCCGGCGCCATCGGGGGCGGCGAAGAGCGTGTCGCCGTGCACGAAGAGCGTGTCCTGGCCCATGCGCAGCTGCAGCTCGGCGCGCCCGGTCACCAGGGTGCGGTCGTCGAGCCGGTTGTAGCGCCCCTCTTCGCCGAGCACGCGCAGGTCGCCGCTGCTGTCGGTGATGGCCACATGCCCCCAGGCGAGGCCCTGGCCGCTCCGCCGGTCGTAATGCAGGCTGTCGCCCTCCAGCAGCCGGCCCGCGCTGCGCACGGCGGTGCGGCGGGTGAAGCGGGCGCGCTCATTGCGGGTGTCGTAGGTGCCGCCCAGGGTGCTGATCTCGGTGCCGCCCTGGGTGATGGTGGAGGGGCCGAAGAAGGAGGCGATGCCGCTGCCGGTGGCATAATGCATGGTGTCCGAGGCGATGCGGTGGTCGGGATGCTCCAGGAGCACGTTGCCGCCGAAGATGAAGCGCCGCTGATCGCTGAGGTAGGTGCCCATGGCGCTGGTGAGCACGCTGCCATCGCGGCCGTCCACGATGCGGCCCCCGCCGGTGTAGTGGGCGCGCCTGGCGCGCAGGTCGTAATCGAGCGCCGGTGTGCGCAGCTCCATGGTGCGGTCCCGGAGGAGCACATCGCCCTCGAGCCGCGCGATGCGGTCCTTGCCGGTGTAGCGCATGCGGTCGGCCTTGGCGTGGAGGGTGTCGCCCTGGTCCACGGCCACGCGCCCGAAGGCGTCCACCCGCTGGTCGTCGAAGAGGTGCGCGCTGTCGCAGCGCATCACGGCATCGGCATGCTTGAAGCGCACGTTGCCGCGCAGCCGCTGGGCGCCGTTGGCCAGTCGGTCGAAGCTCCACTCGTCGGCGTTGAGGATCTCCACGCGGCCGCCTCCATCGGCCGGCTGCGCCAGCGCCGCGGTACCGGCCAGTGCGGCGGCGAAGAGCGGAAGGAGGCGGTGCATGGCGCGCCCTGGTCCAAGGCGCGTGCCACCGGCTGCGGCAGGGCCTTCCATCAGTTCATGGATACACCGGGCAGCCGGCGCATCTGGCGGTAGTGCCGGCTCAGGCGGTCGAGCAGGCGGCGGATGTGGCCCTCGGCCTCCAGGGTCTCGGCGCCGATGGCCTTCTGCTGCGCGCGCAGCACCATCACCCCGTAGATGGCCGTGAGGCAGCTTTCCACGGGACCCTGCGGATCGCCGCCGGCGTGCTGCTGCACCGCCCGGATCCCCGGTTCCGCCTTGGCGAAGAGCGCGTCGTATTCCGCGTCGTTGAGCACTTCGAGCAGTGCCCGGTGGAGGTATTCCAGCTCGTTCACCACCTCCTCCACCTCGCTCAGGTGGCCCACGCGCTGCAGCCCCTGCTCCTTCATGCGTGCCACGATGCCGGCGTACCAGCCGCGCATGCCCGTGCGCAGCGCCTCATCGCCCTCCAGGGGCGCGATGAGCTGCTCCTCCACGCGCTGCATGTCCAGATCGGCCGCGCGCATCAGGTCCTCCACGTGCCACATGCCGATCACGTAGCCGGCGATGTTCTCCTCGCGCCGTTTGGCCAGCGGGTCCATGCGGTCACTTCTTGGCGGCCTTGGCGGCGCGGTAGCGCGCATTGAGGCCGTTGAGCAGGTCCTGCGTGATGTTCAGCCCTTGGTTGCCCACCCAGATCTGCCCGCCGCTCTGCACGCTCAGGATGTAGTCGTAACCGGCCTCGGCGTTGTACACCTTCAGGTAGTCGTCCAGTTCCTTGGCGATCTCCTTCAGCATGTCGGCCTCCAGGCGCGCCAGCCGCTCCTCGCTCTCGGCCTGCATGCCCTGGAGCTTCTCCATCAGCCCCCGCAGCTCGGCCTCGTCGCGCTCCACCTCGGCCTTGGTGCTGTAGGTGTGGTCCTTCGACATGAGCTGCTGGTAGCGCTCGCGGGCCTTGGCCTGCTCGGCCTGCAGCCCGGCCTCCAGCCGCCGCCCCTCGGCGATGTAGCGCGAGTCCTTCTCCTTGATGAGCTCGTAGCCATCGCGCAGGCTGTCCATGTGGAAATAGGCGATGCGCGCTTCGGGCCGCCCGGCGGTATCGGGCCGCGCGGCCGGCAGGGGGGCCTCCAGCCCGGCTTCTGCGGGGACCTCCGCCGGCACTGCGGCAGGGGCGGGTGAGCGCAGCAGGCCCCAGGCCGCCAAGGCAGTGAGTGCGATGTTCCAGACGATGAGCAGCAGACCGGTGTTCTTCGACATGCGGGTGGGATGAAGGCCGCGCGAAGGTAGCGGCCGTGCCCCACCGGCGTTCAGCCCTGCCGCATCCAGCTCAGCGCCCACACCACGAGCAGGGGCACGGGATACTGCAGGGCGTGCAGCACGGCGATGGAAACGGGCCGCAGGGCGGGAGCGGCCTGCGCGCCGAGGTGGCAGGCCAGCGCGAAGGCCGCCAGCGCTGCGAAGGCACCCAGGATGCGCGTGCGGTAGCGGTGGTCGCCGAAGCGCGTCCGTGCCAGGGCCACGGTGAGCGCGGCCGTGAGGGCCACGAAGGCCGCCGCCAGCAGCCACTTCCAGGCGGTGAGGTCGCCGGCATCCAGCCCCTCGGCCCAGCGCCTGAACCGCGAGTGCGCGTAGTTGCGGTCGCGCCGGTTCACCAGGTAGTCCAGCTGGTAGTTGAGGTTCACGAAGAGGAACTCGCGCGCCGCCCCGGCGGCCACCGCCAGCGCCAGCCACAGGGCGCTGAGGGCATCGCGGCGGTTCATGCGGCGCCGGCCTTGCGCCATCCGCTGTAGCGCTTCACCCACACGTACCAGAGGAGGAAGACGGCGCCGTAGACCACCACGTAGAAGGTGTAGTCGTGGTTGAAGTTCAGCCACTCATAGCCGAAGGTGACCACGATGCACAGCGCGGCCACGCGGATGGCATTGAGCAGGTGGATGAGCAGGATGCCCCCCGGGATGAACCAGGCCTTGTGGCGCCAGGGCCCGGGAAAGGCGATGATGAAGATGGTGAACACCGCGAAGAGGGGGATGCCGTTGCACGGGTCGCCGATCCAGAGGTGGGTGCCGCCCTGCACGCCGATGTACCGCTCCAGGTCCACGCGCGGCTCGGGCAGCAGCTCGTAGCCCAGGGCGGTGAGCAGCAGGGAGGCCAGGGCCACCAGGCCGTTGATCACGGTGCGGTCGAGCCATCCCCACGGATGGATGACCTGGTGGAAGAGGAGGAGCCAGCCCAAGTAGAGGCCGATGCCGACGACCAGGAAACGGGTCAGCGGGTCATTCCCGAAGCGGGAGCGGGTGCCGGGCGCGGCAACGCCCATGGGCTCAGCGGCGCTTGGCGCTGGAGCGGCGCATCTGGAGGGCCTTGCCGCCGCCATACAGGAGGCCGGCGGCCACGAGGGCGCTCACGCCGCCATCGATGGGGATGCAGGGCGGAGGCCAGCACGGCGGCGGGCCGCCCACGGGCTGGGCCAGGAGGACGCCAGCGAAGGGCGCCAAGGCCAAGGCCATGGTGAGGAGCGTACGGAGTGCCTTCGACATGATCGGGATGCTGCTTTCTCGGAAGTGGCCAAATGTAGAGAAACGCGGCTGACCCCGCCCGGGTAATTATCCACCGATCGGGGTTGGGCCGCTCGCTGGGGGCCGCCCGCTATATTTGCCGACCCTCGGTGGGCGGCTACCGTCCATTCGCCTGCCGCTCAGCGGCTTCGGTCGAGACTCCCTAGATGGCAGCCCCCAAGTCCCAGCAGCGCAACAGCATCGTCGATGCCAAGGACCTGCGCTACCTGCTGCGGATCGCGTCCAAGAACTGGTACTTCGTGGCGGTGGCCCTGGTGCTCTCCGCCGTGCTGGCCTACCTCTACAGCTACAAGCTGCCCGACGTCTATGGCGCCCGCACCCAGATCCTGCTCCGCGACCGCGAGGTGTACGACTACCAGACGCAGGTGTACAAGAGCATCGGTTATGTCGGCATCTACAGCGACATCGTCAACCAGAAGCGCGTGCTCACCTCCTACGACCTGGTGGACCGCACGCTGGACAAGCTCGACTTCGACGTCTCCTACTTCATCGTAGGGCGGTTCAAGACCACCCAGCACTACGGCACGCTGCCCTTCACGGTGCACATGCAGGTGCTGAACCGCAGGCTCTACGACCGCCCCATCGACCTGCACATCCTCGACATCGACCACTACGAGCTGAGCTACGACAAAGGGGGGGAGGTGGTGCGCAAGCGCTTCCGCTTCGACCGCGACGAGCACGACATCGACTACAACATCCGGGTGGAGCGCTCGCCCTACATGACGGCCAAGAACCTGACGCAGCTGGCGCAGACCGACTACCAGTTCGTGCGGCACGACCGCCAGAAGCTGGTGAACCGCCTGGTGAACTCCATCAAGGTGGAGAACCAGGAGTTCACCACCATCCTGGAGGTGACCACCGAGGATGAGGTGGCCGAGCGCGCCAAGCTCTTCCTCGACTCCCTCTCCGCCGAGTACATCCGCTACTCCCTCAAGAGCGAGTTCGACATCAACGAGAACACCCTCACCTACATCGACCGCCAGCTCAGCGAGGTCACCGTGATCCTGGAGCAGCACGAGCAGGAGCTGCTGGCCTACAAGGAGTCGAAGGACGTGCTCGACCTCTCGCGCGAGGAGAACCTCTACTTCAACGAGCTGGTGCAGTACGACAAGCGCCGCCGCGAGCTGGAGCTGGAGGTGCAGGCGCTCGATGCGCTGGAGAAGTACCTCCTCACGAGCCAGGACGAGAGCCTGCTGCCCCCGGCCAGCTTCATCATCAACGACGCCTTCCTGCGCCAGACGCTCTCGGGCCTCTACGACAAGCAGATGCAGCGCAACATGATGCTCTTCTCGGGCACCGTGTCCAATACGGCCATCGCCGAGCTGGACAGCACGCTGCAGCGCGACCGGGGCAACCTGCTCACCTACCTCAAGAACTCGCGCGAGGCCAAGCTGGGCCAGATGGCCGATGTGGGCGCGCAGGTGAGCGACTTCGAGGCCCTGCTGAAGCGCCTGCCGAAGAACCAGCGCGACATCCTCAACATCGAGCGGCGCCTGAACGTGAACGAGAAGATGTACATGTTCCTGCTCGAGAAGCGGTCGAACACCATCATCGCGCGGGCCGGCATCGTGCCCCAGACCAAGGTGATCGAGGCGGCCCGCTCCCTGGGCGTGGTGCGCCCTGACAAGACCAAGATCTTCTACACCTTCATGCTCGGCGGCGTGGTGGTGGCGCTGCTCATCGCCTTCATCCGGGTGATGTTCTACGACCGCATCGAGAACGCCGACCAGCTGAAGGAGCTCACCGCGCTGCCCGTCTACGGCGAGATCATCGCCAGCGAGAAGGCCGAGCAGAACTACGTGGTGGTGGACAGCGACCCCAAGGCCGCCATCACCGAGAGCTTCCGCACCGTGCGCACCAACCTGGAGTACATCCCGTCGCGCGACGACCGCGGCAAGGTGGTGCTGGTGACCAGCTACCGGCCCAACGAGGGCAAGACCTTCTGCTCGGTGAACCTGAGCGCCATCCTCTCCAAGGCCGGCAAGAAGGTGCTGCTGCTCGAGCTCGACCTGCACAAGCCCAAGGTGGCCACCGGCCTGGGCATGAGCAGCCCCACCGGCCTCAGCAATGTGCTGGTGGGCAAGCTGCCCTGGCGCGACGCCGTGCTGACC
Organism: Flavobacteriales bacterium UBA2426; assembly: GCA_002342985.1. Lineage (GTDB taxonomy): Bacteria > Bacteroidota > Bacteroidia > Flavobacteriales_F > PHOS-HE28 > PHOS-HE28. The sequence continues at coordinate 22,672 of DDRC01000011.1, forward strand.
ACCCAGTTCGAGAACTTCTCCGTGATGCTCAGCGGCCCCACGCCGCCCAACGCCTCGGAGCTGGTGCTGAGCAAGCACCTGGAGGCCCTCTTCGAGGAGGCGCGCAGCGAGTACGACTACATCCTGGTGGACACCCCGCCCGTGGGCCTCATCACCGATGCGCTCCTCATGATGCGCTACACGGACGCCACCCTCTTCGTGCTCAACACGCGCTTCGCGAACAAGGACCACGTGAACAATGCGCTGGAGGTGCTGGGCACCAACCCCAACCGCAACACCGGCTTCATCCTCAACGGCGTGCGGATGAAGAAGAGCAAGTACTACTACAACACCAACTACGGCTACGGCTACCGCTACGCCTACGGCTACGGCAGCGGCTACGGTTACGGCTACGGCTACGGCCGCAAGAGCCGGAAGGACAAGGGCACGCCCACCAAGAACGCCGACACGTGAGGGCGGAGGCAGCGAGCGGCGCGCAGCAGCGGGAGGGCTGGGATGTGGTGGTGAGCCCCGATCGTCCCTGGTGGCGCATCGACGTGCGCGAGCTCTGGCAGTACCGCGACCTCCTCCTGCTCCTGGTGCGGCGCGACCTGCTCGCCGTGTACAAGCAGACCCTGCTGGGGCCCGCCTGGCAGATCCTGCAGCCGCTGCTCACCTCCATCATGTTCGCGGTGGTCTTCGGCATCATGGCGCGCATGAGCCTGCCCGGCATCCCGCCGCTGCTCTTCTACATGAGCGCCGTGGTGCCCTGGGGCTTCTTCAATGGCGTGGTCACCCGCACCTCGCAGACCCTGGTGTGGAACGCGGCCCTCATGACCAAGGTGTACTTCCCGCGGCTGGTGGCGCCGCTGGCCACCACCCTCAGCACGGGCTTCAACTTCCTGGTGCAGGTGGCGGCCTTCCTGCTCTTCGCGGTGTTCTACGCCGCCACGGGCCGCTTCGCCTGGGGCATCGGCGCGGAGGCCGTTCTGCTGCCGGTGCTCGTGCTCCTGCTGGTGCTGCTCGCCTTCGGCATCGGGCTGCTGGTGGCGGCGCTCTCCACGCGCTACCGCGACCTCTCCTTCCTCATCGGCTTCGCGATGCAGCTGCTCATGTACATCAGCCCGGTCATCTTCCCCCTCTCGCGGGTGGAGGAGGGTTCCGCGCTGCGGCTCCTGCTCGAGCTCAATCCCATCACCCCGCTCATCGAGGGCTTCCGGGCCGCCTTCTTCGGCCTGCCCATGGAGTGGGGCAGCCTGGCCTACACCGCCGGGGTGGCCGCTGTGGTGCTGGCCATCGGCCTCATGCTCTTCCAGCGCGTGGAGCGCTCCTTCGCCGACGTCGTCTGAGCCATGGAGCGCCTGGTGATACAAGCGGAGGACGTGCGCAAATGCTACCGGCTGGGCGTGATCGGCCGCGATGCGCTGCTGGATGAGGCCGCCGCGCTCTGGGGCCGCTTCCGCGGGCGCGCCGATGTGCGCAAGCAGCTCGACCTGGCCAGCGGCGAGCAGCGCGTGGGCGACTGGTTCTGGAGCCTGCGCGGCGTCTCCTTCGAGCTGCGGCAGGGCGAGGTGCTCGGCATCCTGGGGCGCAACGGCGCCGGCAAGAGCACGCTGCTCAAGCTCCTCTCGCGCATCTCGCTCCCCACCTCGGGCACCATCCGCATGCGCGGCAAGGTGAGCAGCCTGCTGGAGGTGGGCACCGGCTTCCACCCCGAGCTCACGGGCCGCGAGAACATCTTCCTCAACGGGGCCATCCTGGGCATGCGCAAGGCCGAGATCGAGCGCAAGCTCGACCAGATCATCGCCTTCAGCGGCATCGAGCACCACCTCGATTCGCCCATCAAGCGCTACAGCAGCGGCATGAAGGTGCGCCTCGGCTTCAGCGTGGCCGCCCACCTCGACCCCGAGATCCTCATCGTGGACGAGGTGCTCGCCGTGGGCGATGCCGAGTTCCAGCGCAAGTGCCTGGGCAGCATGCGCGAGGTGGCCGACGGCGGCCGCACCATCCTCTTCGTGAGCCACAACATGGTGAGCGTGCAGAGCCTCTGCTCGCGCGTGCTCTGGCTGGAGAAGGGCATGGTGCGCCAGGAGGGGCCCACCGAGGAGGTGGTGCGCGACTACCTCAACACCTACACCCACCAGCACAGCCACCAGGAGTGGGAGCCGGACCAGGGGCCGGGCACCGACGAGGTGCGGCTGCTCGCCGTGCGCGCCGTGAGCGGCCATGCCGGCGGCGCCTTCACCACCGATGAGCCCGTGCGCGTGGAGATCGAGCTGGAGAACGACGCCATCCGCGATGCCGACCTCGACATCCGGCTGCAGGTGCGCACCGGCAACGACGCCATCGCCTTCAGCAGCGACCTTTCGGCCAGCGCGCCGGCCACGCTCTGGAACCCGGGCCGCTGCAAGGTCGCCTGCATCATCCCGGCGCACCTGCTCAATTCCAACACCTACCGCTTCCACATCGTCTTCTTCCGCCACGGCAAGGTCCTCTTCAAGGCCGAGGACGTCCTCAGCTTCGATGTGCACGAGGGCGCCCGCGAGGGGAGCACCTTCCGCAAGATGCCGGGCGCGGTGCGGCCCAACCTGCAATGGGTGCGATGATCCGGCAGGCGGCCCTGGCCCTGGCGCGGCCCTTGGAGCGCTGCATGCCCCGCATGCTGCCCCGGCTCGTCATCATCGGGGCGCAGAAGGCCGGCACCACCACGCTCTACGACCTGCTGGCGCAGCACCCGCGCATCATCCAGCCGCGCGTGAAGGAGATCTCCTTCTTCTCCAGCGAGAAGGCCTATGCCCGCGGCATGGACCACTACCGCAGCTTCCTGCCGCCGGCGCCGCTCTTCGCCCGGGGCTGCATCACCTTCGATGCCTCGCCCATGTACCTCTACCACCCGCAGGCGGCCGAGCGCATCGCGCGGCACCTGCCGGGCGCCCTGTGCCTGGCCCTGCTGCGCAACCCGGTGGAGCGCGCCTACAGCGCCTGGAACATGTACCACCAGTTCAAGGATGACCCGCGCAATGCGCACCGCTACGACCCGCGCAGCTTCGAGGAGGCGGTAGAGGAGGAACTGACGGGAAGGGTGGTTGATCCGGGGCGGGCTTATTTGGACCGTGGCCGCTATGCACCGCAGCTGGAGCGTTACCGCCGGAGTGTGGGTGATGCGAACCTGCTGGTTATGCCCTTTGACCGATTGCGGACCGATCCGCACGGACTCGTGAACACTGTTCTCCGTAGGCTGGGCTTGCCGGAGTTGCCGCCAGACCATCCGGCCTTCGCCACACGCAGCAACGCACGAGCCTATGCGGCACCGCTCGATGCCCGGCTCAAGGAGCGCCTTCAGTCCTACTTCGCCGATGACCTCGAGCGGACGTTCCGCCTCACCGGCATCACCCTTTCCGGGTCATGACGGCGGAGCGTGAACAGATCGACCGGTCGGAACCGGGCAGCACGCCGGTCAGCCGCATCTTCGTCATTGGCAGTCCGCGGAGCGGCACGTCATGGCTGCACCGAATGATTGCCGAGCACCCCCGAGTCGCCTCCATCGAGGGCGAACTAACCGTATTCAGCCGGTACCTCGCACCGGTGATGAAGGCCTATGAGCGTGAGAAGGGACACATGGAGCGGGGTGAATGGAGCCAGGGGATGCCGCTACTCTACTCAGGGCAGGAGTTCGAGGTCGCTATGGCGGGTTTGGTGGCGCGCATCTACGAGCGTCTCCTCAGCCGCCGCCCAGATGCTACGCACGTGCTCGACAAGCACCCGGACTACTGCCATCACCTTCCGCTTATGGAGCGCTTCATGCCCGAAGCCCGCTACGTGCACATCATCCGTGATGGGCGGGAGGTGGCCGTAAGCATGATCAGCGCCAAGCGGCGTCTGGGCTATGGCGCAGGCGAAGTGGAAGGCGCGGCCCGGGAATGGCAGGCTTCCGTGATGAAGGCCAGGGCCTTCGGCGCGGTCATCGGCACGCGCTACCTTGAGGTGCGCTATGAGGAGCTCGTGAGCGATACGGCTGCCGTGCTCAGCAGAGTGTTCAGCCATTTTGGGCTCTTCATCGGCGCCGAGGAAGTGGAGCGCATCGCGGCGGATTACCACATCTCGCGGAAGCAGGTGAGCCGCGGAGACACATCCTTGAATGCACTCCGGACCGAGCAGGGAGCCATTTGGCGCTCGCGGTTGAGCGTAAAGCAGCGGTTCATACTGGACCGCGTGGCCGGTGACCTGCTCTCCACGCTGGGCTATGCGCAGCCTGGGTGGTGGGCCATGAGTATCATGCAGCGGATTGCTTTGCTGCCCTACCCCTTCCTGCTGAAAGTGAAGCGGTCCATAAGGGCGCTGCTGGCCATTTGGGGTTCACCCGCCATCCGTCGCGGCAGCTGATGCTCCGCTCAGATGGCGTTCAGCCGATCGACAATGCGCCGCGCGCGCTCAGTCAGATGCGGGTCCACGGGCATTGCACTTGCACTGAAGGAGGCCGGCCCCGCATAGGGCTTGTTGAGCCCGAGGCGCTGGCAAAGTTGCGCGTATAGCTCTAAGGGGGCTTCGCAGAAGCGCTCGTAGTGCACATCGATCGCATCGGCGGCAGGCAACGACGACAGCCCGGTCCTGACCGCCCGGTTGGTGAGCCACACCTGGGCAACGGCCTGCTCCCAAGGGGGTAGGTCCTTCACGGTCGCGTATTG
>DDRC01000011.1:27512-36855 GCA_002342985.1 Flavobacteriales bacterium UBA2426
CAAGCAGTGTCGGTGCCGAAGTACGACACACGGGCCTTGAGCAGCGAGATTGCATTCTCAGGTACCGGTCGTTGGATGAAAAGGAATACGCTGTCGGGGAAGATCGATCGGAGCAGTGGCAGCTGCCAGTTGAGCTCCATGGCCTTGAGCAGCACGGGCTTCGCGAATACTTGCTCCATGGCGGCCACATCGCTTCGCAGCTGGGCCACTTCCGTAGGTCCCGGCTCGGCGAGGAGCCTGTCCTGCGTTTCACCGAACCGGAAGAAACGCCGCCAGAAGTAGCCGAAGTCGTGCGGTGCATTCGCGCCGCGTGTCCGACCGAGCTCCGAGGAGAAGGAATCTGACATTGACCGGTCCGGGAAGACCTCGCCACGGTGGTCGAGGTCATGCAGGATCCTGTGAATGAGGGCGCCGACATAGGGGTCGCTGTAGAACCGAGACATTATGTTGGTGGGGTAGGCCACTAGACCGGTGGCCGCCAGCCATTGCATCAGCAGGGTGGAGCCCCCGCGCGCGCATCCCACCACGAAGAGGACCGGTAGCCGCGGACTGGACGGACGGTCCATCAGGTCTCGGGCCTTGGCAAGGTGCTCGTTGAGCTTACGCAGCAGGGCCTCCAGCTCCGGATCGCGCGCATGCCTGCTGGTCCGTTGGAGCGATTCCCAAGGATTCAGGCCAGACGATTCAGTTGCCATGCTCGTTCCCGGATTTGTTCAGGTGAATACCGCTGGTCGATGGGGAAGGCGATGAGCCGTTCCGTTAGGTCCAGGGCCTCGGGGAACCGCTCGATGCCCGGCCGCTGCGGAATCTCCGGCCAGTAGCGTGCGGCGAAGATCCCGGCTTCGTGTATGCGCCGGAGGTCCACTGGCTGGTCGAGCAGCAAGGGATAGTTCAAGGGGCTTGACAGCCCCGCTAGGTCGAGGCGAAGCCGATTCCGTGGACCGAGGACGACATGCGCCGCCCAGAAATTCTCCAGCCGACGGTCTCGTGCCGAGTTATGATCCAGGCGGAGGAGCAACTCATGCGACAGCCTTGAGGCTTGCTCAATCCGCGTCGAGATGTGCTGCTCGTTCCGCCCGTATGACTCACGTACCGAAGGGCCCGAACCCATGGCCCGGAGAATCAGGTGGTCGCCATGGACATCCTGGTTCGGCGCCAATTCCACACGAACGGGCCGTGGCGTGAAGAGGAAGGCTCCGTCTGGCACGCCCCGGAACTTGCGCGCCGAGTTGAAGCCATAGTGCCCTGCAGGCGGAGCCCCCGAGAAATAAGCGTGCGTGGAATCGATGACGGCCCGCGGACCCAATCGGGAGGCCAGTTGATGCACCGCAAGGGTGCGGATGCCGAAGTAGTCCACCAGGATGGTCAGCTCATCACCTGCAGGTCGCGGTTCGCTTATGGGCAGGAATTGCTCGTCGATGCAGTAGTGCACCAGCTCGATGCCGCGTTCCTGCATCGGATGCAGCAGCGTGTCGCAGGCGTAGAACGGAACGTGCACGCGCCTCGGTCGCTCCAGGTCCAGGATGAGGGCGAGGCAGGCTCTGCCGCTGCTGAGGAGCAGCGCCTCGGGATAGGGTAGCGGGCCGGGCTCGCCCCAAGGTTCCAGGCCCATGAACCCGCCGAATCCGGCCACTTGGCCCTGTGGTGCACCGCCTGCTTGCCCGGCATTTTCCATGCCCGGCGAAGGTCGGATTATTTCAAGCCCCGAGCGCTTGGTGCCTTGTACTTTCGCCCGCGCTCCATTGGGGCTTCTTGTCTGAAATGCCAGTCACCATTCCTGTCACCAAGGCCTTCCTGCCGCCCTTCCAGGACGTCGTTGGCATGCTTCAAGGCATCTGGGACTCCGGACAGCTCACCAACAACGGCCCTCTCCTCAAGCAGCTGGAAGCCGAGCTCGTGCCGCATCATGGAACGCCCCATGTCCTGCTGGCTTCGAACGGCACCATCACTCTGCAGCTGGCGCTGCGTGCCTTCGGCATCACGGGCGAGGTGATCACCACGCCCTTCTCCTACGTCGCCTCCACCACGGCCATCCTCTGGGAGCGCTGCACTCCCGTGTTCGTGGATATTGAGCCCGACGGATTCAACATCGATGCGGACCTCATCGAGCGGGCCATCACGCCGCGGACGCAGGCCATCCTGGCCACGCACGTGTATGGCCTGCCCTGCAACGTAGAGGCCATTGCGGACATAGCTGCCCGGCATGGCTTGAAGGTGATTTACGATGCGGCGCACGCATTCGGCACCCGCTACCGCGGCCGACCGCTGCTTTCGCAGGGAGACATCAGTTCATGCAGCTTCCACGCCACAAAGATCTTCCATACCGTGGAGGGCGGCTCACTGGCCTGCGCTGATCCTGCGCTCCACAGGAAGCTTGGCCTCATGCGGGCCTTCGGCCACATCAAGGACGAGCATTTCGAGCCGGGCATCAATGCCAAGAACAGCGAACTGCATGCCGCTGTGGGCCTGCTGGTGCTTCGGCACTTCCCGGCCATCCTGGAGCGCCGCCGTGCCCAGTGGCTCCGTTATGCCGCCGGGCTGCGCGGCATGCGCATCGCTCGGGTCCCGGCGGAGACGGAGTACAACCACTCCTACTTCCCGCTGGTGCTCGACTCCGAGCGTGCGATGCATCAGGTGGTGGAGGCCTTGGCCGCCATCGGCGTGGCGCCCCGCCGCTACTTCTATCCGGCGCTCAGCAATTTGCCCTATGTCACCGCAAGGGGAAGCTGCCCGATTGCCGAGAGCCTGGCGCTGCGCGTCATCTGCCTCCCGCTGTATCACGACCTGGGCGATGCCGACATTGATCGGGTCATCGCGGTCGTCAGGGCCAGTGTATAACCCGGCATGCGGCTGAGCCTGCGTCACTCCTCCTTCAGTTCATACTGTTCCAGCATGTCCTGGATCGCCGACGGGGCGTTGAACATCATTACGTCGATGATGGAGAGCCCCGGGATGAACATGGGATTGCGTTGGTCGTAAGCGGGCAGCCGCTGCTCGTGGAAGAGGAGCCGGACACCGGCGTCATGGAAGCGCACCGGGTCGAAGAATGTGCGGCCTCCAGGAGGATTGATATACTCGGCCGCACCGATTTCCTGGCACGTGTAGAGCGACCATTCCATGGGGTGCTTGGGCGTGGGATGACTCAGCCCCATCTCGGAATACACCTCATGCCGGAAGGGAATGTCGAGGTAGGCGCAGGTGCGTTGGAGCGTATGCGTGAGGAAGGGGACCAGCCTGTCGGATGGGGCGGCGAAGCATTCGCGCAGTACCTCGACCACGGTGGTGTAATGCGGCGCCCGCAGCAGCTTGTAGGCATCGAGCTGACGCAAGAAGAGGTCGAACCTGGCGGCATCGGGAGCGAGCACCATGTCCTTGATCAGGGTGTCGCGCTCATGCGCGGCCACGGTGACGCTCACGAATTTCTCACCGCCACCTGCCTTGAGCACACGGTTGCGGTTCATCCAACCCTTGCGGATGTACTGCACTGGGTCGAAGACGATCCAGCGGTCCGAATGCGCAATCAGGCCGAAGTAGCCCAGATAGGGGAAGAAATAGGGCTGCATGATGCCCACCCGCTTGCCCTCGTACACCTCTCGTCCTGTTGCGTCCATGCCTGCTGCTCTTGCGCCGGGAAATGGCGGCGCCGTGCCCGCCAGTCGGCATCCAGGCCGTGAAGATCGCCAGTTCCGTGCCATTCGGCTTGATGCAATCCCACGAGGGCCAGGCGGTGGCCACTTGTCTACTACATGCTATCCTTGCCAGGTGGTTCGTGGTCAGGTCGGCGATTACCATTGATACTGACCGCCATGCCCAAGGTGAAATGCAAGCGCTGCGCACGGTAGTACTCCACATCGGCTGGCCCAAGACGGGCACGACGACGCTGCAGAAACATGTGTTCGCCAACGTGAAAGGGCACCGCTACCTCGGCAAGACGCCGTTCGTCACCGGGGCGAACAAGCATACGTTCCGCCTCGTGCATGCGCTTGCCTATGCCAGTGCCGAGTGCTTTCACGAGGAGGCGGAAGCCCTTCGCTCCGACTTGGCACGCGTGGAGACCGAGCGCTATGGCAATGTGGATGACCGCACCCCAGCGATCATCTCCGAGGAGGGTGTGCTGAGCAGCTTGTTGAAGCCATCGGACCATCAGCATCATGGCTATTCCACCGCATCGCTCAGCCAGATTGCTGACCGCCTGCTGCAGCTCGAGTCACTTTGGAAGGTCCGCTTCGAACTGCTTGTCTCCGAGCGCGATCCGATGGAGATCCTGCATGCCTACTATGCCCAGATGTACCATGTCTTCAGGACCTTCGGAGGACTGAAGAGCTTCCAAGGGTATATAAGGACGGGAACATCGGGCCGGCCGGGCCATGACCTTGGCTTCAGGTATCTCCAAGGCGCGCATGTGCGCGATACGCTCGTACACCAGTTCGGCGCGGCGCGTGTGCATTGCATTCCCATGAATGAATTATTCACCGATGTGCGGGTGCGGCTGAGCGCATGGTATCCGGCCTTCCCCGATGCAGCCATCGGACAGGTGGAGGGGGAGAACAAACGTTCAATCGCGAAGGATGTTAAATTGACCCACCTGCGTCCCGTTTGGATGCCAAAGGCGCGCTTTCGCCTGATTGATTTCCTGCGAGCGGTTCGTGCCATGCACCGGGAGCGCTACGCCGACCACAGCAAGCTGGAGGTGCAGGTGGTAATGACTGATGGGGACCGGGAGGCTTTGAGCAACTTTTTCCGGAGCGGGGCGTGAGCCAGGCGGGCCATGCCGTGTATCCCGGTTGAAGACGCAGCTTTGCTGACATCGTCATGAGCCGACCTGTGGAGCCAGAGAACCCTGAGGGCGCCCCCGCGCCACTCGTCTCCATCTCGGTCACCGCCCATCGCCACGAGGCCTACCTGGCCCAGTGCCTTGAGAGCATCCTTATGCAGGAGTGTCCCTTCGCTTACGAGGTGCTGCTGAGCGAGGACGACAGCGGTGATGGCACACGGGCCATCGCACAGCGCTATGCCGAGGCCAATCCCGATCGTATCCGGCTTTTCCTTCACCGCCGCGATCAGCTCATCCGCATCGATGGCCGTCCCACAGGGCGGCACAGCCTGCTGCACAACCTCAGTCATGCGCGCGGGCGCTACCTCTGCCACATCGACGGTGACGACTACTGGACTGACCGTGACAGGCTGCGCGTGATGGTGGAGAAAATGGAGGCCGAGCCGGACCTAGGCCTGGCCTTTCACAATGCGTGGAACGAGTGGGACGATGGGCGGCGCCAGGTCTACCTGGCCCCGTCAATTGCCAAGCCGCGTTACAGCCGGTCAGACCTTACAGCCGTCAACTTCATCCCCACAGCCGGCGTCATCTGGCGATGGAACGCGCTCCGCGTACTGCCCGACGCCTTCCAACAGGCGCCCTTCGGGGACTGGGTCATCAATATCCATTTCGCCGGGCTGGGCCCCATCGGCTACGTGGACCGCTTCATGGCCGTGCGCCGTGTGCATGAAGGAGGGGCCATGAGCGCGATGGGCACCGTGCGCACCTGCCGCAGCCTGGCGCTTGCTTACGAGGTCATGCGCACCCAAGTGGGCGAAGGCCTTTCGCCCGTGGCACTGGCCCGGTGGACCAAGCAGGTCACCGACGGCTTCGATCTCGCGCTGAAGGCCGGCGATCGCGACCATGCCCGCTGGTTCCTTGCGCATGCCGCCGCCGTGCCGCAGGGCAACATCCCCCGGCGCACGCGCCTGCGCTGGTGGGCGCTGCTGCACTGGCCCCGGCTGATGCGCGCCTATGCGTCCATCAGGCGGCATTGACCGTCCGCAACCGCATCAATCCTTCGACATCCCTGCCAGGTCTTCAGCTAAGATCCTTGTGAGCTTCGCTGTACCGCTGGCTTGAAGGTGATCGCTGTTCCCGAAGTCGATTTCAATGAAGCGTTGATCTTCAGAGAGGTCGTGGTAGCTCACATTCTGAAACGTCCGTGCTAGCTCACGCCCGGTCTTCCTGGCCAACGCTAGTTGCACGGGGTCCATGACATCAAGATATGCCTTGTGGCAGGGAGGAAAGAAGAAATGCACCTGTATCCCGCGGGCTGCAGCTAGCTGAATAATCCGGTCTAGGTAAGCGTGATTGATACGGTAGTGGCCGGATGGTCCAAACGTGTGCCGCGCCGCTGTTTCCTTTCCATGCGCGACAAAATCCAAGCCCGGCTTCGGCCGCCCTGGTGCTCCGCCGTTAACCCGGCACCTGATGTTGTCGCTGCCATAGAGCAGGTGGTCCATAAGCATACGTAGTGAAACCGACTTCCGCGCGTTCAACACCTCGAAACGGTGCTCAAGGCTAGAGGCCTGTTCAGGCATATCCATGTAGATGGCATAGTTCTTCACGCGCCACGGCTCAGGCCCCTCCTCAATGACTGCGCCTATTGAGTAATAGGACAGCGGTAGGACAATCGTACTCAAAGCGGGCAACTCTGCAAGATAGTGCTCCAGGATAGCCAGGTCGCGGCGATGGTCCTGCGACATGTTTGCCGCATTATAGGCAGGTACGCCGAAGCCCAGGGGATCGACCCCATTGAACGCATGAGAGTTGCCAAGTACAAGGATTCGAATTGAGTCGCCATGGTTCAAGAGGCGCTCGTGCGTGTAGCTGTAGTTGTTGGGAATAGCGCGCAGTCCGCATTCAACCATCACGATGATGCCCAGGATGGGAAGAATGAAGGCCATCGTACGAAGCAGGTAGCGTACCATGGCCTAGAACTGGAAATAAATGAACGTGTGATCCCGCCCGGTGTGAATCAGCACGATGCAGACAAGCACGTAGTAAGCCGCCCACCGCCAGCCGGGTGACATGAATCGCTCCAAGCTGGCTAAGCCGTGCTGTTGGTGGCGTTGCATCCATTCTACGGCCAGCATAACCCAGACGAATGGCATGGGACCACTAGTCGTAATGTCTTTAGCCAGTAGGAGGAACTGACCAGGGTTGGCAATCATACGGGTCGGTATCAAAATGATGAACTCCAAAGCCGTAGTCAGGTCGGGCGCCCTGAAAAAAATCCAGGCGAAGTCGACTAGGAGAAATGTCCCAGCCATGCGGAGTGAATCGGCTGGGGATGGCAACCAGCCACGGAGTGCGGTAGTAGTGACGTGTTCGCGATGGGTGCCGCGCAGGAGCAAGGGCAGAAAGAACAGGGCGTGCAATGCTCCCCATACGACGAAGGTCCAGTTGGCGCCGTGCCAGAAGCCGCTAACCAGGAATATAACCAAGGTGTTGCGTACCCGCTGATTGAGATTCCCGCGGCTCCCGCCCAAGGGGATGTACAGGTAGTCCCTGAACCAGGTGCTCAGCGAAATATGCCAACGGCGCCAGAACTCGGCGATGTCCCTGGAGAAGTAGGGGAACGCGAAGTTGCGCATGAGCGAGATGCCAAAGAGCCGTGCAGTGCCAACTGCAATGTCGGAGTAACCGCTGAAATCCCCGTAGATCTGGAAGGCAAAGAGGATGGCGGCGAATGCCAGGTCACTGCCACCTCTGGCCCAAGGGTCGCTGAAAGCCTGGTCAACAAGCGGTGCGCACTGGTCGGCAATGACCACCTTCTTGAAGAAGCCCCACAGGATCTGCCGGGTTCCGTCAACCGCCTGGCTATAATCGAACCTCCGGGTTCGCTGGAACTGTGGCAGCAGCGCTGTGCCACGCTCGATTGGCCCCGCCACTAGCTGGGGGAAGAACATCAAGTAGGCGCCGAAGGCCACGGGGTCGCGCTCGGCACGGAGCTGCCCGCGGTACACATCAATGGTGTAGCTGAGGCTCTGGAAGGTGTAGAAGCTGATGCCGACCGGTAGCACGATGCCCAGCGTGCGCGCCTCGAAGGGTATGCCCAGTAACGTGAAGCCGTCGGCGAAGGCGGTGATGAAGAAGTCATAGTACTTGAAGAAGCCCAGCGAGCCCAAGTTGCCCACCAGACTCAAAGCGAGCCAGGCCTTGCGGCGCGCAGGGCCGGAGCTGGCGCTGATGCGTAGGGCCGCCACATAGTCGAGCGCGCCGCTGAAGAAGACCACGCTGAGGTAGCGCCAATCCCACCAGCCGTAGAAGAAGAGGCTGGCGGCCAGCAGCAGTGCGTTGCCATGGCGATGGTGGATCCGCTCGGCCAGCCAGAAGAGCCCGAACACTAAGGGCAGGAAGAGTGCGAACTCGACGGAGTTGAAGAGCATGGCGCCGTGGCCGCTCAGCGGAGGCGGGGCGAAGAAAGCGCTTCGCCGTCAGATACCCCGGCCTGACCGCATCCCCTGCGTTGCGCACCTTTGCCGCCATGCCCCTGCGCATCGCCCTGGCCACGGCCACGCCGCACCACCGCTGCGAGACCTTCGTGCGCGCCCACCTGGAGGGGCTGCGCGACCCGGTGCTGGTGCTCACGGACGGGTCGCTGCCCGCTGCCGATGGCGAGGGCCGTCCCCTGCTGTCGGCCTCGCGCGCCGCGCGCCTCGCGCACCGGGTGAAGGGCCTGATGGGCCCGCAGGACCACAGCGCCCGCCTCCGCGCCCGCATCGTGCAGCTGCTGCGGGAGCGGCGCGTGGAGGTGGTGCTGGCCGAGTACGGCACCACCGCCGCCGAGCTGCTGCCCTGCTGCCAGGCGGCCGGGGTGCCGCTGGTGGCCTATTTCCTCGGCTTCGACGCGTACACGCACGATGTGCTCCGGCGCTACGGAAACTACCGCGCGCTCTTCGGCGGCGCGGCACGGCTGGTGGCGGTGAGCCGCGCCATCCGGGAGCACCTCATCGCGCTGGGCGCCCCGGCGGAGAAGGTGGTGTACAACTCCTGCGGCGCCGATGTGGACCGCTTCACGCCCGCCGATGCGGGGGCGGCGCCGCCGCACTTCCTCGGCGTGGGCCGCTTCGTGGACAAGAAGGCGCCGCACCTGCTGCTGCTGGCCTTCGCCGAGGCCCATCGCCAGCGGCCCGCCGCCCGCCTGACCCTGGTGGGCGACGGCCCGCTCTGGGAGGCCTGCCACCAGCTGGTGCGCGCCCTGGGCCTGCAGCAGGTCGTGGACCTCTGCGGCCCGCGCACCCCCGCCGAGATCGCGGGGCTGCTGCACCGCTCGCGCGCCTTCGTGCAGCACAGCGTGGTCACCTCCGCCAACGACCGCGAAGGCACCCCCGTGGCCATGCTCGAGGCCATGGCCTGCGCCCTGCCCGTGGTGAGCACCCGCCATGGCGACATCGCCGAGGTGGTGGGCACCGAGCGCGGGCTGCTGGGCGAGGAGCGCGACATCGGTGCCATGGCCGCCCACCTGGTGGCGCTCATCGACGATCCCGTGCGCGCCGCGGCCATGGGGCGCGCAGGCCGCGC
>DDRC01000241.1:0-523 GCA_002342985.1 Flavobacteriales bacterium UBA2426
CCCCCACACAAGAACCTACGTTATCAAACCCTGCCATTCGCCCGCCTGCTCAGCATCGCACCCGCCTGCGCGCAGGTGGTGATCAATGAAGTGTGCGCGGCCAACTGGACCGGCATTGTGGACGGCTTCGGGAAGCGGGAGGACTGGATCGAACTCTACAACACAGGCGGGGCGGCGGCGGACATCAGCGGCTGGTACCTCAGCGACAGCCAGAACAACAACCTGAAGTGGCAATTCCCGGGCGGCACAACCATCGCGGGAGGAGGTCGGCTGCTGATCTTCTGCAGCGGTCGCAACACAACTGCGCCCCCCTTCCACACGAGCTTCAACATCAGCCAATCGCAAGGCGAGCGTGCGGTGCTGAGCGATGCCGGCGGTGCAATCGTGGACAACTTCCAGTTCGGCGAACAGACCCAAGCCGACCATAGCTGGGGGCGCACCACGGATGGCGCCGGCACGTGGGCGCTGTTCACCGCCCCCACCCCGAATGCCGCCAATGCAGGTGCGGGGCCGTACTACCCTT
>DDRC01000241.1:637-3198 GCA_002342985.1 Flavobacteriales bacterium UBA2426
CCGGTGCGGGGCCGTACTACCCTGCCAAGCCCACGATGAGCCAGCCCCCGGGTTATCATGGCGGTCCCATCAGCGTCACCTTGGCCTCAGCCACCGCAGGCGTCACCATACGGTACACCACGGATGGCAGCACCCCCACTCCCGCAAGCGCCGCATACGCCGGCCCCATCGCCATCAACGCCACCACCGTGCTTCGCGCAAGGGCCTTCAGCGGGACACCGGGCGTGCCGCCCAGCTTCGTGGAGACCAATACCTACTTCATCAATGCCACTCATGGCGTGGCCGTGCTGAGCGTGAGCGGCGACGACCTCCTCGCACTGCTGAACGGGAACGGCGGCATCGAGCCCGTGGGCTGCTTCGAGTACTTCGGAGCCGATGGCGCGCTCCGCGATGAAGCGGAAGGCACCTTCGACGAGCATGGCCAGGATAGCTGGGCCTATCCGCAACGCGGCTTCGATTACGTGACACGCGACCAATTCGGGCAGGGCAACGCCATCGATTACCCCATCTTCCGCACATCGGACCGCGATTCCTACCAGCGGCTCATCGTGAAGGCCGCGGCCGGCGACAACTACGACTCCGGCCCCGGGCAGCCCGCCCATATCCGCGATGCCTACGTGCAGGCGCTCAGCCAGGTGGGCAATCTGCGGCTGGATGAGCGCAGCTACGAACCGGCCGTGCTGTATGTCAACGGACAGTACTGGGGGGTCTACGACATGCGCGAGAAGGTCGATGACCACGACTTCACCAAGTACTATTATGACCAGGATGAGTTCGACATCCAGTTCATCAAGAC
This sequence comes from Flavobacteriales bacterium UBA2426, assembly GCA_002342985.1. Taxonomy (GTDB): domain Bacteria; phylum Bacteroidota; class Bacteroidia; order Flavobacteriales_F; family PHOS-HE28; genus PHOS-HE28. The sequence continues at coordinate 1,434 of DDRC01000241.1, forward strand.
CTGGGGCGGAACCTGGAGCGAATACGGCGGCCCGCAGGCGCAAACGGACTGGGATGCGCTCGTCAACTACATCATGTCCAACAACATGGGCGACCCCGCTGCCTTCGCCTATGTGGACAGCCAGCTGAACTGGAAGAGCCTGATCGACTACTTCTGCCTGAACAGCTACACCGTATGCGCCGACTGGCTCAATTGGAACACCGGCTGGTGGCGCGGCTTCAATCCGGCCGGGGAGCACAAGAAATGGGGCTACATCCTCTGGGACATGGATGCCACCTTCGGCCACTACACCAATTTCACCGGCATCCCTGACCAGACGGCGAATGCGGACCCGTGCAATGTGGAGAACCTGCCCAACCCGGGCGGCCAAGGCCATACGGACATCCTCCAGAAGCTGCTGAACGAGAACCCCACCGTGCATGATTGGTACATCAATCGCTATATCGACCTAGGGAATACGCTGTTCCACTGCGATTTCATGGTCCCCTTCCTCGACAGCCTGATCAACAACATCGAACCCGAGATGCCGGCGCAGATCGCGCGATGGGGCGGCAGCATGGCCGGCTGGCAAGCCAACGTGCAGAACTTGCGCGACTTCATCGAAGCCCGCTGCGTCACCATCCAGCAGGGCCTCATCGACTGCTACACCTTGGCCGGCCCTTGGGAGGTCGTCTTCAACGTGAATCCGCCGCTGAGCGGCGAGATCCAGATCAACAGCATCACCCCGGAGGCCTACCCCTTCAGCGGCACCTATTACGGCGGCATCAACACCACCTTGGAAGCCCGCGCGGCCGATGGCTACGTCTTCAGCCATTGGGAGGTGTTCCAAGGCAACACCCTCACGCCCACGCTCACCGATTCCATCGTTCGGGTCGACTTCATCGGCGCAGACAGCATCGTGGCCCATTTCATCCCGCCCATCCGCTACGATGTGATGCTCGATGTGGTGCCTAGGGGGGCCGGAACCATCACCTTCGACGGCGTCACTTACAGCTCGTTCCCGGCCATCGCCTCCGCTGGCGAGGATGTGGACGTCCCCTTCCACATCAACCCCACGCTCTACTACGATTTCCTCCACTGGGACTTCAAGAACGTCACGGTGAACGAATACCTGCCGGGTGATACTCTGGAGCGCGCCCAAACGGCCCGGTTCTACACCACGGACACCATCGTGGCCCACCTGAAGCCTCAGGAGTATGTCTTCTATGTGGCCAACGCCTTCTCTCCGAACGGCGACGGATTCAATGACACCTTCAAGCCCATCATCAATGTGGTGGAACTGGAATCCTTCGAAATGCAGGTTTTCGACCGCTGGGGAGGCGTGCTCTACGGCACCAATGACCCTTGGGCCGAGTGGGATGGAACGGCTGGAGGCCGGGAGGTGCCCAACGGCGTTTATGCCTTCAGGGCCTACGCCGTGGATGCGGTCAAGAAGGACGTCTACGAGCTCTTCGGACACCTCACCATCGTGAGGTAGTCGAGCCCACGCTGCAGATTTGTTAAAATGTCCAACATTTAAGCCTGGTCGATGAACAAAGGCTGATGGGATGTGTTCAGGAGGTGTTGTCACTAAAAACACAACACCCATGTTCCCAAGCCCTACTCTTCGATCAGCCGCTACCGGAATGGCAGCGGCCCTCTGCCTGACCGCTGCTGCCCAGACTGCGCGTGTGCAGGTCATCCATAATTCCGCTGACGCCGCTGCTGGTGTGGTGGATGTGTACGTGAACGGCGGTGCAGTGCCGGCCATCAACGACTTCGCCTT
>DDRC01000241.1:3502-4035 GCA_002342985.1 Flavobacteriales bacterium UBA2426
TACAATCCGGCCCCGGCCTTCGGCCTTGACGTCTTCGCCCCCGGCCGCGAGGCCGCCGCTGTCGCCGGCAACACCGACATCCTGGTGATCCACGGCAGCACCGATGCCCCCACCGTGCAGGTGGCCGAGACCGCCGTGCTCGGCGGCGCCGTGGTGGTGCCTCCCTTCAGCTTCGGCGAGTTCACCGCCGACTACCTGGAAGTGCCCGCCGTGGACCTGACCCTGGAGATCCAGTTGCCCGACGGCACGCCCGTGGTGGCCTATGACGCCCCCCTGGCCACCCTCGGCCTCGCCGATGCCGCGCTCGTGGCCGTGGCCAGCGGTTTCCTCAACCCCGCCAACAACAGCAACGGACCCGCCTTCGGCGTATGGGTGGCCCTGCCCAGCGGCGGCCCCCTCGTTGAACTGCCCCTCGCCGGTGCCGACCCCACCGCCCGTGTGCAGGTGATCCACAACTGCGCCGATGCCGCCGCTGCCGTGGTGGACGTGTACATCAATGGCGGTGCTGAGCCGGCCATCAACGACTTCGCCTT
>DDRC01000241.1:4280-12690 GCA_002342985.1 Flavobacteriales bacterium UBA2426
AGCCCAAGCGGATACAATCCGGCCGTGCCCTTCGACCTCCATGTGTTCGCTGGCGCCCGGGAAGCTGCACAGGGCCCTGGAACCGATGTGCTGGTGTTCCATGGCGCCACCGATGCCCCCACCGTGGATGTGTTCGAGAGCGCTGTGGTGAACACCACGATCGTGGACGATCTCGCCTATGCTGAATTCAATGGCTACCTGGAGCTCCCGACGCTCGACTTCACTGTGCAGATCCGCACCGCAGATGGCGCCACCACCGTGGCCACCTACTCGGCTCCGCTGCAGACGCTGAACCTTGAAGGCGCTGCTCTCACCGTGCTGGCGAGCGGATTCCTCGCTCCTGCCAACAACAGCAACGGTCCTGCCTTCGGGCTCTGGGTGGCTTCGCCCCTGGGTGGTGATCTGCTGCAACTGCCCGTCGTCACCAGCGTCAGCGAGCTGAATGGCTCGGTCAGCGAACTGAGCGTGTGGCCGAATCCTGCAAACGACGGCGCCCTGCTGAATGCCGTGGCGATGGAGGGCACCGTGGCCGAGGTGAGCATCCTGGATGCCGCCGGCCGCACGGTGCAGTCCCTCGGTACCCGCCAATTCGCCCAAGGCTCCACCCAGCTCGCCATCGAGACCAGCGGTCTGGCCAACGGCACCTACACGGTGGCGCTCCGCGGTGAGAACCTCGTGCGCAGCATCCCGCTGATGATCGCCCGCTGATTCCTCGTGGCGACGTCTGTCGCGAAGGGGCCCCCGATGGTTTGGAGGGGGCCCCTTCCTATTTCTGCGAACCATCACCGCCCCTCGCTGTTTAGTCACGGAATTGTAACGCAACCGGCTACTTTCGACGCACTCCCATGGGTCCTTATCTGATGCGGTTCCACATCCGCGACCTTGAGCAATTCACCGGCGTGAAGGCCCACACCATCCGGGTCTGGGAGCGCCGCTATGGCCTGTTGAAACCGGACCGTACGGACACGAACATCAGGACCTATGACCTGGATGAGCTGAAGACCATCCTGAACGTCGCCTTCCTCAACCAGCACGGTCACAAGATCTCCCGCATCGCGGCTATGAGCCCTGAAGAGCGGGAGCGCATGGTGCGGGAAACGGCCCAAGGTGAGCCCACGCCGGAAGGAATCCTCAATACGCTCGTAGTGGCCATGCTCGGATTCGATGAGACGGTCTTCGAGCGCACCTGCGATGAGCACGAGCAGCAGCATGGCTTCCGCTCACTGGTAGAGGATGTGCTGGTGAAGCTCATGGAGCGCATCGGCATCCTCTGGCAGAGCAGTGCCATTTGCCCTGCGCAGGAGCACTTCGTGAGCAACCTGATGCGGCAGCGCCTCATCGTGAATACCGCGCGGCTGCAGCCGGCTTCGGGCACAGGAGCCCTCAATGTGCTCTATCTTCCAGAGGACGAGATCCATGAACTGGGGCTGCTGTACCTGAACTACCTGCTCCGTGCGAATGGCCAACGGACCATCTACTTGGGCCAGAGCGTGCCGCAGAGCGACCTCCGGCAGGTGGTAACCCTCTACGGAAGCGCGATCCGGTTCATCACCTTGCTCGTGGTCCGCCCTGCGCCGGAGGATGCCAAGGCCTACCTGGCCCAGCTCCGCGAGGCGATGCCTGAGGACCGGGTGAGCTTTGTTGCCGCCGGGCTCACCGTGCGCCACATCCCGCAGAAGGAGGCCCCACGCGGCGTGCTGCTGCTGCCCGACCTGAATGCCGTGATCGCCGAGTTGGTCGGTCCGCGCTAAGGCAGCACCTTCCCGGGATTCATGATTCCCTGGGGATCGAAGGCGGCCTTGATGCCGCGCATGAGCGCGATCTGCACATCGCTGAAGGCGATGTCCATATAGGGCCGCTGCACCAGGCCGATGCCATGCTCGCCGCTCAGGGTGCCTCCCAGGGATACGGTGAGCTCGAAGATCTCGCGGATGGCCTTCGGCAGCTCCTGCTCCCAGAACGCATCGGGGAGGTCGCCCTTGATGATGTTCACGTGCAGGTTCCCATCCCCGGCATGTCCGTAGCACACACTGGTGAATCCATGCCGGCGGCCGATCTCCTTCACCCCGGCCAGCAGCCGGGGAAGCGCGAAGCGCGGAACCACGGTATCCTCCTCCTTGTACACGCTGTGGGCCTTCACGCTCACCGGCACGCTCCGTCGCATGCGCCACAGGGCATCCTTCTCAGCGCTGGTCTCCGCGAAGAGCACCTCCCCGGCCCCATGCCCTTCCATCACGCCGAGCACGGTCTCGCAATCCCGCATCACGGCATCGGCATGGTCGCCGTCCACCTCGATCAGCAGATAGGCCCCTGGATCGGCGGTCACCTGCGCCGGCAGGCCCTCTGTGTAGCGAAGCGTCCAGGCGATGGCGTCGCGCTCCATGAATTCCATGGCACTGGGAGTGACGCCGGCCCTGAAGGTCGCGCTCACTGCCTCGCACGCCCGCTCGGCACTGGCGAATGGGACCAGCATCAGCCGCGTTTCCTTGGGCAGCGGAACCAGCTTGAGCACGGCCTTGGTGATGATGCCGAGGGTGCCCTCGCTGCCTACGACGAGCCGGGTGAGATCGTATCCCGTAGCGTTCTTCAGCGTGTTCGCCCCGGTCCAGATGACCTCGCCGCCCGGGAGCACCACTTCCAGGTTGAGCACGAAATCGCGGGTGACGCCGTATTTCACCGCCCTCGGGCCGCCGGCGTTCTCCGCGATATTCCCGCCGATGGTGCAGCTGCCCCGGCTGCTGGGGTCGGGCGGGTAATACAGCCCTGCGGCAGCCACGGCATCCTGCAGCACCTGGGTGATCACCCCGGGCTGCACCACCACCTGCAGATTCCGCTCATCGATGGCCTCGATGGCATTCATGCGGTCAACCGCAAGGCCTACGCCGCCATGCACGGAGAGCGCCCCGCCACTGAGGCCGGTGCGGCCGCCGATCGGGGTGACGGGCAGCGCATGCCGGGCGCAGATCCGCACCGTTTCGGCCACCTGGGCGGTGGTCAATGGCCGCGCCACCACCGCAGGAGGGTAGCTCAGGTCCTCGGTCTCGTCATGCCCATAGGCCAATCGTGCATCCTCCTCGCGTGAAAGCCCCTCGGGGCCGAGCACGGCCATCAAGGCGGCATATGCCGATTCGGGCACCTCGTGGTAAGTCATGGCGCGAAGTTGCGCACCACGGGCCTGCTCCGCACGCCAAGCCCTCACGGATTCCGCTGCCATGGAAACGTCCGGGGCGCATCTTTGCCCTATGCCCATCGCAACCGGGAAGCTCAAGCAGCAATTGCGCGTCATCGTGTTCGGTGCGAGCACGCCCAGCGGACGGCTCTTCGATCTGGTGCTGCTCGCGCTGATCCTGATCAGCGTGGCACTGGTCTTCCTGGAGAGCGTTTCCGAGGTGCGCGAACGGTACGGGCTGGCGCTTCGGGTCGCCGAGTTCACCATCACCGGGCTGTTCACGGCGGAATACCTGATACGCCTCTGGATCAGCGAGCGGCGATTGGCCTACGCCGTCAGCTTCTACGGCCTGGTGGACCTGCTCGCCATCATCCCCACCTATCTGAGCCTGCTCGTGCCGGGGTCGCAGGCCTTGGCCGTGGTGCGGGCGCTCCGCCTCACCCGCATCTTCAGGGTCCTGCGCATGCTGGAGTACGTGGCCGAGGCCAGGCTGCTGCTCGTGGCGCTATACGCGAGCCGCCACCGCATCATCGTCTTCATGCTGGCGGTGCTGGCGATGGTCACCGTGTTCGGGGCCATCATGTACCTGGTGGAGCCGCACGAAGCCGGCTTCACGAGCGTGCCCCGGAGCATCTACTGGGCGATCGTCACGCTCACCACGGTCGGCTACGGTGACATCGCGCCGGTAACCCCGTTAGGCCAGGCCATCGCCGCCTGCATCATGATCCTCGGCTATGCGATCATCGCCATCCCCACCGGCATCGTCAGCGTGGAGATCGCCCGGCAGACGGACCGTTTGAAGCAGCGCCACTGCGCAAGCTGCGGCAAGGACATGAAGCTCGCGGATGCGCGCTTCTGCCCGCACTGCGGAAAGGCGCTCTGACCTCAATCGAGCAAGGTGACGTGACCGATGAAATCGCGGGCATCGCCATCGCGCTCCACCAGCACCTTCCACACGTAGACGTCAACGACCGGCGGGCGACCGCCGACCGTGCCGTCCCAGCCCGTATGCCGGTCCTCGGTGGTCCAGACCTCCAATCCCCAGCGGTCGAAGATCATCAGCTTGTAGCGCCAACCCTCGTAGCCGTTGATGATGGGCCGGAAGGTCTCGTTGCGGTCGTCGCCGTTGGGCGTGAAGGTATTGGGGACGAAGACCACCGGGTCGCTGCCCACGAGTTGGAACTTGCAGATGGTATCGGGGCAGGCGAACTGGTTGACCGACACCAGGCATACGGTATAGCCGCCGCCGTCGGCAGGAAAGAGATGGAGGGGGTGCGTCTCCGACGATGACTCGCCATCACCGAAGTCCCAGGCATACTGGACAGCGCCCTGGCTGAGGTTGCTGAACTGGAGGGCGTTGCGCACGCTCACCAGCGTGTCGGAAGTGAAGTCGGCCATGGGGGTGGGATTAACCACAATGGCAGCCGGCGCCACCAGCGTATCGGTGCACCCGCCCGCCCCGGTTGCGATGAGCGTGATGGAATAGGTGCCCGGTTGCGCATAGCTGTGCAGCGGCGCATCGGCCACCGCACCCGTGCCGTCGCCGAAGCGCCAGCGGTATGCATAGGCGTTGATGGAGGTATTGGTGAATGCGATCGGCCGACCCGCACAGGCCGGCTGCGGAAGCGCAGTGAAGGAGGCTTCCGGCGTGGGATGCACCGTGAAGGTCTCCTGATGCTCATCGGTGCAGCCGAACTGGTTCTCGGCGGTCAAGGTGACGGTGTAGGTGCCGGGTGCATCAAAGGTGACGGTCGGCTGATTCAGCAGGGAGGACTGGCCGTTGCCCAGGTCCCATTGATACCCGATGGCGCCCTGCGAGGCATTCAGCGTCTGCACGGTGACCGGCGAAGTGCAGCTCTGCGAAGCCGAGAGGCTGAAGGCGGCGACCGGCAGCGGATGCGCCACGATTTGCGCGGAGAGCGTGTCGGAGCAGCCGTTCACATTCTCTGCGATGAGCGTGACCGTATAGGCGCCGGGGGCCGTATAGGTATGGAAAGGCTCGGCGAGGGCCGAACTGTTCCCGTCACCGAAATCCCATTGGTAGAAGCCCGCTCCGGTTGAAGCGTTGGCGAAGGCCACATCCAGATCGATGCACCCGTCACCGGGCGTCGGCGTGAAGGCCGCCACCGGGGTGATGCTCACCAAGGCATTCTGCGTGACTGAAGCGGTGCAGCCGTTCACGGCGCTCGTCACCGTTAGCGTGACCGGATAGGAGCCGCTGCCGGCATAGCTGTGCGCGGGCGAGGTGAGCGTGCTGGTACCGCCATCCCCGAAAGTCCACTGTGATCCGCTCACACCCGCGGTGGTGTTGGTGAAGGTGAGTTCCCCGCCCACGCAAACGCCTTGCGGGCTGATGGTGAACGAGGGCTCCGGCGCGGGCAGCACGGTCACCTGCTGGCTGTACTGGTCGAATCCGCAGCCGAACGCGGATAGCTCGATGGTATAGGTGCCGGGAACGGTGTAGGTATGCACTGGATCGGCCAGTAGGCTGGTGTTGCCATCGCCGAGGTCCCAATAGAGCGCGGTGTCCCCCAATGTGTAGTGGGTCAGCTCGACGGTCAGCGGCGCGCAGCCCTGCACGGGATCGGCATTGAAGAAGGCCGTGACCTCATTGGGCAGCACGGTGATGGTGTAGGTGGCTGTATCCGATCCGCAGGCGTTGGAAGCGACGAGGGTGATGGTGTAGGGCGTACCGACCGTATCGGCGGCATAGGTGTGCGTCACGATGGGCGAACCCGATGCACTGGTGGCGCCGTCACCGAAATCCCAGCTGAACGCATCGGGCAAGCCATAGCTCACGTTGGCGAAGGGCACCTGAGCGAAAGCGCAGTGCTCATCCACGTTAGGCCCGAAGACGGCCGTAGGCGCGGGCAGCACGGTCACGTCCACGGTGGCGGCATCCGATCCGCAGGCATTGGTGGCGGTGAGCGTCACCGGATAGACCACGGCATCCTCCGGATCCATCGGGAAGGTGAAGGGCGGCGGCCACTGCTGTCCGCTAGCCCCCAGCCCTCCGAAGTCCCAGGCATAGAGCAGACCATCTCCCACCGACAGGTTGTCGAAATCGACCGTCAAAGGGCCGCAGCCGCTCACGGTGCTCAGCTGCGGATCGGCCACCGGCACATCCCATACGGTCACCGTGCTGGTGATGGTATCCGTGCAGCCAGCGCCGGTGCTCACCACCAGCGTCACATCGTAGTCGCCAGTGGCGCCGAAGGCATGGCTCGGCGAGGTTGAATTCGAAGCACCGCCATCACCGAAGGTCCACTCCGATGCGGTGAAGCCGGCGCTGACGTTGGTGAACAGGAAGGGCACGTTGGCGCAGGCCACCGGATCGTGCGTGAAGCCCGCCACCGGCAACGGCTGCACGGTGACGGTGGCATCGTCGCTGCTTGAGCAGCCGGTAGCAGGGTCGGTGTACTGATAGGTGACGGGATTGCCTCCGGGCAGTGCGAGGAGCGGGTCGAAGCTCCCGTTGGCATCCACGCCTGTGCCGGCCCATACCCCCCCGGGCGGATCAGCCGTGAGCTGCTGCATGCCCCCATCGAGGCATACGCTGATATCGCCTCCGGCATTCACAGCTGGCAGCGCATTCACCACCACGGTCACCTGGTCCTGCAGCAGGCATGTGGCCGTGCCGAAGGAATAGGTGAGCGTGTAGGTGCCCGGAACATCCGTGCTGAGCGAACCGCCAGTTGTCACCTGCGTGCCCGCCCATGTGCCGCCTGCCGGGGTGCCCACCAGCTGCAGAGCGCCTGAGCCTGCGCATACCGCGGTATCATTCCCCGCGAATGCGGGGGTGGTGATGGGCTGGATGTCCACCGTGAGCTGATCGCTGCCGGTGCAACCATTGCCATCGGTGAAGGTGTAGGTGAGCACATCCGTCGCCACGCCCCCGGGAGTCACCACGCCCGCCGGCGTCACATTCACCGTGGTACCCGACCATGTTCCGCCGGCAGGGCTGCCGACCAGGGCGTATGGAATCGGCTGGTCGCAGAGCACGGCATCGGGCCCCGCATCCACCACCGGTAGTGCATTCACCGCAGCGGACACAGTGGCCGAGCTCAGGCAGCCATTGGCGTTGCTGAAGGCGTAGGTGAGCGTATGCGCTCCCGTACCCGCTGCGCCTGGATCGAAGGTCCATGGCGGTCCGCTGACTCCCGCTCCGGCCCAGGTTCCGCCAACAGGGGTACCCACCAAGGCCACGGGAGCATCATCGGCGCATTGGCTGAACGCGGGCATCACATTGAGCACCGTGGCAGGCACAACGCTCACCGTCAACTGGTCGCTCGTTGCGCAGGTGCCGCTGCCATAGTTGTAGGTGACGGTGAAGTTGCCCGCGGTGCCGGGTGTGAACCAGCCCCCTGGGGCCGCCCCCACCCAACTGCCGCCCGCCGGGCCCCATCCACCCAACTGCACCGGCGTAGAGCCTTGGCAGAGCACGGTATCCGGGCCGGCATCGGCGAACTGGGGCACGGGGCCCACCGTGATATCCACCTGATCGGTGTTGGTGCAGCCATTCGCGTTGGTGTGCGAATAGGTGAGCGTTACGGTTCCCAGCTGCCCGGGCGTGGGGGTGAAGACCCCGGCCCCGGTGACGCCCGGTCCGGTCCATGTTCCCGGCCCTGGAGCGCCGGCGAGGCTCACCGGGATGGCTTGGTCGCAGACCGCCTGGTCAGCGCCGGCATTTACGATTGGCAAGGGATAAACGGTCACGTTCACGGTAGCGCTGCCCGGACATCCGCCCAGGTCCCCGGAGACGGTGTAGGTGGTGGTCAGCGCCGGACTGGTGGTGATGGTTGGCCCCGTACCGATGAGGGTGGCGCCGATGAACCATTGGTAGTTGCTGGCGCCGTTGGCCGTGAGCGTGGCGCTCTGCCCATTGCAGATGGCGGCACTGGGCGGAGTCACCGTCACCACCGGCGCCGCAATCACCTGCACATCAACGGTGGCGGGCTGCCCGGCGCAGCCCCCGCTGATGGCCACCACGGAGTAGATGCCGGCATTCGCAGCGGAAACGTTGCTGATCGTCACCGACGGTTGGGTGCTGATCACCGTGCCCTGAGGATTGGTCCATTGGAACGAAGCGCCGGGTATCGGCGCAGCGGAGAGCGAAAGCGTCTGCCCGGCGCAGATGGGGCTGTTGCTGGCCACCACCGGTTGCGGCGGTGCCGAGCCCACGGCAAGATTGGCGTTCGCGGTGGCGGTGCCGCAAGCGTTGCCCACCGTAAGCGATACCGT
>DDRC01000241.1:12925-25310 GCA_002342985.1 Flavobacteriales bacterium UBA2426
GGTGGCCGACGGGGTGACGCATTGGCCTGCGCAGATCCCCGATAACGGGCTCAGGCTCACCTGCGGCGGGGCGTTCACCGTAATGACCTGCTGCACGGGCGGGACGTTGCAGGAGTTGATGGCGCGGTATTGCACCGTGTAGGTGCCCGGCTCGCTGAACAGGAATTGCGGCTGCTGGCTCTGCGCATTCCCGCTGGCAAAGCTCCAGTTGGGTCCACCGCACGGCGAGGCCACCCCGTTCACGGTCCAGGCATGGGTCAGCAGGCAATTCTGCCCGAAGGCGCTGGTGTTGGCATTCACCGGTTGCAGGGGGGCGCAGCCCATGGCCGGGGTGAGCGTGAACGATGGCGCAGGCGGCTCCTCCACGCAGATCGTACGGGACAGGGTATGCGTGCCGCAACTGTTCCCCGTGCGATCGGTAACCGTGTAGGTGCCTGCCGCCGTGAACTGGATGCCGAGGCTCGAACTGCCGTCCGTCCATAGACCAGGATTCCCCGGATTGCCGTTATCGCCGCCCAATGTGCCGCTTGCGATGACCCAGCCCGCTGCCGGTGTCACGGACCAGATGTTCCGTGGAGCCGTAGCGCAGCCCGGCGCTTGCAGGCCGATGCTCTGGTCCGTGAACGTGACCGTGCTGTTCACGCAGGCGGTATCGGCGCTGGCGGTGAACTGGGCTTGCGGCGTTTCGCTCACGCGAATGGGGCCGATTTGCCCCTGCGTCTGGTCGCAGGGGTTCTGTGCGGTGAAGGTCACGTTCAGCTGGCCACCGGGAAGACCGCAAGTGCTGGTGCTGTATGTATGGTTCACCACTGGCGGTGGCGGGTGGCTGAGCGTTACGCTGTTGCCATCGCCGAAATTGATGATGTACGTGGTGCCCGGTGAATTGCCTGCGACCGAATTGATATAGAACGGCAGTGTGCCGCCCGTGCAGATGTTCGTGTTGGGATCGGTGCTGATGCCTCCGCCCGGATTGGTGCCGAGGAAGACCTGGTACTGCTGGCTGCGGGTGCATCCGTTCGGGTAGGCGATGGTGTAGGTCATCGTCCAGAGCCCCGGCGCATAAGCGTGGTTCAGGCTCCAGCCCTGTGCGGGGTTCTCGATGGGCGAGCCATCGCCCCAGTTGATGGTGCGCACCGCGCCCGGCACGTTGGCGCTCTGGTCCGTGAAGCTGAAGTTCCAGGTCGCCGATGGATCGCAGATGCTGAAGGTGGTCAGGTTGTTGAAGGTGGTCACCTGCTCGGGACCGGCACTGGTGAGGGCCGCCGGCGATGCGGGTGTCACGTTCACGGTGATGGCGTCGGTGGCCGTGCAGCCATCATCATCCGTAACGGTAAGCGTGTACGTGGTGGTGGCGCCCGGGCTGGCAACCGGGTTGGCCACATTGGGGTCGTTCAACCCCGCCGCGGGGCTCCACGAAAAGGTGTATGGCGTATCCCCGTTGCTCGCCGTACCGTTCAGTTGTTGGGATGAACCTTCACAGATGGTGACGCTATTCGGACCGGCATTGGCCGTTAGCGAACAGGGCTGCGCATGGACCTCCATGGCGGCCAGCAGGGCCAGGTACAGGAAGGACCAACGAAACAGCAGGCTCATTTCAGGGGGTAATTCACCGTTTACGAAAGTACCCGGCACCCCGTTCGCGATGCAATCCGAACCATCTGGTTTTCAACCACCAACCTGTTATAAGGACGTGCCGTTACCGGAGGGCGTTGCCTGCGCCTCCAAGGCCTGGAGCACCAGCTGCGACACGTCCTCCGCCCGGTTGTGCACCATAAAATGCCCGCCGCCTTCCACCCGGAGCGGCCGCTGGATATGCCAGATGGGCATCAATCGGTCGCCACTTCCGTGAATGTGGACCAGCCCTTCCACCGGGCGTGATGGCCCCTCCCATGCGAGCACTGCGGCAATCTGCACCCGCACCTGCTCCAGTGGCGTGGCGGCGATGAAGGCATCGAACAGGGCCTTGTCCGCCTCCGTCTCCACGCCCATCTGCCAGCGTATCAACGGCAAGGTGCGCTTCATAAATGCCGGGGTCAGGATGCGCTCGGCATGCGTGCCACGCAGCACGCGGATGGGCGGCGGCATCTCCTGCGGGCCCTTCCAGCTCGAGATGACCACCGTACGCACCGGTCGGGTGAGCGCGGCCATCTCCTGCACCACCATGCCGCCCATGCTCACCCCCGCCAAGGCATGTGGACGCGTCCGATCCACCTGGTCGGCCAGCACGCGCGCAAAGTCGGCCAAGGAACTGCCTTCGGGCATCGCCGGCCAGTTCAACGGATGCACCGGGTGCGGGGCGAGATCCAGCCGCTGGAACAGGCGATGGTCCGCGCCAAGACCGGGCACCAGATAGATGTCCATGGTCAATCCAGCGGACAGCTGCGCACGAAGGCCAGTGCGGCCTCCATCGGCTCGTGCATCACCACGTCGGTGCGCACGAAGGGTACCTGCTCGCGGAAGGCCGCCACCAGCGACTCCAACTTCGCCGAGCTCCGCTGCGGACGGCGGAACTCCAGGGCCTGGGCCGCGGTGAACAGCTCGATCGCGAGGATCCGTTCCACATCAGCAGCCACCTGCCAGGTCTTGATCGCGGCCGCAGCACCCATGCTCACATGGTCCTCCTGGCCGTTGCTGCTGTCGATGGTGTCCACGCTGTTGGGCATGCAACGCTGCTTGTTGGCGCTCACGAGCGAGGCCGCGGTGTACTGCGGGATCATGAGCCCGCTGTTGAGGCCCGGCTCGGCCACCAGGAAGGCCGGCAGCCCACGCTGACCACCGATCAGCTTGTAGGTGCGGCGCTCGCTGATGCTGCCCAGCTCGGCCAGGGCGATGGCGAGGAAGTCCAGCGCCAGGGCCAGCGGTTGCCCGTGGAAGTTACCCGCACTGATGATCAGCTCATCATCGTCGAACACCGTGGGGTTGTCGGTGACGCTCTCCAGCTCGCGCTCCACCACGCGCTCCACGTAGGCGATGGCGTCGCGGCTGGCCCCATGCACCTGCGGGATGCAGCGGAAGGAGTACGGGTCCTGCACATGGGCCTTCTTCCGCTTGATGAGCTCGCTGCCCTTGAGCAGCTCTCGGAAATGTCCGGCCACCACGGCCTGTCCGGGATGCGGACGCACCGCATGCACGGCGGGATGGAAGGGCTCGATGCGGCCGTCGTAGGCCTCCAGGCTGATGGCGCCGATGATGTCGGCGAGCTGGGCCAGGCGTGTGGCCTTCAAGGTGAGCAACGACGCGTAGGCGTTCATGAACTGCGTGCCGTTGAGGAGCGCGAGCCCTTCCTTCGGACCCAGCTCCAGCGGCTTCCACCCGAGCTTCTTCAGGGCCTGTGCGCTGGTCATGCGCTTGCCAGCCAACACCACTTCGCCCAGGCCCAGCAGGGGCAGGCTCAGGTGCGCGAGCGGGGCCAGGTCGCCACTGGCGCCCAGTGATCCGCGCTCATATACCACGGGCAGCATGTCAGCATTGTACATGTCCACCAGGCGCTGCACGGTGGTCGGGGCCACAGCGCTATGCCCAAAAGCCATGTTCTGCACCTTCAGCACCAGCATGGCCCGCACGATCTCCGCAGGCACGGGCTCACCGCTGCCACAGGCGTGGCTCATCACCAGGTTCTTCTGCAACTGCGCCAGGTCCTTCTTCGCGATGGACTTGTCGTAGAGCGAACCGAAGCCGGTGTTCACTCCGTAGATCGGCGCATCGCTCTTCTTCAGGCGGTCGCTGAGGTAGGCGTGACTGCGCTTGATGGCGGCAACGGCATCATCAGCGAGGTTGATGGAGATCCCGCTTTGGAGGATATGCGCCAGTTCGGCCAGTTCAAGGCCTACCGTGCCGATGGGATGGGGTTGCGTGGTCCGTTGCTTCTTCGTTCCGCTCATGGCTGTCCGCTGAATGTTCGTTCCGACGTCCGGGTCAGAACTGTCGCTCAAAGATGTAGATGTGCCCCTTCTTCGGGTGGAGGTAGTAGAGCGAGCCCAGGCTTCCCTCCCACACCTCGCAGTGCTTCGGTGGATCGAACCAGTCCGCCCCCCCCTTCAACTCCTGCCAGTGCTCCAGCCGCTTGAAGTTGCGGCCCATCACAAAGTCCTTGGCCCGCGGGAAGCGCAGCTCGAGATAGAGCGTGTACTCCTTGGACCAGTGTGCGGAGGCCCAGTATTCCCCGTTGAGCACCTTCATGTCCGCATCAGGTTCCTGGCCTGCCCAGTAGCGGAAGGTCTCCAGAGCACCCACCACGTGCCCGTCCTCGGACCCCGCCTCTTCGTCAAGAGCGGGCTCGCTGACCGTGTCCACGTCACCGGGCGTGCTCGCCCCCTGATCAACGCTGCCCGGGGCACCTTCCTCCGATGGCACGACCTGCGTATCCGGGGATGTGGGTGCGCATGAAGGCAGGACGACCATGCCCAACAAGGCGATTACCAACAGCAATGGAGCGTGCCATTGGTGGCCCACCGCCATTCTCTTCCGGATATCCATGGACAGGGTGTAGTGTGGGTTACGTGGTCAGTATTCCGATCACGGCCTCAACGGACATGGCCGTGCCCTTCTCGTTGGCACCCATGCGCTTCAACGTCACCACGCCCTGCTGCATCTCGCTTTCGCCCACGATGGCCACGTAGGGGATGCCCTTCTTCTCGGCATAGGTGAACTGCTTGGGCAGCTTGGTGGCATCGGGATAGAGTTCCGCTGCGACGCCCGCCTCGCGCACCTGACGCAGCAGTTTCAAGCAATGCATCGCCTCCGCCTCGCCGAAGTTGGCGAAGAGCAACTGCGTGCTGCCGCCCAGCTCCGCGGGGAACTTGTTCGTCTCCAGCAGCACGTCGTAGATGCGGTCGGCACCGAAGCTGATGCCCACGCCGCTCATGCCCTTCAGACCGAAAACACCCGTGAGGTCGTCGTAACGGCCGCCGCCACAGATGCTGCTTTGCAGCGTGCCTTCGCTGGCCTTCACCTCGAAGATGGCGCCGGTGTAGTAGTCGAGGCCGCGGGCAAGGGTGGGATCGAACTCGAGCACCGCGCTCTTCAACTGGCCGACGGCCCCGAAGGTGAACGAGAGGTCCTTCAACCCCTGCTGGGCCACTGCGGAAGAGGCCAGCCATTGCTCCAACTTGGCCCGTTGGTCATCCCAGCTGCCATTGAGGTCGAACAGCGGCGCAATGCCCTTGATCGCGGACTCGCTCACGCCCTTCTCCCGCATCTCCTCCTCCACCTTCTCGCGCCCGATCTTGTCCAGCTTGTCGATGGCGGTGACGATGTCCACCACCTTCTCCGGCTGACCGCACACTTCGGCGATGCCGCTGAGCACCTTGCGGTCGTTGACCTTCACCACCACCTTCAGCCCGAGCTGGGTGAAGACATCATCGAACAGCTGGACCAGTTCCACCTCGCTCAGCAGGCTCGTGCTCCCGATCACATCCGCATCGCACTGGTAGAACTCGCGGTAGCGTCCCTTCTGCGGACGGTCGGCGCGCCACACGGGCTGGATCTGGTAGCGCTTGAAGGGGAAGACCAGGTCGTTCTGGTGTTGCACCACGTAGCGGGCGAAGGGCACGGTGAGGTCGTAGCGCAGCGCTTCATCCGCGAAGCCCTTGCTACGGTCCTCCAAGGCGCGCTCCAGTTCAGCACCGCGCTTCAGGACCTTGAAGATCAACCGATCCCCCTCCTCGCCGTACTTGCCGGTGAGTGTCTCCAGATGCTCCATGGCAGGCGTCTCCAGCGGCAGATAGCCGTACTTCTGGAAGACCCGTTCGATGGTGTTGAAGATGTACTTCCGGCGCAGCATCTCCTGCGGACCGAAGTCGCGTGTGCCTTTGGGGATGGAGGGCTTGGTGGCCATGCGTGGAGCGCCGGAGCTGTGGAATGGCGCGGGCCGCGAAAGTACCTGCCCCCCGGAAACAGCGGGACCGCCGCCTCCTGTACGGCTGGTCCGCCAACCAGGGCTTGAACCTGTTCACGCGGAACCTGGCCTCGCCACAGGCTGCCCTGATCAGTGGCCTGCCCCATGCGCCTCGGCCATGATCCCGTAAGGATACCCTGGGCCTGCGGCACGGGATAACCGGTGCGCTCCCACCCGCCGATCAACACTTCTTAACGCGACAGGGCGTCACCTCCCCCCTGCCAGAACGTTGTTTGGTATCACAGGGCATGGCGTTTGATCGCATGACCGCAACAAGCAGAACGAAATGAAACGAGCACTGGGCTACTTCGCAGTGGGTATGGCCGGCGCCATGGTGGCGCTGGGCGTGAATGAGCGGTTCCTCAAGCGGGAGACGGTTGCAGCGCCATCGGAGGCAGCCGCTGAGCCGGCTCCGGTCCGGTACGTGTCACTGCCCGCGACCGGCTCCGCGCCGGTGGTGGCTGTGGATTTCACCGATGCAGCCGAGCGGACGGTGAATGCCGTGGTGCACGTGACCACGCAGACCACCGTCAACGTGCGCGACCCCTTCGCCGATTTCTTCTGGGGCTACCGCGCGCCCAGCCAGCAGCGCCAGCAGCAGGGTGCGGGCTCCGGCGTGATCATCAGCCCCGATGGCTACATCATCACCAACAACCACGTGGTGGAGGGCGCTGACAAGATCGTGGTGCACCTCAATGACCGCCGCAACTTCGAGGCGCGGATCGTGGGCCGCGACCCAAGCACCGACCTGGCCGTGCTGAAGGTGGAGGCCACCGACCTGGCCACATTGGAGTACGGGAACAGCGATGAGGTTCGGGTGGGCGAATGGGTGCTCGCCGTGGGCAACCCCATGAACCTCACCAGCACAGTAACGGCCGGCATCGTGAGCGCCAAGGCCCGGAACATCAACATCCTCCAGTACAACCCCGAGCGCGACATCTTCCCCATCGAGAGCTTCATCCAGACGGATGCCGCCGTGAACCCCGGCAACAGCGGCGGCGCCCTGGTGAACGCCAAGGGCGAGCTGGTGGGCATCAACAGCGCCATCGCCAGCACCACCGGATCCTACACGGGTTACTCCTTCGCCATCCCGGTGAACATCGTGAAGAAGGTGACCAGCGACCTTGTGGAGTACGGCAGCGTGCAGCGCGCCTACCTCGGCGTGAGCATCCGCGACATGGACCAGGCCCTGGCGCAGGAGTTGCAACTCGACCGCCCTCGCGGGGTGTTCGTGAACGGTCTGACGGATGGCGGTGCAGCGCAGGACGCCGGCCTGGAGAAAGGAGATGTGATCGTGCGGGTGGGCAACATCGCAGTGAACAACGTGCCGCAGCTGCAGGAGCAGGTGGGCAAGTTCAAGCCCGGCGACCGGGTGCCGGTCACCATCCTGCGCGATGGCCGGGAGAGCGTGGTGGAGCTGACCCTTCGCGGACGAGAGGGCGCCACCACCGCTGCGGTGAGGGGGCGCAATGATCGCATGGAGGCCCTCGGCGCCGAATTCAGGGCCGCGACCGACGAGGAACTCCGCTCCCTGAAGCTCAAGAGCGGGGTGAAGGTGACCGCGGTGAACGGCGGGAAGTTCCGGGCCAGCGGCATCCGCGAGGGCTTCATCATCACCCGCATCGACCAATCGGTGATTGCGGCACCGGCTGACGTGGAAAAGGCGCTCAACGGCAAACGCGGCGGCGTGCTGGTGGAAGGGGTCTACCCCAACGGCATGAAGGCCTATTACGGGCTGGGCCTATGAGCCAACCCCAAGGCAATCAGCCGCATCCGGAAAAGGTGAGCGCGGCCCTTGTCCGATGAGGGCGGGGCCTGCTACCTTCGCAGCCCGGCTCCTTGGTTCGCCCCAAGTCAATCCGGGCGAGCATTGCGCACTGTAACCCTCTAAGACCCAGACGACCGTGGCATCAAGGATGCGTCAACTCAAGATTACCAAGTCGATCACCAACAGGGAAAGCCAGTCGCTGGACAAATACCTGCAGGAAATCGGCAAGGAAGGCCTGATCACCGCCGATCAGGAGGTGGAGCTCGCGCGGCGCATCAAGGAAGGGGATAACAAAGCCTTGGAGAAGCTGGTGAAGGCCAACCTCCGCTTCGTGGTTTCTGTGGCCAAGCAGTACCAGAACCAGGGCCTTAGCCTGCCCGACCTCATCAACGAGGGCAACCTGGGCCTGATCAAGGCGGCACAGCGCTTCGATGAGACGCGCGGCTTCAAGTTCATCAGCTATGCCGTGTGGTGGATCCGCCAGAGCATCCTTCAGGCGCTGGCCGAACAGAGCCGCATCGTGCGCCTGCCGCTCAACCAGGTGGGCTCGCTGAACAAGATCAACAAGGCCTTCGCCAAGCTGGAGCAGGAGTTCGAGCGCCCGCCAAGCGCCGATGAGCTCGCCGCCAGCCTCGACCTGCCCCCCGAGAAGGTGGCTGACACCATGAAGGTGAGCGGCCGTCACATCAGCATGGATGCTCCCTTCGTGGAGGGCGAGAGCAACAGCCTGCTCGATGTGCTGCCCAACAACGATAGCACCCCCGCCGATCGCCTTCTGCTCAACGAGTCGCTGAGCAAGGAGATCGAGCGCGCCCTCAGCACCCTCACCGAGCGCGAGCGCGACGTGGTGAAGCTCTTCTTCGGCATCGGCATCAACCACGGCCTCACCCTGGAGGAGATCGGCGCCAAGTTCGACCTCACCCGCGAGCGGGTGCGCCAGATCAAGGAGAAGGCCATCAGGCGATTGCGGCACACCAGCCGCAGCAAGCTGCTGAAGGCCTACCTCGGATGACCCTTGCGCCCCGCCTTCGCGGGGCGCTTGTCTTCGTACCAGACCACTCATTACACCACCATCAACATCCATGGAAACCCTCGAAGCGAAGACCGGCTATGAGGCCGGACTGAAGGATTTCGTGGCACGGGAGCGTGCCGCGGTAGAGATGCTGAGCGCCGTCGGCCAGCTCATGTACGGCAAGGGCGTTGAGCTCGTCTTCTTCCGCAACCACCTGCTCGACATCAGCACCAGCGAGGCCCTGAACCTCTTCAACTACGCGCAGAACGTGGTGCAGAAGCCGATTGACGTGTTCACTGCCAGCCAGGTGGCCAAGGCGCTGCTCGAGCTGGACCTGGCCCCGAGCAAGATCGACATCGGCAAGCTCACATGGGAGTTCACCGCTGCCGGCAAGAAGGACCTCGACCGGTTCCTCAACTCCACGCTCGGCGGGTTCATCGGCGCCGATAAGCACAAGTTCGAGCCCCGCGATGTGGTGCTCTACGGGTTCGGCCGCATCGGCCGCATCGCCGCTCGTGAGCTGGTGAAGCAGGCCGGCAAGGGACAGCAGCTCCGGCTCCGCGCCATCGTCACCCGCACGCTCACGGACGAGGAGATCGTGAAGCGCGCCGCCCTGCTGCGCAATGACAGCGTGCATGGAGCCTTCAAGGGCAGCGTGGTGGAGGACATCGCCGGCAAGGCCCTGGTCATCAACGGGCAACGCGTGCAGCTCATCGCCGCCAACAACCCCGAGGACGTCGACTACACGGCCTATGGCATCAGCAACGCCCTCATCATCGACAACACGGGGGCCTTCACCAAGAAGGCCGATCTCGGCCGCCACCTGAAGGCCAAGGGCGTCAACAAGGTCATCCTTACCGCCCCCGGCAAGGAGATGCCGAATATCGTCTACGGCATCAACCATAAGGATCTGGATGTGGACAATGAACAGCTGATCAGCGCCGCCAGCTGCACCACCAATGCCATCTGCCCCGTACTGAAGGTGATGGAGGACAGCGTGGGCATCGAGAAAGGGCACATCGAGACGGTTCATGCCTACACCAACGACCAGAACCTGCTGGACAACTACCACAAGAAGCCGCGCCGCGGGCGCAGTGCCGCCATCAACATGGTGATCACCAGCACCGGAGCGGGCAGCGCGGTCACCAAGGCCATCCCCAGCCTGAAGGACAAGCTGACCGCGAACGCCGTGCGCGTTCCCACCCCCAACGGCTCGCTGGCCATCATGAGCCTGAACCTGAAGCGCGCCGTGACCCGCGATGAGGTGAACGAGATGATCCGGCACGCCGCCCTGAACGGCGATCTGGTGAACCAGATCCACTACCAGATCGACCCCGAGCTGGTCAGCAGCGACATCATCGGCGACACCTGCTGCAGCGTGTTCGACAGCAATGCCACCATCGTGGGACCGGATGGCAAGACCGCTGTGCTCTACGCTTGGTACGATAATGAGTTCGGCTACACCAAGCAGGTGATCCGACTGGCCAAGCATGTGGCCAAGGTGCGCCGCCTGATCTACTACTGAGCGTTCCCCTTCCCGGCGCAAGGCCCCTGCTCCTGCAGGGGCCTTCGTCATTTCTGTCCACGCCAATTGTTGACCGCTCCCTGTTCCGATGGGCAGCCCAGGCTGCCCGATGACCACGGCTGAGCCGGTATCCGAACATCCGGAGCAGGCGCAATGGTCGTGCTGGCTGAAGCCCCGCCAGAATCCTGCACTACCGGCTGGCTCCCTGCGCACCGCGCATCTGCGCGCTTGTCCACCATGCCCCACCCATGGCTCGCTGAACCGGAATCCTGGAAAAGAACCGGGCCGCCCTCTGGGGCGGCCCGGCAAACAACAGTCCTCCGTATGTCAGCGCTGAATCACGACCCGCTCGGTCCAGGTTCGGCCTGCGCCGTTGACTTGCAGCATGTACATGCCGGTGGCCAGATCAGCGGGAAGCTCAATCGCACCGTTCACATGGCCATCCTGCACCGCCTTGGTGAGGGCCATCACGCGGTTCCCGACGAGGTCGTAGAGGTCCACCGTCATGGTACCGGCGGCGCTGGTGAGGCCGTCGATGCGCAGGTTCAGCTGCTCACCGCGGTTGGGGTTCGGCCACACGAGCAGACGGTCGCTGATCGTGGCTTCGGTTCCGGACACGGGTGCGTTGGTCTCTGCGGCCATGCCCGAGCTTCCGTTGTTGATGGCTACGGTGCAGGTCTCGCCCCAGGGGCACCAGGTGGCGCCATTGGTCTTGGAGACGCGCACACGCACATTGTAGGTCCGTCCGTCCAACAGCTGGGTGCCCGAGCTCCAGCTCAGGGCAATCCAGTTGGTATTGGAGTTGCGCGTGAACAGGATGCCTTCTGCCGGGATGGAGAACTCGAACTGGTACTTGTTGGCACCGGGGCGCGACCATGCCCAGATCTTGTTGCTCGACGGGAACTGGCGCACCACACCGCAGGAGAACTCAGCGAAGCCCTGGCTGTTCACCAACTGGGTCGGCGGGCACTGGGCCAGGGTGGCATCGATCCGGAAGCGGCAAGTGGGGCCGAATTCGGCGTAGGCGCCCAGCACGCGGCTGCGGACGCGCACGTTATAGAGCACACCGGCCTGCAGCTGGTTGCCCGCCCATCCGTTCACGAGGAAGTGGCAGGCACGCGTGGCCGAGGCTGGCAGCCCGTTGGACGTGCTATGGCTCTGGAAGCGCTTGAAGCTGTAGCCGCCGTTGGGGTCGAACCACCACATCTGGTAGCCCGTGGTGGCCCGCTCGGTGGAACCGGCCGGGAAGCTGTTCCAGATGGCGGTGACCGCAGGGTTGCCGTTCGCAACGACGTACTCGGGGCCACCGGTCCACCACTCGCGGTCGCAAGAGGTGGCGATCAGGCGGTCCGTGCCCATGGGCAGGCAGAAGCCCTCGCCATTCGCGATCTGGCTGGTGTAGCCCACGCTGAAGTTCCCGCGGTTGTCGATGATCCGGCGGTCATTCGGGCGGCGCAGCACGTAACCGCCTCCGCTGATCCCGTCACCGGCATCATCGGTCACCACCAGGTAGTAGCAGCCATCGGGCAGGCAGATGCTCTCGGTGAAGGTGCCTTGCGGGTAGAGCTGACCTCCGCTGATCGCGAGCGCATTCGTGCCTTGCGCACGGATCTCCCAAAGGGTGGTGCTGGCGCCGTCGGTCACGATCTCGATCTCCAGCTCGTTGAAGTCGCAGCCGGGACCCACCGGAGTGCCTTCACAGACGCAATTGATGTTGAGCGCATCGTTGATGGTGTTCTCATCACCATCATCGCAGGGCGTGCCCGGAACGTTCAGCGTCAGGTTCAGCGTGCTGGTCACGCAGCCGTTCACGCTGGTGTAGGTGCCGCTCTGCGCGTAGGCCTGGCCGTTCACGCTCCAGGTGTAGGATGTCCCGCACGCCGTCACGCTCTCGCTCTGCGTGCTGCTCGCGGTGATCGTCAGCACCAGGATCTCCGTGCTGCAGCCGGTCACTTCCGTGTAGGTGCCGCTCTGGGTGTACGTCACGCCGTTCACCGCCCAGGTGTAGCTGTCGCAGGCGCTCTCCGTGGTGGTGTTGGTGCCGCTCTGGAGGATCGTGAGGACGAGGATCTCCGTGGCGCAGCCGTTCACAACCGTGTAGGTGCCGCTTTGGCTGTAGGTCACCCCGTTCACGCTCCAGGTGAAGCTGTCGCAGGCGCTCTCCGTGGTGGTGTTGCTCGTGGT
>DDRC01000241.1:25612-25769 GCA_002342985.1 Flavobacteriales bacterium UBA2426
CGCCCACGTGAAGCTGTCGCAGGCGCTCTCCGTGGTGGTGTTCGTGCCACCGGTGCCGATCGTCAGCTCCAGGATCTCCGTGTCGCAGCCCGCCGTGAAGGTGTAGGTACCGCTCTGGGTGTAGGTCACCCCATTCACCGCCCAGGTGTAGCTGTCG
>DDRC01000104.1:0-5557 GCA_002342985.1 Flavobacteriales bacterium UBA2426
GGCACCGGGCGCTACCTCAAGGAGAAGAACCCGAACATCAAGCTCTGGGGCATCGACACCTATGGGTCCGTCTTCAAGAAGCTGAAGGAGACCGGCGAGTTCGACAAGAACGAGATCTACCCCTACATCACGGAAGGCATCGGCGAGGACTTCGTGCCGGCCAACGTGGACATGGACCTCATCGACCATTTCGAGAAGGTCACCGACCGCGACGCGGCGATCTACACGCGCAAGATCGTGAAGGACGAGGGCATCTTCGTGGGCAACAGCGCGGGCGCGGCCATGGCGGGCCTGATGCAGATGAAGCCCATGCTGAAGCCCACGGACGTGGTGGTGGTGATCTTCCACGACCACGGCACGCGCTACCTGGGCAAGATGTTCAACGACGACTGGATGCGCGAGCGCGGCTTCCTGGTGGAGGAGAAGCCCACCGCCGGCGATCTGCTGAAGGGCAAGGAGCTGCAACTGCTGAGCGTGGAGGCCGAGGAGCCCGTGCTGAACGCCATCGACAAGATGCGCAAGCACAACATCGACCAGCTGCCTGTCTTCGAAGGCGGGAAGCCGGTGGGCACCATCACCGATGCCCGCCTGTTCGACGCCATCCTGGAGGACGCCGACGTGCGCACCCAGGCCGCCCGCGTGGTGATGGGGGCGGCCCTGCCCGTGGTGAAGGTGGACGCCACGCTGGATGAGGTGGCCGCCAAGCTGGGCAACGGTTCACCCGCAGTGCTGGTGGAGCAACCGAACGGGTTCGGGATCCTGACGAAACAGGATATCATCGGGAAATTGCGGTAGGGCACATGTAGTCGCGACCCACTGGGTCGCCCGTATTTCGTGACCATTTCGCGACCCACCAGGTCGCCCTAATATTTCGTCCACATCGCGACCCACCGGGTCGCCCGTACCGGAGGTCCAATGTCCCTGCGTTACCGCAAACACATCCGCCTGCCTGACCACGATTACATGAGGGGGGTGTATTTCGTGACGACGTGCACCTATTGGCGCAAACAGGTGTTCGGGCGGATCATTGGGACCGGGGCCGACGCACGCATGGAATTGACCGATGTGGGGCGGATCGTGGATGAATGCTGGCGCATCATCCCGGATCATTTCCCGCATGTCTGCCTGCACGAAATGCAGGTCATGCCCGATCATCTGCATGCGATCATTGAACTGAACGGCGTATCCGACAACGGCACCGTATCGGCGACCCCATGGGTCGCGACTACGGATGCCGTCGATGGACTGCGAAAAATGGCCAAGGGCCCCGCACGTGGTTCATTGGCTGCGATCATCGGGGCATTCAAATCGGAAACCACCAGGCGTGTGAACCGTCTGAACGGCACACCGGGCAGATCGCTGTGGCAACCCAATTACCACGAACGGGTGATCCGCGAATACAACGGTGAAAGGGGGCGCATCGGCCAATACATCGCGGAAAACCCAATGCATTGGCGATGATGACCCACACCGTCACCGACCAGATGAACCGCACCGTCCGAGTGCCCGACCACCCGGAGCGCATCATCTCCCTCGTTCCGTCCCAGACCGAACTTCTGCACGACCTGGGCCTTGGCGACCGCGTGGTGGGCATTACCAAGTTCTGCATCCACCCGGATGCCTGGTTCCGCAGCAAGGCCCGCGTGGGTGGCACCAAGCAGGTGGATCTGGACAAGGTGCGCGCATTGAAGCCCGACCTCATCATCGGCAACCAGGAGGAGAACAGCCGGGAGGACATCGAAGCGTTGGAACGGGAGTTCCCCGTGTGGATGAGCGACGTGCGCGACCTGGACGGCGCTTTGGAAATGATCCGGCGCGTGGGAGAATTGACGGCCACTGGTGACAGGGCCGGTGAGCTGATCCGACTGATCGCGGTTGCTTTCGACCATCTTGAACGGCCGTCAACCCCAATGAGCGCCGCATATTTCATCTGGCGCGACCCCTTGATGGTGGCGGGCGAGGACACCTACATCAGTGACATGCTGGACCGTGCGGGCTTCACCAACGCGTTCGCCCACCGCCCAGAGCGCTACGCGGAGATCACCCCGGCAGAGCTCGCGGCAGCCGACCCCGATGTAGTCCTGCTCTCCTCCGAGCCTTACCCCTTCGCCGAAAAGCACCTGCTGGAGTTCAACATGATCTGCCCCGGCACCCCGGTGAGGTTGGTGGACGGCGAGCTCTTCAGCTGGTACGGCAGCCGGCTGCTGCGCACACCGGCCTATCTCGCTGCAGTGCAGCGTTCCCTACCCACGGACCGGGCACCCGCCTGAGCGGCGGGACGCATCCGGCGACGGGCGGTGAACCGGCTCCACGAATGGCAGCCCCCCCAGGACGCACGGCCCTACTTTTGCGAGCAGCCCTGCCATGCCCCGTTTGCTCTTCGCCCTTGTCCTCGCCTGTTTCAGCGGGGCGGCCGCGGGGCAGCGGGTGGGCGTGGTGCTCAGCGGTGGCGGTGCCGCAGGGCTGGCCCACATCGGCGTGCTCAAGGCGCTGGAGGAGCATGGCGTGCCGGTGGACTGCGTGGCCGGCAGCAGCATGGGAGCGCTGATCGGTGCGCTCTATGCCTCGGGATACTCACCGTGGGAGATGGACTCCCTCTTCCGCACCGAGCTCTACCGCACCATGGCCGAAGGGGGGGTGGAGCAACGGCACACCTACCTCTTCAAGCGCGACCATCCGGACGCCTCGCTCATCACCCTCCGGTTCGACCTGGACACGGCCCTGCAGACATCACTCCCCACGAACCTGCGCAGCCCCGTGCTCCTCGACTTCGAGCAGATGCGCGGCTTCACGCCCGTATCCACGGCTGCCGGCAACGATTTCGACTCGCTCTTCGTGCCGTTCCGCTGCGTGGCCAGCGACCTTACGGCGCAGCGCGCGGTGGTGTTCCGCCAAGGCGACCTGGCGCAGGCCGTGCGTGCCAGCATGAGCTACCCCTTCTATTTCAAGCCCATCCGGGTGGATGGGCACCTGATGATGGATGGCGGCCTCTACAACAACTTCCCCAGCGATGTCATGTACCACGACTTCCTGCCAGACATGATCGTGGGGAGCAACGTGAGCGGCAATTCGCCGCCTCCGAGCGAAGACGACCTAGTGAGCCAGCTGAGGGCCATGATGCAGGAGCCCACGAACTTCTCGGTGATCTGCGAGAACGGCATCATCATCGAGCCGCGCACCGGCACCAGCCTCTTCGACTTCAGCGACCCCGGCAGGGCGATCGACGATGGATACCGGGCTGCCCTCGCCCGCATGCCCGAGGTGCTGGCCGGATTGCAGCACCGCGAGCATCCCGGCGCCGTGGCCGAGCGCCGTAGGGCCTTCCGCGCCAGGATACGGCCCATGATGTTCGGGGCTGTCCACGTGGAGGGGCTGAAGCGGTCCGCCACCCGCTATTGCGAGCGCACCATCGCCCACGCGGGCACCCCCCTATCGCCCGAGCGGCTAAAGGGCGCCTACTTCCGGCTCTTCGCGGACAACAACATCGCGGGCCTCTATCCCCAGGCCTCCTACAGCGCCGACCGCGACGCCTACGACCTGCACCTGCTGGTGAAGCCGGACAAGGACCTGGAGGTCCGCTTCGGCGGCATGTTCTCCTCGCGGCCCATCAACACGGGCATGGCCGCGCTCCGTTACAAGCTCTTCGGCGCGGCCTCGAGCCAGCTGGAGGCGCTCTCCTACTTCGGCAAATTCTACACGGCCGGGCAGCTGAAGCTCCGTATGGACTTCAGCACACGGGTGCCGACCTACCTGGAGCCCATCTTCAATATCCACCGCTGGGATCACTTCACCAGCTTCAGCACCTTCTTCGATGAGGTACGGCCATCGTTCGTGGTGCTGCGCGAGACCTATGGCGGCTTCAATGCGGGCTTCGGCCTGGGCAACAAGGGCCTCCTGAAGCTCGATGCCAAGCTGGTGGAGACCAAGGACAGCTATTACCAGACGGAGGGCTTCAGCGGCCGCGACACAAGCGATGTGACCTGGTTCCGCCATGGCACCGCAGGCCTCCTCCTCACCCGGAACTCGCTCAACCGCAAGCAGCACCCCAACGAGGGCGAACGCTTCGCGCTGAGGCTGCGCTACATCGCCGGTGAGGAGCGGACCGATCCGGGCCCCACCCAGCCGCGCTCCGACCTCTACACCGCCGACCACGAATGGCTGATGGCCTGCGCCCACCTGGACCAGTACGTGCTGCGCCGCGGCGTCTTCAAGCTCGGGGTGCTGGCCGAGGGCGTATTCAGCAACATGCCCTCCTTCCAGAACTACACGGCCACCATCATCCGTGCGCCGGCTTTCCAGCCCACACCGGAGAGCCGCACCTATTTCATGGAGCAGTTCAGGGCGCCCAAGTACCTGGCCGGTGGCCTGCGCACCATCGTGGCCGTGGCGCGCAACCGGTTCGACCTGCGCCTCGAAGGCTATGTGTTCCAGCCATACGAGCCGGTGGTGCGCGGCGAGGGCACGGGAAGCGCCACCGCACCGGCCTTCAGCCAGCGCTACTACATGGCGGCGGGCTCCCTCATCTACCAGAGCCCCATCGGGCCGGTGTGGTTCAACGTGAGCTACTTCGACCAGCAACGCGAGCCCTGGGCCTGGAGCCTCAACTTCGGCTACATCCTGTTCAACCAGAAGGCCCACGAATGATCACGCACGACCTGCTCGATGCCTACGAGTCCGTGAAGGGCGAATACGAGAAGCTGCCTTGGGGCCAGAAACCGGACGAGCGGCTGTGGGAGGCGGTCGACGGCCTGCTGCTGGACCTGCACCTGATCCGGCATGGCTACGCCACCGAGGGGTATGAGCAGCACATCGAAAAGGAGCTGAAGCGCCTTTGCGCAGACACCGCGGTGGCGGACCGCCTGCGCGCCATCCGCTTCTGACCGGAACGAAGAAGCCCCCTGGCGACCAGGGGGCTTCCGGCATCCTTAGTCCGTGGCTCAGGCTTGCGCCGCAGGCCCCCCGAAGTTCATCGGGATCTCGGGCATGTCGGTGTCGCGGATGGTGCCGTGCACCTGCTCGAACTTCCCGATGTTGTCGGCCAGCGCGCGCATGAGCCGCTTGGCGTGCTGGGGCGTGAGCAGGATGCGCGCGCGCACCTTGGCCTTGGGCACGCCGGGCATCACGCGCACGAAGTCGAGCACGAACTCGGAGTTGCTATGGGTGATGATGGCGAGGTTGCTGTAGACGCCATCGGCCACCTCCTCGCTGATCTCGATGTTCAGCTGGTTGGGGCGGGGTTGTTCCTTCTGGTCTGCCATGTTCGTTCGGTTTGCTGCGGCCGGCGCAAGCAGCGAGCGGCAAGTCAGGGACCTGCCGCTCGCTCACTCGTCACTGGCCGATGGATTG
Organism: Flavobacteriales bacterium UBA2426; assembly: GCA_002342985.1. Taxonomy (GTDB): domain Bacteria; phylum Bacteroidota; class Bacteroidia; order Flavobacteriales_F; family PHOS-HE28; genus PHOS-HE28. Next base: position 5,347 of record DDRC01000104.1, read on the forward strand.
GTCACTCATCGATTTCCTGCTCCTGCAGGCGGTCGGCGAGCAGGCGCTGGTATTCCTCCTTGTTGGCCACGAAGGTGCTCTGGTAGGCGCGGGCGCCGGTGCCGGCAGGGATGAGATGCCCCACGATCACGTTCTCCTTCAGGCCCACCAGGTGATCCTCCTTCGCGTTCACGGCGGCCTCGTTCAGCACCTTGGTCGTCTCCTGGAAGGA
>DDRC01000104.1:5650-5928 GCA_002342985.1 Flavobacteriales bacterium UBA2426
GTCGTCTCCTGGAAGGAGGCGGCGCTGATGAAGCTGTCCGTCTGCAGCGAAGCGCGGGTGATGCCCTGCAGCATGATGCGGGCCGTGGCCGGCTTGGCCGGACGGGCCTCCACCGGCTTGGCGTCCTTGCGCTTCAGCGCGCTGTTCTCGTCGCGCAGCTTGCGCATGGTCACCATCTGGCCCACCTTCAGGCTGGTGCTGTCCCCGGCGTCGGTCACCACCATCTTGTCGTAGATGGCGTCGTTCTCCTCCATGAACTCCACCTTGTTGACGCTGGA
>DDRC01000104.1:6136-7131 GCA_002342985.1 Flavobacteriales bacterium UBA2426
TGTCGTTGATCTTCACGCCCTGCATGCGGTACACCTCCTGCACCTCGTCCACCAGGTACTCCTGCACCTTGGTCGGCCCCTGGATGTCCAGGATGTCGCCGGGCGCGATGGACCCGTCGCTGAGCGGCTGGCCCGCCTTCACGAAGTCGTTCTCCTGCACCAGGATGTGCTTGCTCAGGGGCACCAGGTAGGTCTTGTGCTCGCCGGTGCGGCTCTCCACGATGATCTCGCGGTTGCCGCGCTTGATCTTGCCGTAGGAGATGATGCCGTCGATCTCGCTCACTACAGCAGGATTGCTGGGGTTACGCGCTTCGAACAGCTCGGTCACGCGGGGCAGGCCGCCGGTGATGTCGCCGCCCTTGCCGCTGCTCCGCGGGATCTTCACCAGCACGTCGCCGGCCTCGATCTTCTGGCCCTCCTTCACGATGATGTGCGCTCCCACCGGCAGGCTGTAGCTCTTCAGCTCCTCCTTGCCCTTGGGGTCCATGATCTTGATGGTCGGGTTCTTACGCTTGTCGCGGCTCTCGATGATCACCTTCTCGGCGAAGCCCGTCTGCTCGTCGATCTCCTCCCGGAAGGTGGCGTTCTCCTCGATGCTCTCGAAGGCGAGCGTACCGGCCAGCTCGGAGATGATCACCGCGTTGTACGGGTCCCAGGTGCAGATCAGGTCGTTCTTCTTGATCGCCTTGCCGCCCTTCACGTAGAGGTAGGCGCCATAGGGCACGTTGCTCGTGGTGAGCACGATGCCGGTGTTGGCATCCACGATGCGCATCTCGGTGCTGCGGCTGATGACCACCTCGGCGTCCTCGCCCTTGCGGTCCTTGCGCTTCACGGTGCGCAGCTCGTCGATCTCCAGGATGCCGTCGTACTTGGCGCGGATCTCGCTCTGCTCGGTGATCTTGCCGGCCACACCGCCCACGTGGAAGGTCCGCAAGGTGAGCTGCGTGCCCGGTTCGCCGATGGACTGCGCGGCGATGACGCCGACCGCTTCGCCG
>DDRC01000232.1 GCA_002342985.1 Flavobacteriales bacterium UBA2426
TGCCTGCGCTCTCCTCATCGTGCGCCTGACGGTCGAAGGGCGCGAAGGCCCGGTCCTCGCCACTCAGGCATTTCCGCACGCGGGCCATCCAATGCGCACGCTCGCCGTGGATCAGGTGGCCCACCACCGCATAGGGCGTCCACGTGCCCGGGCCCTCATTGTGCAGCGTCCAATCGTCGCTCAGTCCATTCAGCAGCGCGTGAAGCACCGCGGGCGTCCGCTCCAGCACTTCCAGCGTGCGCGGCAGGGAGAAGGAGAGCGGGTCGCGGATGGCGGAGCGTTCCATGGGAAGGAGGTTCAACGCGTTAGGCGTTCCGTGGTCATGGCAGCCATGGCATCAACCCCTGAACGCGGCAAACGGTACTTCCGCTGCGGACATCCGCCGCTCATCCCTGCGAATGCATCGCCACGGCATTCCCTTCGGTATCCTCGAAGAAGGCCATGTAGCCGATCTCATCACTGATGTGCGTCTTGGGCATCAGCACCTTGCCGCCGGCCTTCTCCACCAGTGCCAGCGGCCCGCTCAGGTCGGGATTCGCATTCAGGTAGAGCAGCGCGCCCGTGCGGCTGGGGGTGTGCATATCGCTCTTCACCAGCGCGCCGCCCACCTTGCCGGTGCTGCCATCGGCGGGGAAGGTGCGCATCTGCAGGCTGGGCATGTCCATGGCCTCCAATCGGATGCCGAAGACGGTCTCATAGAAGCGTTGCGCGCGGTCCAGGTCGCGCGTGGCGATCTCGAACCAGTTGAGGGCGTTGCTCTTGCTGTCCATTGGCGGTGCGGAGGTTCGCTGCAATGGTACCAGCCCCATCCGCGCGTCGCGCCCGCCATGGGGCGGAACGTTCGCGCCGCGCGCCGCAGGCGGAGATCCTCTGCCGCGAGCGGCGCCCGGTGACCGGCGTAGAGGCTGTTCAGCGCGGGGTCGCAGGGCTTCCAGTGTCGTGCGCATGGCGATTCGGATGCACCGCAGGAAACGAAGTAGTGCGGCCGTGGTCACCGCCGTGCATGCAACCTTCCGCCATCTTCGTGGTCATAGAAGCCATGCGCACCCCTGCCCTCATCCTCGGCCTCGGCCTGCTGCTCCGCGCCCACGCCCAATCGCCGGTGATCACCGCCTGGATCATCAATCCGGGCAACGAGACCGGCTATGCCGGCATCGCCACCAACGTGCTCAGCGTGCACTACACCGCCACCGATGCGTACGTGACCAGCACCTGCATACCGGGCTACGACATCGGGCCGTGGACCGCCAACCCCAACCTGCCCGCCAATCAGGACTTCTGCTTCCGCATCACGCGCAGCCCCGTGGCCAACACCGGCACGCTGGTGAACACGCCCCTGGGCCACATCGGCGTGTGGCGCAACGGGGTGAGCATCTTCAACGCCAAGGACGGCATGAGCTACAACAACCAGGGCATCTGGAACCGCGACGCGCGGGTGTTCGAGGGCATCAGCTTCGATGCCTGCCTGGGCCACCCCGCGCCCAACGGCGAGTACCACCACCACGTGAGCCCCAACTGCCTCTACGACCACCTGAACGATGAGCAGCACAGCGAGCTGATCGGCTACGCCTTCGACGGCTTCCCCATCTACGGCGCGCACGGCTATGCCAACGCCGACGGCAGCGGCGGCATCGCCCGCATGCGCAGCAGCTACCGGCTGCGCGCCATCACCGACCGCACCACCCTGCCCAACGGCACCGTGCTGCAGGCGGCGCAATACGGGCCCGCCATCGGCGGACAGTACCCGCTGGGCGCCTTCATCGAGGACTACGAGTACGTGGCCGGCAGCGGCGACCTGGATGCGCACAACGGCCGCTTCTGCATCACGCCCGAGTACCCCGCCGGCACCTACGCCTATTTCGTGACGCTGAACGAGCAGTACGCGCCCGCCTATCCCTACGTGCTGGGCCCGCAGTACTACGGCACGGTGGCCCCCGGCAACACCGGTCCGGCGGGCGGCCACAACACCATCCCCGGCGGCGCGGTGCTCTACACCGGCGGCAGCACGGGCCTCAGCGCCGCCCTGCTGCCCGCCGATGCGCTTTTCCCCAACCCCGCCGCCGAGCGCGTGCAGCTCACCGCCGCGCAGCCGCTGCGCCTGGTGCGCCTGCGCGATGCCGCCGGCCGCAACGCGCTGCAGCACGATGCCCATGGCGCCACGCAGCTGGTGCTGCACACCGATGCGCTGCCCGCCGGGGTGTACACCGTGGAGGCGCAGGGCGCCGATGGGGCCGTGCGCACCGGGCGGCTGGTGAAGCCATAGGCGCCCCTCCCGATACCCTGCGCTGCAGCGGCCCCAGCGCCCTCGGCACCGCACTTCACTTACCTTCCTCCACCCGCCCGCTGCCCAGGCCCAGCGGATGCACACCCCCGATCGGCGCACATGGATCCGCTCAGCCGCACACGGGCCCCCTCCACCCGCAAGGCGCCCCGCTTGTTCATGGCCCTCTGCGTGCTCACCATCCTGGGCAACCTCCTGCTCATCGTCGTCAACCTGTTCAAGGCGGGCATGCTCTGCACGGGCATCCGCAACGGGGGCGTGGGCGCCCAGGCCGTGGTGCCCCTCAACAGCCTGCTGCTGGCGGTGATCCTCTCCTGCGCAGGGGCCGCGCTCGGTGCCGCGCTCATGGTGCTGGGCCGGCGCCTGGGCTTCCGCATCTACGCGGCATCCACCATCGTGCACCTCATCGCCACGGCCGCCGTCATGCTGCTGTGGGTCATGACGGTCTACCTGTCCTTCATGGCCGTGCTGCTGTTCTTCTACAGCTTCATCCCGGTGCTCTTCCTGCTGTATTTCCGGCGCCACGCCGGGTGGCTGCGCTGATCGTTCCGCAGGCCGCGCAAGGGCTGCTCCGCCCTCCAACGGGGCACCCGCCGCATGGCAGCCACCGGGCACCCGGCAGCCCACCGTGGTGCGGTGGTGCACGCGGTTGCAGGCGGCCGTCTTCAGGCGCGAGGCGAAGCCGACGTGGCATGCGGCAGTGTCCTTTCAGTGAGCCTGCTGGCATGTGGATGGCCCGCTCGCGGCAGGCCGTGAGCGGTAGCCGAAGGCTACCCTGACCCTTGGTGTGTTGCGCGTAGCCAAAGGCTGCGCGCAGATGCGTGAAGCACTGGTGGCCGTTCGGCACGGAGGCCTCCCTACTTATGTGGGTAGAGGCCGCCTGGCGCACCCGTCTACTTTTCCGCGGTAGCCATGCCCATGCACCGATCCCTGCACCCGCTCCTCAGCGCCCTGCTGTGCGCCTCCGCTCCCCTGCTCCACGCCCAGATCGAACAGGTGGCCAGCTTTCCCGTAAGCACCTTCGGCTTCCAGCCGCGCGACCTGGTGGTGATGGGCGACCACATCTACTTCCGCAACTGGACCGCCGAGGCCGGCATGGAGCTGTGGAAGACCGATGGCACCACGGCCGGCACCGTGCTGGTGAAGGACATCCGGCCCGGTGCAGCCAACGGACTGGAGGCCAACGAGGGCATGGCCGTGGTGGGCAACACCCTCTACTTCCCGGCCGATGATGGCACCACCGGCTGGGAGCTGTGGAAGACCGATGGCACCGAGGCCGGCACCACGCTGGTGATGGACATCCGCCCCGGTGCGCTGGGCTCCTCCCCGGCCTACCTCACCGCCTTCGGCGATCGCCTGCTCTTCCGCGCCAACAACGCCACCGACCAGGCGCTCTACAGCACCGACGGCACCTCCGGCGGCACCTATGCGCCGGTGGACTTCGTCACCCAGCAGACCATCACCGTCGCCGGTCCCATCCGCCCCATGGGTGCCGTGGCCGTGTTCCCCGGCAATGCGCTGAACAACATCGGCGTGGAGCTCTGGACCACCGACGGCACCCCCAGCGGCTGCTTCCTGCTGCAGGACATCTGCGTGGGCCCCACCTCCAGCACCCCCGCCGGCCGCAGCTGGTTGGCCGACGACTTCCTCTACTTCCTGGCCGACGACTGCACCCATGGCCTGGAGCTGTGGCGCACCAACGGCGGCGCCCCCGCCACCGGCCTGGTGGCCGATGTGTACCCCGGCACCAACGCCGCCCAGCCCTACCACCTCGTTCCCCTGGATGGCCAGGTCATCTTCGCCGCCTTCGATGGCATGGGCAATGGCATCTACCGCAGCGACGGCACCGCCATCGGCACCTTCAAGCTCGCCACCATGGGCGTAGCGCCCTCGTGGAACGGCGACCGCCAGCCCGCGCGGCGCGTGGGCGGCATCGCCCTCTTTCTGGGCACCGACCCCGATCACGGTGCCGAGCTCTGGCGCAGCGACGGCACCCTGCAGGGCACCTACCTGGTCAAGGACCTCTGGCCCGGCACCAACGGGTCCATCGCCGGCTCGGGCTTCAACTTCTGGTCCTTCGGCGGACACCTCTACTTCGCCCCCGAGGTGCCCACGTACAGCACCGAGCTCTGGCGCAGCGATGGCACCGAGGCCGGCACCGTGATGGTGCAGGACCGCGCGCCCGGCATCAACTCCTTCGCGCCCGACCACCTGGTGCAGCTGGGCAACCACCTCTACATGACCGGCTCGCTCACGCCCTTCGACCGCGGCCTCTACCGCCTGGAACTGCCCGGCACCAGCGTGGCCGAGGCCACCGCGCCCGCCCTGCTGCGCGTGTTCCCCAACCCCACCACCGGCATCAGTTGCACGCTGCAACTGCCCGCCGGCTGCGCCGCCCCCGGCCCCGTGCGCGTGGAGCTGCTGGACGCAACCGGCCGCGTGGTGCTGCAACGCACCCTGCCCGGCGCGCCCACCCTGCAGCTGCAGCTGGACCAGGCCTTGAACCCCGGCCTCTACGCCGTGCGCGTGCATAGTACGCAGGGCGGCCTGCTCACTGCACAGCTGATGGTGCAGTAGGGCCCGCAGGCCCCGGCTATGCCGCACGGAACGCTTCCAGCTGGTGCGCGGCGATGCGCTTCTTGAGGGAGGGGGTGCGGAGGCCGGATTTCATGGGGAAACATGGTCGACCACACACGTACTCATGGTTCAATCGCAGAAGCCATGTGCGTGGCACGTTCTAAATGGACACACTGCAGGACCGATGTTTCCCGATGGAGGTGTTTGGCTGCCGGGGCCATGGATACCCTGCGCACCGAGCGCTTCCATCGGCATCAGGCCTTCAGATCCCCCGCGATCATCCTGAACTGCTCCAGCGCCGCCTCCAGGTCCTCCACGATGGCGGCGGCCAGCACGCCCGGCTCGGGCAGGTTGGCGCTATCCTCCAGGCTCTCGTCCTTCAGCCAGAAGATGTCGAGGCTGGCCTTGTCGCGGGCCATGATCTCGGCGTAGGTGTATTTGCGCCAGCGGCCTTCGGGAGTCATTCCGAGCGCAGTCGAGGAATCGCTCCAGGTGGCCTTGCGCTTGTGCCGGTCCTGCGGGTTGTAGCAGGCGATGAAGTCGGTCAGGTCCTCGTACTGGAGCGGGTCGGTCTTCAGCGTGTGCTTGATGTTGGTGCGGTAGTCGTAGATCCACACCTCCTTGGTCCAGGGGGTCTTGCTGGCGGGCTTGTTCTCGAAGAAGAGCACGTTGGCCTTCACGCCCTGGGCGTAGAAGATGCCCGTCGGCAGACGCAGGATGGTGTGCAGGTTGCAC
>DDRC01000037.1:0-9016 GCA_002342985.1 Flavobacteriales bacterium UBA2426
ACGGCGGCGCCTTCGCGGTGAGCAAGGGGCTGCTGCAGGAGTTCGGTCCGGAGCGCATCATGGACACGCCGCTCGCCGAGGCGGGCTTCGTGGGGACGGGCATCGGCGCAGCCCTCGGCGGCCTGCGGCCCATCGTGGAGGTGATGACGGTGAACTTCAGCCTGCTCGCGCTGGACCAGATCGTCAACAATGCGGCCACGCTGCTGCACATGAGCGGCGGGCAGTTCAACGTGCCGGTGGTGATCCGCATCAGCTGCGGCATCGGACGGCAGCTCGCCGCGCAGCACTCGCACAGCTGGGAGCCGCTGTTCGCCCAGGTGCCCGGCCTCAAGGTGCTTTCCGCCGGCACCCACGCCGACGCGCGCGGCATGCTGCTCACCGCCCTGCAGCACCCCGACCCGGTGATCCTCTTCGAATACACCGCGCAGTTGAACATGGAGGCCGAATTGCCTGATGATGCCGGCGCCGTGGACATCACCAGCGCGAAGACCCTGCGGCCCGGCCGGGACATCGTGCTGATCACCTACGGGTCCGGGGTGTACAAGGCGCTGGAGGCCGCAGCGACGCTGGCCGCGGAGGGCATCGATGCGGAGGTGCTCGATCTGCGCGTGCTGCGCCCCCTGGACGAGGCGGCCATCCTGGATGCCGTGCGGCGCACCCACCGCGCGTTGATCGTGGAGGATGCGTGGCGCTCGGTGAGCGTCTCGTCCGAGGTGAGCGCACGCATCATGGAGCACGCCTTCTACGACCTGGATGCACCGGTGCGCCGGCTCTGCGGCGCAGAGGTGCACATCCCGTACCCCAAGCACCTCGAGGATGCCTCCATCCCGCAGGCCGCGGACATCGTAAGGGAGGCGCATCTCGTCCTGGGGAAATGAGCTATCTTACGGGCAACGGAACACCATGAGAACCCACTACGAGACAGTCTATGCCGCGCTGGGGCGGCTGTTCCACGCCGTGGCGGCCTGTGACGGACGCGTGGCGGCCGAGGAGCAGCGCAGCCTGAACGAGCTCATCCGGAAGCGCTGGCTGCCCTTCGAGGGGAGCATCGACCGGTACGGCACCGATGCCGCGCACTACATCGGCTTCGCATTCGATACGGCGGCGGCCCGCCACGCGCCGGTGGAGGAGGATTTCAGCGCGTTCAAGGACGCCTTGCGGGAGCACGTTTCGCTCTTCACCGATGAGATGCGCACCCTGATCTGGGAGACCGCGCACGAGGTGGCCAGGACCTACGGCGGTGAGAGCGATGCCGAACAGGACCTGCTGGCCCGCCTGGGACAGCTGCTCCATGGCAAGGAGATGCCCGCCTGATCCGAAGCCTCCGCCTCCCCGGGTGCAATGATCGATTTCCGCATGCCCTCGCTCGGTGCCGACATGGAGGACGGCACGTTGCGCGCCTGGCGCGTGAAGCCCGGCGACACGGTGAAGCGCGGCGCCATCATCGCCGATGTGGAGACGCAGAAGGGCATCATCGAGGTGGAGTGCTTCGATGAGGGAATCGTGCATGCGCTCCTCGTGAAGGAGGATGACAAGGTGCCCGTGGGCACGGTGCTGGCCCTGTTGCGCGGCGAAGGGGAGGAGGGGAGGCCCGCCGGGCCGCCGGCCGCGCCTGCGAGGAGCGCTGTGCCCCCGGGCCTGGTGGGCGGCCTGCCCATGCCCGCCGCATCGGGTGCCGCCGCGCCGCGTGTGCAGGCATCGCCACTGGCCAGGCGGCTCGCCCTGGAGCAGGGCATCGACCTGGCCGGGCTCTCCGGCAGCGGTCCCGATGGCGTGATCACCAAGAAGGATGTGGAACGGGCCATCACCGCGCGCATGGCCCCACCCCAGGCGGCGAAGGACAAGCGCCATGCCTTCGTGGAAATGATCTCCGGCGCGCCGGCCGCACCCGGGGATCCGGCGGCAGGTGTCCGCCAGGCCGTGGCTGCGGCCATGGCCAAGAGCAACCGGGAGATCCCGCACTATCGACTCGAGGAGCGCATCGACCTGCGACCGTGCATGGGTTGGCTCGCGGAGACGAACCGCGCCCGTCCCGTGAAGGAGCAGCTGCTGCCCGTCGTGCTGCTCATCAAGGCCACGGCCCTGGCGCTGCGGAAGGTGCCCGACCTCAACGCCTGGTGGGTGAACGGTGGGCTGCAGCGGAAGCCCGAGGTGCACTTGGGATTCGTCATCTCGCTGCGCACAGGCGGTGTCATGGTACCGGCCATCCACCATGCCGACCGCCTCACGCTCGATGAGCTGATGCGGCACCTGGGCATGCTCATCCCCCGTGCCCGTGCCTTGAAGCTGCGGAGCTCAGAGCTCGCGGAGGGCACCGCCACGCTCACCAGCCTGGGCGACCGGGGCGCATCGGTGGTGCATGGGTTGATCTATCCGCCGCAGGTGGCGCTGGTGGGCTTCGGGGGCATCACCGAGCAGCCCTGGGCCGAGAACGGGACCATCGATGCGCGCCCCGTGGTGACAGCGAGCCTCGCGGCCGACCATCGCGCCACCGACGGCGCCACCGGCAGCCGGTTCCTGCGCACGATGGCCGAGCTGCTCCAGCATCCGGGTGAGCTATGACCGATCCCCAGGTCATCGACGCTTTGCGCGCCATCATCCGCCAGGTGGCGCCGGATGCCGATACCGGCACGCTCGCTCCGGATGAGGACTTCCGCCGGGCCTTCGACATCGATTCCTTCGATCACCTCCGCATCATGGCCGCCGTGAGTGAGCGCTTCGGGTCGGACGTGCCGGAGGAGCAGCAGGGGCGCTTGGTGACGCTGCGCCGGTTGGCGGATTGGATCATTGCAGCAGAGCGGGAGCGAAGCCCATGACCGCTGCGCATCGCTGCGGGCAGGGGGGGTGAAGCTCCAGCGCTGCAGGCCATGGAACCTCCGCGAACCATCATGAACGGCCAGGGAATCATCATCGATCTCCACGGAGCGCGCCTCGAGGGCACCCTCACCGTGCCGGCAGCGGCCAAGGGACTCGTGCTCTTCTCCCACGGCAGCGGCAGCAGCCGCCATAGCCCGCGCAACCGCCTGGTGGCCGCTGTGCTGCAGCGCGAGGGCTTCGCCACCTTCCTCTTCGACCTGTTGACGCCGCAGGAGGATGCGGACCCAGATGCCCGCTTCGACATACCGCTGCTCACGGACCGGCTCATTGCCGTGGTGCGATGGACCGCCGGGCAGGCCGGCCTGGCGGAGCTGCCGTTGGGCCTGTTCGGTGCCAGCACGGGTGCGGCCTCAGCCTTGGGCGCCGCCGCGGCGCTTCCCCAAACGGTGAAGGCCGTGGTGTCGCGCGGCGGCCGGCCCGACATGGCCCAGGCGGTGCTGTCCTCCGTGCAGGCGCCCACCCTGCTCATCGTGGGCGGCTGGGACGCGCCCGTGATCAGCATGAACCGGTTCGCCTTGGACCGGCTGCGGTGCACGAAGCAACTGGTCATCGTGCAAGAGGCCACGCACCTCTTCGAGGAGCCCGGCAAGCTGGACGAGGTGGCACGCCTGGCCACGGCCTGGTTCGCGCGCTACCTGCGCTGAGGGGTGCGCGATCCGCGCCTTGCGGCTTCATCGAGCAGCGCGATGACCTCCTCGTCGCTGGTCTGGGCGAAATCCTCGTAGTGCGCGCCGATGGCGTAGAGGTCGTCCGGCGCTTCCACGCAGATCACCTCGTCGGCCAGCTCCTTCAGCTGCTCAACGGTCTGTGCGGCGGCCACGGGCACGGCCACCACCACGCGTTGCGCACCGGCTTGGCGCATCAGGTCGATCGCTGCGCGCACCGTGCTGCCGGTGGCGATGCCGTCATCCACGATGATCGCGGTGCGTCCCTTCACGATCAGTGGCGGCCGGCCGGAGCGGTAGCTCGACTCACGTTCCCGGAGCACGCCCCGGATGCGTTCCGCCTCCGCGTCGATATAGGCCCTCGGCACATGGAAGGACGGCTCGATCCGCAGGCCCTGGAGGCTCACCGCGCCGATCGCAAGCTCAGGCTGGTGCGGGTGGCCGATCTTCTTGGTGAGCAGGATGTCCAACGGCAGGTGCAGGGCACGGGCCGCCTCCGCTGCAACAGGCACCCCGCCGCGCGGGATGGCCAGCAGCACGGCATCCTTGCCCTGGAACGCCTTCAGCGCATCCGCGAGCTGGAGGCCGGCATCGATGCGGTCGATGAACATGGCGCCTGGCTAGCCCCGTTCCGGCTTTCCGGGCTGCGGATGCGTGGGCGGGTCCGTGCTCGGCCGCGTGGGTGGATCGTTCGGGCGCGTGATGGGCCTGTCCGGGCGGGGATAAGCCGGCGGTTCGGGGGGCACGCGCGTGGGCTCTTCGCGCCGGGGCAGTTCCGGCAAGGGGTCTTTGGGCATGGTGCAGCGGTTGGCTCCAAGCTATGCGATGACCGGTCCCTCGCCAGTGACGGGGGTCAGGAAGCACCGGGAAGCATGCGTGGCGCACAGGTTTTGCTGCATGGACTTGGATGCGGGTCTCCGGGCCACGACCATGCTAAAAGCACCATGCTGGACCCCGTAGCGTGCAGACCCCATGGCAGCACACCTTCCATGCAGCGCCGCGGCGGGTCGGGTTCCCGCCATCAGCATGCGGCACGCACCGGACAGGCGCTGGGCGCGCGCGGGCCGGTAGTCCTGTTTGGAGTACATTGGCGTTGGAAACACCGCCTACGACATGATCAGACCGCTATCGCTCCACGCGGGGTGGATGCTTGCTGCCATAACGTCCCAGGCCCAGGTCGTCACCTACGCGTTCACGGACGGCTCCGTGGTGAGCCATGCGATCACCGAGGTGCGCAGCACGGACTTCGATGGTGACGCCATGCGCGTCTTCCTCTGGGACGGCACCACCTACACATGGAGCCTGGGAAGCCTTGCCCACTATCAGTTCACGGACATCTCGACGGCCGCAGTGAATGAAGCCTCCGGTCTCGCGCCGGTGCGGGTCTATCCCAATCCCACCAGCGGTGAGGTGCGCATCGGGATCCAGGCGGATGGCAGCGGTGAGGCGGATGTGCAGGTGCTTGATGCACGAGGGGTCCGGATTCGCAGCGTGCACCGTGGCGAACTGGCCAGCGGCAAGCACGAACTGGTGTGGGATGGCCTTGACGAGGTTCGGCAACCGGTCGCTGCCGGCAACTACTTGTTGCGCGTGGTGCAAGGCCCGCGCGTTGCCACCAAACAGGTGATCCTTCAACGCTGATCCGGTGATGCGCTCTGCCATGAAGTACATGCTCGCCTTCGCTTGCTCGCTCTGCACTGCTGCCCTCGTTCACGGCCAGGGCACCATGAATATCCATCTGGTCAGCGATACCACCGTTCTGCTGGACATGGCGGTCATTGACAGCGTCAGTCACCAGTTGGTGCCGCCACCCACAATGCTCGTTCACCAGAACGGGGGCGCGGTGGTCGCTTTTCCTGTGTCTGAAATTGATAGCATCACATACAGCCCAGCCGGGCCGGTAGGTGCACCACAGGTGGCTACGTTGACGACGATCTCTGTGGGCAGTACGGGAGCCTTGTGTGCCGGAATAGTGGGTTCCGCTGGTGGCTCTCCAGTGGTCGCCCGTGGCATTTGCTATGGAACAGCCCAATTGCCTGATCTGGGTGGACCAGCGGTACTCGCTTCAGGCACGACGGGCAACTTTCAAGTTCAGTTGTCCGGATCACAGCCCAGTGTAACGTATTACGCGCGGGCTTATGCTACGAATGCTCAAGGCACTGCATACGGCAACCAGGTCAGTTTCACCACCCTGTCCGCCAGCTACCTCAACCCGGATCTCAGCTACGGCAGCGTGACCGACCAGGATGGGAACAGCTATGCCACCATCGTGATCGGTACGCAGGAGTGGATGGCTGAGGATCTGCGCACCACCACCTATGCCAACGGCGACCCCATCCCGAATGTGATAGATGGCCCCCAGTGGGGCAGCTTGACTACCGGCGCATGGGCGTTCTACCAGAACAATAGCCAGTTAGAGAACCCCTACGGAAAGCTGTACAACTGGTATGCGGTAGCGGATCCGCGTAATGTATGCCCCTCGGGCTGGCATGTGCCCACTGATGCCGATTGGCAGATCCTGGAAGCAGCGCAAGGGATGCCAATTGACGAGCTTGACATTGACGGGTACCGAGGCGAAGACCAGGATGTTGGTGGAAAGCTCAAATGCATTGGGACACAATATTGGACGGCCCCGAATGCCGGTGCCACCAACGAAAGCGGATTTTCAAGCCTGCCTGGCGGTGGCCGTAATGATGGAGGTGGCAGCTTCGTCTTTCAGGGCGACCTCGGACTTTGGTGGTGTGCCACAGAAGCTGATGTTGATCGTGCCTGGACCCGCACTATGTTCAATGGCTTTCAAGGCATCGAGCGGGACAGCAACAATACCAAGAGGAACGGGTTCTCCGTGAGGTGCCTTAGGGATTGAGATCGCATATCCGGCAGGCAGGGTCATTTGGGACAGCCCGGCTTTCTTGCAGGGTATTGTTCTTCATGCATTGGTGTGGACCACACCTGAGCGTTGTACTTCTGCGCAAGTCCATTCCCGTTCACGATCTCCGCATCCTCCTCATCCCCGGGCTTGCGGACCAAGGCTAGTTCTGCTCAGGGGGTCTACCCGTCGGATACGACTTGTCCCGCCCCAGCGGGAAGATCACCGGGGGCTTGCCGGGCCCGAGCGTGCCGATGGAGATCTGCCGGTCGGTCCTTTCAGCAGCTTATTCCATGATCATGCGCCATTGGCGCTTCAGGTGCGGGGATCGAAGCCGGCGCCGGAGAACGCCCTATCTTGCTTGCATGCGGCGCGCTCTATTCCTCGGGCTGGCCCTCTCTGGCACCACGGTGGAGGCCCAGACGCACGCCGCGCTGCTGCCGGGCAGCCCGGACTACGGCATGCTGGTCACCGATCACCTGGCCGGCCCGGGTGTCACCGTGCTGGGCGCAGGCTTCCAATTCCTGCCCTACGCCATCGGCACCTTCACGGACAGCATCGGCAGCATCGGCATGACCGGCGGCCTGGTGATGGCCACCGGCCTGGTGCACGTGATCGAACCGCCCAACCTTTCGCAGAGCACCACCATGGCCGGGCAAACGGGCGGCTTCATGGACAACGACCTGCTGCAGCTCTCGCAGCCGCCCGCCGAGCAATGGGATGTCGCCATCCTCACCATCACGCTGATCCCCGCCGGCGATTCGCTGCGGCTGCGGTATGTCTTCGGCAGCGAGGAGTACGATGAGTACGTGTGCTCCATCAAGAACGACATCATGGGCATCTTCCTCTCGGGGCCGGGCATCGATGGCTCCTTCTCCGACAACGGCATCAACCTGGCCACGCTGCCCGCCACCGGCCTGCCCGTGTGCGTGAACACGGTGAACATCGGCGTGCCCGGCGGAAATGGTTCCGGTCTTTGCTGGGCCTACGCCGGTTGGCAGCAGGACACCGTGCATTACGTGGACAACTTCTTCGGCCCCGATTGCGGGCTTGATGGCTACACCCAGGTGCTCATCGCCAAGGCAGCCGTGGTGCCCGGGGCGGTGTACCAGCTGAAGGTCGCCATCGCCGATGCAAGCGACGGGCTCTACGACTCGGCGCTCTTCCTGGAGGCCGGTAGCCTTGCGTCCGAGCTCTCCACCGGCATGGCCGATGCGCCCATGAGCACGGCACCACTGTGGTACGATGACCTTGCCAAGGACGTGCTCTTGCGCGGATTCGCCGGCATTGGAGGGCGTGTGGATGTCCAGGCCTTCGACATGGCCGGCCGTTGCGTGGCCATGGCGAACGCGCGCCTCGATGGCAGCACATGGCGTGCGCCCCTGAAGCTCTCTCCGGGCTCCTACGCCGTGCGCGCGGTGCAGGCGGGAAAGGCGGTGAGCGGGCGGGTGGTGGTGCGGTAGGGGGCCGGCAGGTCGGCGTTCGAACCGGTTGATCGGCCGCTCAGTGTCCGGTGTAGAGGAACCGCACCGCGCGTTCAGGACAGCGCAGGAGGATGTCGGGCGACCATTCCACGCGCCATTCGATGAACCCGATGAACAGCAGGGAGAACCCAGCTGCGAGCACCGTGAGCACCACGCTGGACACCCGCAGGACGCGTTGCGCTTGTGGTGCCGTACTCGTGATCCGCTTCAACCCAAGGCCGAGGCCCGCCAGCACCACCGACCAGCAGGCGATGTTCACCAGCAGTCCCTGCAGGTAGAGCACACCGCTCATGCTGTTCACCCACGGAATGCTGGTGCGGTAGGCGAGGGGCATGCCGATCAAGGTGGGTAGTTGCTCATCCGGACAGGTGTCCATCCGCTCAATGGTGAGCGCATCAGAGAGCACCAGGGCGGTGGCCAGGAGCGCCAGACGCATTAGGAACAGGAGGCGCATGAGGGGAAGTTAAGCTCTGCGCAACCCCGTTCATTGCATGTGACCATGGCCCACACGGACCTACAGGGACCACAAAGCTGTTGAACAAGCCGGACGATCGCTCTCTACGCCGCGCGCCCCAGCACGGGGTCGCTCTTTTGGCCCTCGCCCAAGGCACCCACGGCACTTACGCAGAACCAGTAGCCCTTATAGGATTCCAGCCCCTGCACCGAGTGGGTGATCTTGCCGGTGATGCCGGTGAGCGACCACACGCAATTGGGTTCCGTGGGGTCCTGCTCGGTCATGTAGATGTGGTAGGTGCGGCGGTTGGGCACACCGCTCCAGCGCAGTTCCACTTCGCCGTGGCGACCGGTCATGCGGGCGGCCTGCATCATGGGTCGGCCCATGGGCTGGGGCGGGCCTGACCGGCGGGCCAGCTCAAAGCCGCTGGAAAGCATGATCACCTCATTGCCCTGGGCCACCATGCGCACATAGTCGGCCAGCAGGCGCAGGCTGTTGCGTGCCTGCACCTCCAGCGCATTGCGGTGCCCCTTGCTGGCCAGGCTGCCATCGATCGCCTCCAGGATCGCGGCGGTGAACACCACCTCCTGCGCCTTCAGGTCCGCTGCGCTCAGCGGTGGGGCCGGGAAGTGGGGATTGCCATCCATCTTGTCGGCCACGTTGCGCA
>DDRC01000037.1:9129-9658 GCA_002342985.1 Flavobacteriales bacterium UBA2426
ATCTTGTCGGCCACGTTGCGCATCAGCGCGGCCAGCCGCATGGGCGTCAAGGTCTTCAGCTCCAGCTTGATGTTCGCTTTCATGGCCATGTCTCTGTGTTCAACCGAGGCCCTATACGCCGCACCACCCGCTCGGGTTGCACGCCACCCCCCGCCCGGGTGAAGGGGTTCACCCGAGCGGGGGATACCCCGACGTAGGCCGACATGGACCCACCACCCGGGTGGGTGAGACCAGCCTATGGCCCGACATGGGGCTAGCACCCGGGCGGGTGGCACCCCGATGCAGGCCAACCTGGACCATCCACCCGAGCGGGTGAGACCTCGATGCAGGCCAACATGGCCCTGGTACCCGGGTGGGTGAGGCCATCCTGTGGCCCGACATGGCCCTAGCACCCGGGCGGGTGGTACCCCCAACAAGGTCTGCATGCACGATGCACCCGGGCGGGTGAGACGTGGAGCATGCCCTACTTGGATGCCACACCCAGGCAGGGGAGGACCCGCATGAGGCATGGGTGGGCCATGGATAGGGG
>DDRC01000097.1:0-999 GCA_002342985.1 Flavobacteriales bacterium UBA2426
GTTCCTCAATCTCTCGAAGTCACATCTCGATCAAGCCGAGGCATTCATTTCCGCTTGCCAAAGCAGCAATGATCCCCATGGTCATCTACCAGAAGCTGACTCATTCGGGGCTATCGAACACTACATGGCATCCGTGGTTTTCGCATGCACCGCGCTTGAGGCCTTCGCCAACGAGCTCATACCCGACAGCTTCGTCCATGTCATCGAGAAGAACGACTCGGATCGACACTACAACAAAGAGCAGATTGAGCGTTGGCTAACTCCGTTGGAGAAGCTTGGAGACGTTCTACCCAAGGCGCTCAATGTTGCGACGCCAAAAGGCGGTAAACTCTGGGAGCCTTGTAAGAAGCTCTTTGACATCCGCGATCGCATCATCCACATGAAAACGGCGGATCGCCAATTCAACGACTTATCGGGGCGAGCATCATCGATCTGGAACGAGTTGCTCCAAGATCCACTTCCGCACACCTACTCGGTTGCGAAATCATTGATGGAGCACTTCTTCACTGCTGTTGGGAAGACGCCGCGTTGGTTTGAAAAGTGCCCGTTCTGACGTCGGGCTAAACACCAACGTCTCGATCGGTCAATCCCTTTGAACGAAGCCAGGCACGGAACTCATCCAATGTTGGTTCCGGATCCATGGGTCTTCCGCCAAGACTGACCAACGGTGTCTTTACCACTATCGACTCATAGAATCGTTGTGCTTCCTCCTTAGTGTTGAAAGAGTCTATCCTAGTAGGCGGGTAGCCGGGAACATTCCTGCGTGTGATCACCGACCATTGCTCGATCGCGGTCGCCGCAACTGCACCGCTTTTTGTTCGGGAGATCTCCATCACGAACTGCCTATCATCGTGGAACAGCATGTCGAAGATCAATGGGCGCATGTTCAGTGCAAAGTCATTGGGATGTGTAGGCTCGGTATTTCGCGTTAGGGATTGGACCGGAAAGCCCGGAGATCGGTAATCCGGCCGAGGACTTGGAGGGGAAAGCCCGACGGCG
>DDRC01000097.1:1106-2108 GCA_002342985.1 Flavobacteriales bacterium UBA2426
CTTGGAGGGGAAAGCCCGACGGCGAGTCTTCGAGCCGGAACGCCCTCGCTTCGCTAACGCTCGTGATGACCGTAGTGCTCATGGATCAATTCAGGTTGAGGTACGCCCCCAACCCATGCACCCCACCCTCCCTTCCATACCCGCTCTCCTTGTAGCCGCCGAAGGGTGAGGTGGGATCGAACTTGTTGTAGGTGTTGGCCCAGATGACGCCTGCGCGGAGCTTGCTGGTGAGGTTGAAGATCTTGCTGCCTTTGTCCGTCCACACGCCGGCGCTGAGGCCGTAGGGGGTGTTGTTGGCCTTCTGGATCACCTCGTCCACGGTGCGGAAGGTCTGCACGGCCAGCACGGGGCCGAAGATCTCCTCCTGTGCGATGCGCGCGCTCTGCGCTACGTTGAGGAAGAGCGTGGGGCGGCACCAGTAGCCCTTCGAAGGGAGGTCGCAGGTTGGCTGGTACATCTCCGCTCCGTCGCTCACGCCTGCCTTCAGGTAGCGGTTGATGGTTGTCAGTTGTTCGCGCGAGTTGATGGCGCCGATGTCGGTGTTCTTGTCGAGCGGATCGCCCACGACGAGCGAGCGCATGCGGTGCTTGAGCTTGCGGATCACTTCGTCGTACACGCCTTCCTCCACGAAGAGACGGCTGCCGGCGCAGCACACGTGGCCCTGGTTGAAGTAGATGCCGTTGATGATGCCTTCGACGGCCTGGTCGATGGTGGCGTCGGCGAAGATGATGTTGGCCGCCTTGCCGCCGAGCTCGAGGGTGAGCTTCTTGCCGCTGCCCGCAGTAGCGCGTTGGATGAGCTTGCCCACGCCGGTGCTGCCGGTGAAGGCGACCTTGTTCACATCCGGATGATTGACCACCGCCGCGCCCGTGGCCCCCGCACCGGTGACGATGTTGACGACGCCATCGGGGAGCTCGGCTTCCTGCAGGATCTCGGCAAGTTTGAGCGCGGTGAGCGGCGTGGTCTCGGCGGGCTTCAGCACCACGGTGTTGCCGCAGGCCA
>DDRC01000097.1:2213-7125 GCA_002342985.1 Flavobacteriales bacterium UBA2426
CACCACGGTGTTGCCGCAGGCCAGTGCGGGCGCGAGCTTCCATGCGGCCATGAGCAGCGGGAAGTTCCAGGGGATCACCTGGCCGGCGACGCCGAGCGGCGATACGTTCTTGCCGGGGAAGGCGTAGGGAAGCTTGTCGGCCCAACCGGCGTAGTAGAAGAAGTGCGCGGCGGCGAGCGGCACGTCCACGTCGCGGCTCTCGCGGATGGGCTTGCCGCCGTCCATGCTTTCGATGACGGCGAACTCGCGGGCCTTCTCCTGCAGCAGCCGCGCGATGCGGTAGATGTACTTGGCGCGTTCGGCCGCGGGCATCTTGCTCCACACGGTGTCGTAGGCCTTGCGGGCGGCCTTCACGGCGGCGTCCACATCGGCGTCGTTGGCCTCGGCGATGCGCGCGAGCTTCTGCTCGTTGGCGGGGTTGATGGTGTCGAAGTACTTGCCGCTCTTCGGCTTCTGCCACTTGCCGTTGATGAAGAGCTCGTATTGCTCTTGGACCTTGACGTGGTCCTTGGACTCGGGGGCGGGGGCCAATGCCCAGTCGAGGGGCTTCTTCTTGGTTGCCATCGTGAGCGAAGGTAGAAGGTGCGAGGGCTTGCGGTCACTGACCAAGGAAGTGACGATCGATCTCCTGAAGCATACCCGTGTAGTATGACCCTACGGACAGGTACACCGCCGAAAAGAGTACCACCGCATTAGCCCCGAACAAGATGACAGTATGGGAAATCACGCTTCGTCGCACGAGGTACTTCATGTAGACCATATCGAACAGCACAATGCCCAGCAGGGCAATGACCGCGAACTGCAAGTGATCGGAGAGGTAGCGGTTCGCCTCATTCCTGATGATGTCGATGGAATGCTCCCGCGTATCCGCAATAGGCGTGACGACGATCAGGGCCAGGCGGATTATCATTCCCCATGCGAACAAGAACACCAAGCTGTTCAAGGTGTACAGCAATGTGATCTTGAGCCAGGTCCAGTCCTTCTTGATGAGATACCTCACGATAACAATGGCCAGAACAGTCCAACAAACGAAGGCCAGGTAGAATCCGATCCAGATGACCGTTTGCTGAGCAGCCCAGCTGAGGGAGGTGAACATTAGATGATGCGGGCGTGGTCCTTGGACTCGGGGGCCGGGGCCAACGCCCAGTCGATCGCGTTCTTCTTGGCAGCCATCGTGAACGAAGATAGAAGGACCTGACCGGCCTACTTGCTCGCGAGCAACGCCAACTGCCCCCGGTGATACGCCAGGTGGTTCGTGCGGCTGATCATCACGTTCAGCCGGTTGCGGTGCGGTTCATTCGGGAAGTCGGCCTCAGCGATACTGGCGTGTCGCGTGAACCACTCCTCCGTGGCAAGGCCCGTCTTGTGCTTCAGCAAGACCTCGTTCACCTCCTTCCACTGGGCGCGCAGCTGGGAGATGGGCGGGAGCTCGGCCACGGCACCGTCCGGCTCATCGTGGAAGGGTTTGTACAGCGCTGGATGGAGCGTTACCTGGAAGCGCAGCAGGGGGAGCATCTGGTCGTGGACGGCAGTGAGGTGGCCAAGGAGGTAGATGCCTCGGTTCCGGCCGGGGGCCACCTGCTGCATCAATTGCTCGTCGCTGAGCTTTTCCAGGAGCGCATTGGTGTACTTGAGCTCGCTGTTCCAAGCGTCGAGCGCCATCTTCACGAACACATCGGAGGCGATCATACCGCCAAGGTAGGACCACGCGTCACAGGCCAGTGAACGGGTCAGCGCTTCACCAAGCGCACCGGCATCACCTCCGCGCCATCCACATGCAGCATGTAGCTGCCGGCGGGGAGTCCGGACAGGTCCAGCTGCCATGGCGTGCCAACAACCTGCCCGCGCAGCACCTCGGCGCCGGTGATCCCCAGCACGCGGTATGGGGCGCCCATAGCCTGCGGCGGCATCTGGACCGTGACGCGGTCAGCGGTGGGATTCGGGAAGGCGCGTGGCTGAAACACCCCATCCGCTTCGTACATGCCCGTGGACAATGCGTACCGGTAGATCCCCTGTCCCGGAGAGATCATGTTATACCCGATGAACACATAGCCGTCGTGCTGAAGGATGCCGCTGCCGTTGAGGTCGGCGGCAGTGAGGTTGCCGGTGATGTTCACCCAGCTGGCGCCCTCGTTCGTGGAGCGGTACAGGCTGTCGCGCAGGCCACCCCCTGCGAAATGGCGCGACTCTATGTACAGGCTTGTGCCGAAGCGCTTCACCTCAAGCAGGCCGAGGCCGAACTGCGCCGGTGCGGTCCATGCGGTGTAGGAAGAGCCGAAGTCCGCCGAGCGGTAGATCGCCCCGCCTTGGGCCGTGTAGTACTGGAAGTTCCCCATGCCCCAGGTGTTCTCACCGTTCAGATCGCCGGGGGCGATGCCCGTGGCCTGGGTCCATGAGGCGGCATTGATGGTGCGGAAGACGCCGCCGCCGATGGTGGCCGCGAGGAAGTATGGCCCGGCAGCGCTCATGCCGATCACGTTCAGGCTCGTGAGGCCATTGTTCACAGCCGTCCAATTTGTGCCATCCAAGGTGCGGTAGATGCCGGCGCTGCTGGTGTAGGCATAGAGCGCCCCGCCATAGTCCAGGAAGCCGCGCACAACGGTGGCCGTGGGCGCTCCCGGTGCCTCGGTCCAGCTGTCGCCGTTGTCGTCGGTGTAGTGGATGCAGGCGGTGGAGGCATTCAGCCCTGCGAAGTAGCGGCCGTTGAAGAAGATGCCGCATTCGGTGGTGTTGTTCGCTATGGGCGGATCGATCTCCTCCCAGTTGTCGCCGTTATCGGCGCTGCGGTAGAGTGCCGTCAGCGTCTTGGCGAAGACATGGCTGTCGGAGGCGCCAAGGGTGTAGGCGCCATTGGCCAGGCTGGCGATGCCATCGTTCACCTGGGCCCATTGGGCACTGGCAGCGGCGGCGAAGGAAAAGGCGATGAGTGCGGAGCGTGTCCTCATGATGGGGTGATCGGTAGAGAGCGAACGTATCAGTGGTTCCCTGATTTCCCATCGGGGAAGGTGCCGGGATGTGAACAGCGGGCGGTTGGCGCCAGCCTAATCCAAACTGAAGTAATCCGCGCTCTGGTAGTGCCCGTCGGCCTCCTTCTGCAATTGCATCAGGATGTCGTTGGCCAGGCTGCTGGCGCCGAAACGGAACCAGTGGGGATCGAGCCATTCGGAGCCAAGCTCCTCCTTCACCATCATCAGGTAGTGCAGGGCCCCTTTGCTTTTGCGGATGCCGCCGGCGGGCTTCATGGCGATCATCTGCCCGGTCTTGAGGTAATGGTCGCGAATGGCGTGCAGCATCACCAGCGTCACCTCCATGGTGGCGGCAGGGTTGATCTTGCCGGTGCTCGTCTTGATGAAGTCGGCGCCCGCCGCGATGGCGATGTCGCTGGCCAGCCGCACCTTGTCGTAGGTGCCCAGCTCACCGGTCTCGAGTATCACCTTAAGGCGGGCATCGCCGCAGGCCTCCTTGATCGCCGCGATCTCGTCGAACACGAAGTTGTATTCCCCGTTGTGGAACTTGCCGCGGCTGATCACCATGTCGATCTCGTCGGCGCCTTCGCTCACGGCGAACCGGGTGTCGGCGATCTTCACGTTGCGTGGGGCCTGGCCACTGGGGAACGCGGTGGACACGGAGGCCACCTTAACCCCACTCTCCCCGAGGGCCTTCTTCGCCACCTTTACCAGGGAGGGATACACGCACACCGCGGCCACCGTGGGCAGGCCGGGGAGCTGGTCGTGCAGATGCATGGCCTTGTAGCAGAGCTGCTGCACCTTGTGGGGTGTGTCGGCGCCTTCCAGTGTGGTGAGGTCGATCATGCTGAGGGCCAGCTTCATGCCCTGCACCTTCGTTTCCTTCTTGATGCTGCGGGCCTTGATGCGGGCCACGCGCTCCTCGATGCCCACTTGGTCCACCGTTGGTGTCGTGCGCAGGTCGAGGGCTGGGGCAGTGCGGGAACGGGTTGCGATTGCCATGCCCGCCAAAGATAGCCGGATGCCTGCGCCATCGTGCCGAGCACCCCTGCCAGCGCCTTGGAAGTCAGTACCTTCGCGGCCCGAATGCCGATGGCCGCCCCCGCCCACATCCACCCCATCCAGCACCGCCTGCTGGAACGGTCCGCCAAGGAGACCCTGCTGGGCCAGCGCGGTTGCGTGGTATGGTTGACCGGCCTGAGCGGCAGCGGCAAGAGCACCATCGCCATCGGCCTGGAACGCGCGCTGCACGAGCGCGGACGCTACGCCGTAGTGCTCGACGGCGATAACGTGCGTACGGGCATCAACAACAACCTGGGCTTCTCGGAGGCCGACCGCACGGAGAATATCCGGCGCATTGCGGAAGTGGCCAAGCTGTTCGCGCAGAACGGCGCCGTGGTGATCAGCTGCTTCGTCTCCCCCACCATCGCTATCCGTGAGCAGGCGAAGGCCATCATCGGTGCGGATGACTTCTTGGAGGCGTTCGTGGACACCCCGCTGGAGGAGTGCGAGCGCCGCGATGTGAAAGGGCTCTACGCGAAGGCCCGCGCCGGTGAGGTGAAGGACTTCACGGGCATCAGTGCGCCGTTCGAGGCACCGCCCACACCCGCCATCCGAATCGCCACCCAAGGGCGCAGTGAGGAGGCGAGCACCACCGAACTGTTGAACTTCATCCTGCCGCGTGTGCAACGCAGTTGATCAAATGCGCTCACCACAGAGACACAGAGGGCACAGAGGCCATTCCGCTCAGGCCACTTTCGCATTTCTCTGTGACCTCCGTGCCTCTGTGGTGAAATAGAACCGACCATGCATTCCTACCGACTGACCCACCTGAAGGAGCTCGAGAGCGAGAGCATGCACATCCTGCGCGAGGTGGCCGCGCAATTCGAGAACCCGGCCCTGCTCTTCAGCGGCGGCAAGGACAGCATCGTGTGCTTCCACCTGGC
>DDRC01000016.1:0-1035 GCA_002342985.1 Flavobacteriales bacterium UBA2426
CGCCCGATGCCGGCGGAACCTGGACCTTTGGAGGCGCAGCGCACAGCAGCACATTCACGCCGGGTACCGATGCGGCTGGAGCCTATGCGTACATGGTTGCTGGCACAGCGCCCTGCCCTGCTGCAACCGCGGCCATTACGGTCACGGTGAATGCGATGCCTGACGCGGGCATCAGTGGCGGACTCACGCTATGCTCTTCCAGCCCGTCAACCCCGCTCATGAGCGGCCTGAATGGCACACCCGATTCCGGTGGCTTTTGGACCGCTCCCGGGGGTGGCCCCGCTACCGGCACGTTCACGCCAGGCGCTAGCTCGACCGGGGACTACACCTATACGGTGAATGGCATCGCTCCATGCCCAACCGTGTCGGCCACGGTGACCGTGAGCGTTGTGACCAATCCCGATGCGGGAACACCGGGCAATGCCACACTGTGCACCAGCGATGCACCGATCCTCCTCTTCAGCCAACTCGGCGGAGCACCCGACGCCGGCGGTAGTTGGAGCGGGCCCTCCCCTGTTGCCGGCGGGCAGTACGATCCGGCAACNNGCAGGTGACGGTGACCGTGGTGAGCGCGCCGGATGCCGGAACGCCCGGCAACGCCACGCTCTGCACAACCGATGGCGCAATCGACCTTTTCGCCGAACTCGGCGGAACACCTGATGCGGGCGGCAACTGGAACGGGCCCTCTCCTGTGGTCGGCGGGCAGTACGATCCGGCAACGATGAGCCCCGGCGTGTACACCTACACCATCGCGGTGCCGCCACCCTGCGTGAACGCCAGCAGCACGGTCACCATCACCGAGATCGCGCCGCCCAACGCGGGCACCGATGGCGCACTCACCCTCTGCATCAGCAGCCCGGCGGCATCGCTCTTCGCCGCGCTCGGCGGCGGTGCGCAGCCCGGCGGCAGCTGGAGCGGGCCTTCAACGGTGGCCGGTGGGCTCTTCGACCCGGCGACGATGGCCGCCGGTGTGTATACCTACACAGTGAACGGCACCACGCCCTGCCCCAGCGACCAGTCGCAGGTGACGGTGAC
>DDRC01000016.1:1173-2554 GCA_002342985.1 Flavobacteriales bacterium UBA2426
GTGGTGAGTGAGCCGGACCCCGGCGGCCCCGGCTACCTGACCATCTGCGCCACGGATGCACCGGATGACCTCTTCAGCTACCTCGAAGGCTCGCCGGACCAAGGCGGCATTTGGACTGCGCCGAACGGAACGAGCACCAGCAGCATCTTCGACCCTATCACGATGCCGGGTGGCGTTTACACCTATACCATCGTGGTGCCGCCACCTTGTGCCAGCGCGAGCAGCACGGTGACCGTGGATGTGATCGCTGCACCTGATGCCGGACTGGATGGTGCCGCGACACTCTGCCTCACCGGAGCGGCACAGGACCTCTTCACCCTGCTGGGCGGAACACCGCAAGCAGGAGGAGCGTGGAGCACGAGCGCCGGCGCCCCCTTCAGCGGAACCTTCAACCCCGCCGCCGATGCGCCGGGCGCTTTCACTTACACTGTAGCAGGAACGGCACCCTGCCCGGCCGACGTGGCGAGCGTGACCATTGCCGTGACGCAACTGCCCAACGCTGGAAACGATGCCATCCTGAACCTGTGCATCGTGGGAGACCCCGTTGACCTGTTCAGCGCACTTGGCGGTGCCGACCCGGGCGGTGCTTGGAACGGACCCGGGGGCGCTTCATCGGGCATGTTCTCGCCGGGTACCGGCACGCCGGGCAACTACACCTATACCGTCGCCGGCTCACCGCCCTGC
The DNA here is from genome assembly GCA_002342985.1 of Flavobacteriales bacterium UBA2426. GTDB lineage: Bacteria > Bacteroidota > Bacteroidia > Flavobacteriales_F > PHOS-HE28 > PHOS-HE28. Next base: position 1,858 of record DDRC01000016.1, read on the forward strand.
CCGGAAGCCTCGGCGACCGTTACGGTGAACGTTCTCGCCAATGCGGATGCCGGAGGCGATGGCTCAGTCACACTCTGCGGCAGCGATGGCCCGGTTCCGCTCTTCGGCCTGCTGCAGGGAAGCCCGGATGAAGGAGGGTCGTGGTTCGCCCCGGATGGAGCGCCGTCGAGCGGCAGCTTCGACCCGGGCACGAGCCCTGAAGGCATCTATTCCTACATCCTCTACGTGCCTGCGCCCTGCACGAATGACACCGCGCACGTGGTGATGGACGTGGTGGAACCAGTGAGTGCGGGTACGGCTGGGAGCGCAACCCTGTGCTCGAACGCTCCACCGCTCGCACTCTTCACCGCCCTGGGAGGCTCACCGGATCCCGGTGGCTCATGGTCCGGCCCCATGGGCGTTACCGAGGGCAGCTTCGACCCGCAGAGCGATGCACCCGGCAGCTATACCTACACCGTGCTCGCCACAGCGCCCTGTCCCAACGCCAGCGCTGATGTGCTCGTCGACGTGAACCCGCTGCCCGATGCTGGCACTAACGGCTCCATCACACTGTGCCCGGAGTCCTCACCCATCGTGCTCTTCTCGCTACTCGGCGGTACGCCCATGCCCGGTGGCGCATGGACCGCTCCTGATGGCCAGCCCAGCAACGGCATATTCGACCCTGCCACCAGTCCGCAAGGCGCCTACACCTATACCG
>DDRC01000016.1:2678-5642 GCA_002342985.1 Flavobacteriales bacterium UBA2426
GCCTACACCTATACCGTCACCGGCCTTGCGCCGTGCCCGAACGCGGTGGCCAGCTCCACCGCAACGGTGTTCCTGATCGCCCCGCCGAATGCCGGGCCTGACGCCGTCACCTGCACGCTCGAGTTCAACCTGAGTGCCACCGGCAACTGGGCCAGCGGCTCTTGGAGCGGCCCCGCAGGCATCACCTTCTCCGAACCCACTTCACCGACGAGCAGCGTGACCGCCGGCGCGGGTGGCACATATACGTTCACCTGGAACGTGCTCTCGAATGATGGCTGCGCTACGCAGGACCAGGTGTCCATCACCTTCACCGATGCCATCCTGCCGGCAGTTGCGGCAACGGATGCCATCTGCAACGGCGCGTGCAACGGCACGGCCAGCGTGGCGGCAACAGGAGGGAACGGCACTTACAGCTACGCCTGGTCGAACGGCATCGCTGGGAATGCACCAATGGCAGCGGGCATCTGTGCGGGCTCGTACAACGTCACCGTGCTTGACGTGAACAACTGCTCAGCCTCGGCACCCTTCACCATCGGCGAGCCGGTAGCGCTCGTGATCGATGCCATAGCCGCCACGGACGAGACCTGCCCGGGCACCTGCGATGGCAGCATCACCATCACCGATCCTGAAGGGGCGCTCTACAGCATCAATGGTGGCGCGTACCAAGGCGAAGGGCTGTTCACAGGGCTCTGCCCCGGCGCCTTCACCATCACCATGCTCGATGCCAATGGCTGCTCCGCAAGCGGCATCGCCAGCATCCTTTCCCCGGCGCCGGTGGTGGCCGGCTTCACGTACTCCCCAGAGACGCTCGTAGTGACCAGCGCCACCGCTCAGTTCACCAATGCTTCGAGCCAGAATGCGGTGGCCTTCCATTGGGACTTCGGCGGGCTGGGCACCAGCGCATCCGTCTCGCCCGCGTTCACCTTCCCCGGCGGGCTGGGCGACAGCTACATGATCTGCCTCACGGCCTACGATGCCAATGGCTGCTCCGATACCCATTGCGAACCGGTGGAGGTGCTTGATGCCTTAACGGTGCATGTGCCCAATGCCTTCACGCCGAACGGCGACGGGTTCAACGATGACTTCATGCCGGTCTTCAACCTGCCGCTGCTCGTGCGCGACTATGAGTTCATGATCTTCGACCGCTGGGGCGAGCGCATCCACACCACGGATGCCGTGCATGAACCCTGGAACGGCGCCTACAAAGGTAAACTGGTCGAAACCGAGGTGTACGTGTGGAAGCTGAAGTGCTTCAACCGCCTCACCAACGAGCTCATCGAGCGAACCGGTCACGTGACGGTGCTGAAGTAAGCCACCCGTCCGCCAGGGGATCCGTTGCACCACGCACACTGCAGCGGCCGCAGGCATCCCGCTCGTCCGGTGCGCGGGCCCAGCCCAGGTGAGGCTCACGCGGCGCACGGGCAGGGGCAGCCTCCATGAACGCGAACGCCCCGGTGGTCCCGGGGCGTTCGGTGCGGCCTTGGGGGCCCCTCAGACGTCAAGCTTCGCGTACACCGCGTTCTTCTCGATGAACTCGCGGCGCGGGGGCACCTCGTCGCCCATGAGCATGCTGAAGATGCGGTCGGCCTCGGCACCGTTCTCGATGGTCACCTGCCGCAGGGTGCGGCGGCTGGGATCCATGGTGGTCTCCCAGAGCTGCTCGGCATTCATCTCGCCCAGGCCTTTGTAGCGCTGCACATTCACCGTGGCCTCCTTGCTGCCGGCCTTCATGCGCTCGATCACCGCATCGCGCTCCGCCTCGTTCCAGCAATAGGCCTGCTCTTTGCCCTTCTTTACCAGGTAGAGGGGGGGCGTGGCGATGTAGAGGTAGCCGCTTTCGATCAACGGCTGCATGTGCCGGAAGAAGAAGGTCATGATCAGGGTCTGGATGTGGCTGCCATCAACATCGGCGTCGCACATGATCACGATCTTGTGGTAGCGCAGCTTGTCCATGTTCAGCGCCTTGCTGTCCTCATCGGTACCGATGCTGACTCCAAGCGCGGTGTAGATGTTCCGGATCTCCTCGTTGTCGAGGATCTTGTGCTGCATGGCCTTCTCCACGTTGAGGATCTTGCCCCGCAGCGGCAGGATGGCCTGGAACTCGCGGTTGCGGCCCTGCTTGGCTGTGCCGCCGGCCGAGTCGCCCTCCACCAGGAAGACCTCGCAGCGCTCCGGGTCGGTGCTGGTGCAATCCGCCAGCTTGCCCGGCAGCACCGGACCGCTGGTGATCTTCTTCCGGACCACCACCTTCGCTGCCTTCGAGCGGCGCTGGGCGGCCTCGATGGCGCGGGCCGCGATCTGGTCGCCGGCATCGGTGTGCTGGTTCAGCCACAGGGAGAAGGAGTCCTTCACCACCCCGCCCACGAAGGTGGCGCACTCGCGGGAGCTGAGTCGCTCCTTGGTCTGGCCCGAGAACTGCGGGTCGGTGAGCTTCAGGCTCAGCACGCAGCAGACGCGGTCCCAGACGTCCTCGGGGGCGAGCTTGACGCCGCGCGGCAGCAGGTTGCGGAAATCGCAGAACTCGCGCAGCGCTTCGGTCAGCCCCGAGCGCAGGCCGTTGACGTGGGTGCCGCCCTGCGCGGTGGGAATCAGGTTGACGTAGCTCTCCTGCACCAGCTCGCCATCGGCGGCCCAGCACAGCGCCCAGTCGACCGCTTCGGTGTCGCGCTTGAGCGCGCCGACAAAGACTTCCGGCGGCAGGTACTCGCGATCGGCCAGCTGGCTCTTCAGGTAGTCGCGCAGGCCGTCCTCGTAGTACCAGACGTCCTTCTCGCCGCTGGCCTCATCGACCAGCGTGACCTTGAGCCCCGGGCACAGCACGGCCTTGGCGCGCAGCAGGTGGCGCAGCGCACGCACGCTGTACTTGGCGCTCTCGAAATACTTCGGGTCGGCCCAGAAGCGCAGGCGGGGGCCGGTGTTCTTCTTGCCGACCGTGCCCACCCCTTCCAGCGGGGTGGGGCGGTC
>DDRC01000084.1:0-28079 GCA_002342985.1 Flavobacteriales bacterium UBA2426
AGCATGAACTGGCTGAAGTAGAGGTAGCTCCAGAGGAAGCTCACGGCGAACACCCACTTGCCCATGTCGTGGATGTGGCTGTTGTTCACCTGGGGCAGGTAGCCCTTGCGCTTCAGGTAGAGCACCATCACCACCCCCGTGATCATGGCGCTCACCCACATGCCGCTGAACACGTACCAGCCGTAAAGGGTGCTGAACCAGTGGGCATCGATGCTCATGAGCCAATCCCAGGCGAGGGTGCTGCTGAACACGGCGAAGAACACCAGGAAGAGGGCTCCCCGGCGATAGGTGAGGAGGTGCGTGCGCACGAGGCTCTCCCCGGTGAGGCCGTCCATCTCCAGGCTCTTCTTGCGGAACCAGCGGGCGGCGATCACGAAGGTGGCCAGGTAGGCCAGCGAGCGCACCCAGAAGAAGGGCTGGTTGAGGAAGGCCCTCTTGCCTGCCATGATCGCATCGTAGTTGGGGCCGCCCTTCACGTAAAGGCTCTCGTCCATCCAGTGGTAGATGTGGTGCAGGCCCAGGCTCCCGGCGGCGAGCACGACGAGCATCACCGCCGCACCCACAGGGATCCACCCCATGATGCCCTCGAACACGCGCTTCACCAGCACGCTCCACGCCGTTTCGGTGGCATTCTGCAGGGTATAGAAGAAGAGCGCGCCCAGGCCGATGCCGAGGAAGAAGAAGCCGTTCACGAGCAGGGCCGACCAGGTGCGCTGATGATGGTCGCTGTGGTCGCCGATCACGCCGGCCACCGTGGCGAGCGCGCCGATGGCGATCAGCGCCATGCTCAGCGTGCCGGCCCGTTTGCTGATGGTGAAGTTCATCGCTGTTCCGTTGTCGTCCTGGTTCACTTGGCTTCCGGGGCCGCTTCGGCCACCGGCTCACGCGTCATCTTCCCTCCGTTCTGGAGGAATTGCACATAGTGCGTCACCATCCACCGCTCCTCCTTATCGAGTTGCGAGGCATGGGAGCCCATGGCGATGTTCTTGCCGTACACGAGGCTGTGGAAGATCTTTCCCTCGGGCAGGTCCTTCAGCGGACCGGTGTAGCTGGGAGGCTGCGGGTAGTTGCCGTTCTTCACCACGCCGCCGTCACCCTCGCCCTTCTCGCCGTGGCAATGCTGGCAGAACTTGCCGTAGATTTCCTTCCCCTTGGCCACCGTGGCCTCGGTCATGGGCACGGGGCTCTTCAGCTGTGCGCCGGCAGCCTCGTAGCCTTCGGTCGTATTGGGGTAGGGATAGGGCATCCTGAACTGCGCCTTGGCGGGGTCCTCGCTGAAGGGGATGGTTCCGGCAGCGGGCTTCCGTGCGCTGGGCCTGTTCCGCTGCTCGCGGGCCAGCTCCTCGCTGAGGTGGTAGGGGTCCTGGCCGTAGTCCACGTAGGCCTCGATGGCGGGGCTGCGGTACATGTCGGGCATGTATTCCACGCCCGGGCTGTTGGGGTCGCCCCCGCAGGAGGCGAGGATGGCCAAGCCGGCGAGAAGGGTGAGGGTCGGGGTCGTGCGCATGGTGCTCAGCATTGGCGCTCGTTGATCTCGAACACGTGGGTCTCGCACAGCATGCCGACAATGGCCTCAGCGCTGTGGCCGTGGTTGTCCGCGGTGCGCACCTCCATGATGAACTTGTCGTCCGTGGTGCGCGGATCGGGGTTCCGTGCCGGCATGCCGGGCAGCGTCTTGTTGCGGATCAGGTAGGTGATGGCCATGCCATGGGCCGCGCAGAGCACCGTGAACTCGAAGGTCACCGGGATGAAGGCCGGCAGGTTCTTGTAGAGCGCCTGGCTGGGCTTGCCGCCGATGTTCATCGGCCAATCGAAGATGTTGAAGTACCAGATGCCCAGCAGCGCGAGGCAGGTGCCCGTGATGCCGAACATGAAGCTCACAATGCCCAGACGGGTGCGCTTGACGCCGATGATGGGGTCGAGGCCGTGGACCGGGAAGGGCGAGAACACATCCTTCACCCGCACGCCGCTGCTCACCAGCTTGCGCGCTCCGTCCTTGAGCTGCTCGGGGTCCTCGTAGACCGCATAGATGACCTTGTTCGCCATGGTCCTAGTGGTGGTGGTGTTGGGCGGCCTGCTGCTTGTAGCTCTCGCCGCTGACCTTCAGGATGGACTTCACCTCGTTCAGCGCCAGCACGGGGAAGTAGCGCGCAAAGAGCAGGTAGAGCGTGGAGAAGATGCCGATGGTGCCCAGGAACACGCCCACGTCCACCCAGGTGGGGTGGAACATGGTCCACGCGCTGGGCATGTAGTCGCGGTGCAGCGAGGTGACGATGATCACGAAGCGCTCGAACCACATGCCGATGTTCACGATGATGCTCATGAAGAAGGTGAAGGCCAGATTGGTGCGCAGCTTCTTGAACCAGAAGAGCTGCGGGCTGATCACGTTGCAGCTCATCATGGCCCAGTAGCTCCACCAGTAGGGGCCCGTGGCGCGGTTGATGAAGGCGTAGCTCTCGTACTCCACGCCGCTGTACCAGCTGATGAAGAGCTCCGTGATGTACGCCACGCCCACGATGGAGCCGGTGACGATGATCACGATGTTCATGTACTCGATGTGCTTCTTCGTGATGTAGGCCTCCAGGTGCATCACCTTGCGCATGATCAGCAGCAGGGTCTGCACCATGGCGAAGCCGCTGAACACGGCGCCGCTCACGAAGTAGGGCGGGAAGATGGTGGTGTGCCAGCCGGGAATCACCGAGGTGGCGAAGTCGAAGCTCACCACCGAGTGCACCGAGAACACCAGCGGGGTGGCGATGCCGGCGAGCACAAGGCTCACTTCCTCGAAGCGGGTCCAGGCCTTGGCGTTGCCCGTCCAGCCGAAGCTGAGGATGCCGTACACCTTCTTCATCATCGGCTTGCTCACCTTGTCGCGGATGGTGGCGAAGTCAGGGATGAGGCCGATGTACCAGAAGACGAGCGATACGCTGAAGTAGGTGCTGATCGCGAACACGTCCCACAGGAGTGGCGAGTTGAAGTTCACCCACAGGCTGCCGAACTGGTTGGGCAGGGGCAGCACCCAGTAGCTCATCCAGATCCTTCCCATGTGGATGCCGGGGAAGGTGGCGGCCATGATCACGGCGAAGATGGTCATGGCCTCAGCCGAGCGGTTGATGGCCATGCGCCACTTCTGACGGAAGAGCAGCAGCACGGCGCTGATGAGGGTTCCGGCGTGGCCGATGCCCACCCACCACACGAAGTTGGTGATGTCCCAGGCCCAGTCCACCGTCTTGTTCAGGCCCCAGACGCCGATCCCCTTGCTGATGAGGTACAGGATGCAGCCGGTGCCGTAGGCGGCCACCAGGCTGGCGAGCGTCATGAGCACATACCAGCCGCGGGGGGCTTTGTTCTCGATGGGCCCCACGATATCGTTGGTGATATCGGCGTAGGTCTTGTGACCCAGGATGAGCGGTTCACGGATCGCTGCTTCGGAGTGCATGGTTCCTGGTCGTTTCGCTTAGGCGTGATGAGCGGCCTCTTCCGAGTTGCGCACCTTCACGAGGTAGTTCACATTGGGCTTCACGCCGACCTCCTCGAGCATGTGGTAGCTGCGGTCGCTGTCGGCCTTCCCGCGCACCATGCTCCGCTTGTCGTTGAGGTCGCCGAACACGATGGCTCCGGTGCCGCAGGCAGCGCTGCAGGCCGTCTCGATGTCGCCGTCCTTCACGGGACGGCCCTCCTTCTTGGCCTTGAGCTTGCCGGCCTGGATGCTCTGCACGCACAGGCTGCACTTCTCGATCACCCCGCGGGCGCGCACGGTCACGTCCGGGTTCAGCACCATGCGGCCCAGGTCGTCCCATGCGGGATTCACCTCGGCGAACTGCTCGGTGACATAGTTGAACCAGTTGAAGCGCCGCACCTTGTAAGGGCAGTTGTTGGCGCAGTAGCGTGTGCCGATGCACCGGTTGTAGGCCATCTGGTTGAGGCCCTCATTGCTGTGCGTGGTGGCGGCCACCGGGCACACGGTTTCGCACGGCGCGTGGTTGCAGTGCTGGCACATCACCGGCATGAAGAACACGCTCGGGCGCTCGCTGGGCTCCTCCATCCTGGTGTAGAGGGAGATCTTGCTCTCGCCCGCCTCACGGCCCTCCGCCCACTTGGTATCGCTGCTGTAGTAGCGGTCCAGTCGCAGCCAGTGCATCTCGCGGCTGCGGCGCACCTCGTCCTTGCCCACCACCGGGATGTTGTTCTCGCTGTTGCAGGCGGTGATGCAGGCCCCGCAGCCGATGCAGCTGTTGAGGTCGATGCTCAGGCCCCAGCGGTGGCCAACGCCCTCCACGGGATGCTCATCCCAGAGGTCGAACTCGGCAACCGGCTTGCGGTCGCGCGCGTCAATCGTCCCGTCGCCGTTCACATCCTCGTGCACGGCCAGGGTGTGGGCGTGGTTGAAGGCGTCCTTGTCACCGGCCTTGTACACCGCGAGGGAGGTCTCCTTCACGATGCTGTGGCGGTCCATGTGCGTGAGGTGTGTCTGCGTGATGGCGATCGGGTAGGTCTCGCCCGTGGCACTCACCTCCACGCTCACCGCATCATAGCTCACCGTACCGTTCCGCAGGGATGTGAACGGGTAGGCATTGCGCCCCACCGGCGACAGCACGCCCTCGTGATCGGTGGTCACCGCGGCCTTGCCCACCTTCTCACCATTGGCGCCGCGGCCGTAGCCGAGCGCGATGGCGATGGTGCCGGGCTTCTGGCCGGGGCTGGGCACCACCGGCAGCTTCACCTCGGCAGCGCCCAACTTCACGCTCACCACGCCGGCGGGCGATTGCTCGCCGAGATAGTCCGGGAGGCCGAGGTTGCGCACATCGGCGAAGCTCATGCAGACATAGTTGTCCCACGTCACCTTGGCCAAGGGGTCGGGCATTTCCTGCAGCCAGGGGTTGTTGGCATGCTGGCCGTCGCCGATGGCTTCGGTGGTATAGAGGCTGAGCTCCCACTGACCGGCCCCGGAAGCGGCCTGCTTGGCGGCGGCGCCGGCGGCGGCGATGTCGCCCATGAATGCGACCGGAGTGGCCGGCAGCGCTGGCGACGACAGCACGCCATCATGGAGGCTCTGATGCCAGACCGCGGTGAAATCCATGCCAGCGCCATGCACCGCGAGGTTCGCCTGCCAGGTCTGGCGGATGAAGTCGTTCCATTTGGCCGGGCTGCCGCTCCAGCGCACCAGGTTGCCCGGCCAGCTGCGGGTGTCGAACAGCCGTGCGATGGCGGGCTGCGCCAGGGCATACTGCCCCACCTTCGGCATGAAATCGTTCCAGCTCTCCAGGTAGTGGTTGTCCGGCAGGATCCAACCGCAGAGGCTGGCGGTCTCATCCGCGTAGCGGCTGAAACTCACGGTCAGCGCCACCTTCTCCAGGGCCGCCTTGAACTCGGCGGCATTGGGCAGGCTGTAAGCCGGATTGACGCCGGCCATGAGGACCGCGCCCACCGTGCCGGCATTCATATCCTTCACCAACTGGGCCACCGCTGCATCATCGCCCTGGAAGAACCAGGTATGGTTATCGAGGTCGATGGTGCTGCCGTAGCTCCCGAGCAGGTTGTTGATGCCGTTCACCAGCACCTGCACACCTTCATCGTTGCTGCCGCAGACCACCAGCGCCTTGCCGCGCGCGGCCCACAGGGCATCGGCGGCGTGCTTGAGCTCATCGATCTGCAGCCCGCCGCCCACGGTGGCGGCCCCGGCCTTGCCGGCGATGGCATCATGCAGGGCGACCACGGCCAGCGGAAGCTCGCTCACCTTCACCGGGATGCGGACGTCGGCGTTCGCGCCGGTGATGCTCATGCGCGCCTCCACCTGCCAGTGGCGGTTCATGGCGCCATCGGGGTTGCGGCGACTGGCGTACTGCCAGGCGTATTCGGTGGTGCTGCCCCAGCTGCTGAGGAAATCGGCGTCCACGCTCACCACCACATCGGCCTTGGTGAAGTCGTAGCTGGGGAACACCCGCTTACCGAAGCTCTTGAGATTGGCATTCGTGACACCGCTGTAGCTGATGGTGTCGTATTGCACATGCTCCACCGTCGCATGCTTGGCCTTGAGCGCGGCCACGGCCGCCTTGGTGCTGGGACTGATGATGGTGTTGGTGAGCACCACGATGCGCTTGCCCGCCGCGCTGGCGGCGGTGAGCCCCGCATCGATCGCCTTGTCGGCATCGGCCCAGGTCGTCCCCTGGAGCTTGCCCTCCACGCGCTGGCGCGGACCTTTCAGGCGCTCGCCGTCATAGAGCGAGAGCACCGAGCTGTTGATCCGTGCATTCACCACGCCCTTGTCAAGCCCGGGATTCCGGTTGATGCCGAAGCGGGGGTTGCCTTTGATGTGGATGGGGCGGCCCTCGCGGGTCTTCACCAGGATGCTGGCGAAGTCCTGGCCGTCGTAGAACGTGCTGGCATACCAGTTGGCCACGCCCGGGGTGATGTCCTCGGGCTTGTTCACGTAAGGGATGCTCTTGATCACCGGGGTCTCGCAGGCCGCCAAGGAGGCGGCGCCCAAGGAGAAGCCCAGGAACTTGAGGAAGTCGCGGCGGCCGGTGCTGGCGCCTTGGAACCGGGCGTCGCCCAGCACCTGGTCGATGGCGAGGTCCTGCGGGAACTCATTGGCCCGGGCCTTGATCGCTTCGGGGTCCTGACGCAGGTCCGCCGCGTCCATCCAGTATCGCTTCGTGCTCGACATTGTCCGCGCGTGTCTTAGTAGTGGCACTTGGCGCACTCCCAGCCGCCAAGCTCCTTCACCGTGATCTTGCCGTCCTCGAGGTACTGCTTCAGCTCGCGATGGCCCAGCTTCTCGTCCTCGTGCAGGCGGGCCATCACCTCGTCGTAGTAGCCGTTGCCGGCCATCTTCACCTCCCGTTCGTTGTGGCATTGGATGCACCAGCCCATGGTGAGCGGCGCCCACTGCTCGGCCACGTCCATCTTCTCATCGATGGGCCCGTGGCACTCCTGGCACTCCAGCTTGCCCACGGCCACGTGCTGGGCGTGGTTGAAGTAGGCGTGGTCGGGCAGGTTGTGCACCTTCACCCAGCGCACGGGCTCCTCCTTCCCGGTGTATTCGCCCTTGTCGGGGTCCCAGCCCACTGCCGCGTAGATCTTGGCGATCTCCTTGGTGCCGGCCTCGCTGCGCCCCTGCGCTACCGCCGTGTGGCAATTCATGCACACGTTGGCGCTGGGTATGCCGGCGTGCTTGCTCTTCTCGGCGCTGCTGTGGCAATACTGGCAATTGATACCGAGATTGCCCTTGTCCACCTTCCCGGCGTGCAGGGTGTGGTTGAAGAGAATGGGCTGCTCGGGCTTGTAGTGCTCCACCTCATCGCCGCCGTATACACCCACCACCCACAGGGCATCCCAGGCCTGCAGCACCAGCCACACCGTGACGAACAGGCCGACGAAGCTCATGAATACCTTGTGCTCCCAGGCCCACGCGCGGAAGCGCTGCATGCGCGTGGTCTCCGGTAGCGGACCCATGCCCTCGGCCTCGTTCACGGCGTTGGCCAGGCTGCGCTTGACGCCGCTCAGCGAAAGGCCCACTACGAGGAAGAGCAGGGCCAGCACCAGCAGCCATACCCAGTTGTTCTCGCCTCTCTCTGGCGCAGCGCCGCCTCCGGCCGCGGTTTCACCGCCGGGGGGCGTGGGTGGCTTGGGGGCCTGGTAGTTGTCTGCGTAGTAGAGAATCGCGTCGATCTCGGCATCCGTCAGCGCCTGTGCCGGCATGGGCACCTTCTTCCAGTCTTCGAAGAGCTTGGTGGCGTAAGCGTTACCCGTCTTCAGGTAGGCGGCGCTGTTCTTGATCCAGGCGTAGATGTCGCCTTGGCCCTCCCAGCGCGCACGGGCGCCTTGAATGGCCGGACCGGTCATCTTGGCGTCCACCTTGTGGCAGCTGGCGCAATTCCCCTTGAAGAGCTTCTCCCCTTGGGCATACAGCGCGGCGTCGGCCGGCTGCGCGTGGGCGGCGGTGAAGCTGAGTGAAAGGAAGAGCGCGAAAGCTGTACGGATGGACCCGATGGAACGTCGTGAAATACAGGCTGGAAGCGGCATTCCGAGGGGTTTAAGCGGGAAGAGGTCCCTGAAGTCCGGCGGCAAAAATAAACGGGGAACCTTACGGCAGGGGACAAGTGGTGCAAGGCGTCAGGGACGTGTCTTTATTTAGAGTCAGTCTAAACAACGGGCACTGGGCAAAGCGCCGGTCCGTCATGGCCGAGCGCTCACGCCCCGAGCGCCCCAGCGGTGAGTCGCGGCATACTTTTGGGCGGACGAGAACGCATGCATCCTTCACTCTTGCTGATCGCCATCGTGGCCCTACCGATATCGGCGATGGCCCAATCGGAATCGGGGCCCGGGTATTTCCGGCCCTATCAGGAAGGTGCGACCGCTGTGGACACCCCGGTCACCGCGCATCAAGGAATCGAGGGCATGGTGGTGGTGAAGGCCGACCCCAAGGTGGAGCGGCTCATGGAGCAGTTCGCGGCGCAGAAGCATCCGCAGCCGGGTTACCGGGTCCAGGTCTTCCTGGGCGACCGCAAGACCGCCGAGGAGACCAAGCGCTTGTTCCTCCAGAAGAATCCTGACACGCCGGCCTACCTGAGCTGGCTGGCACCCAACTGGCGCCTGCGGGTGGGCGACCTGCGCACGCGCCTGGAAGCGGAGCGCCTGCTGCGCGACCTGAGGGCCGCCTATCCGGGAAGCTACATCGTGCCCGACGAGATCGAGATGCCGGCGCTCCCGCCAGGGCATTGAGGTGCGTGCCCAAGAGGCCATGGCCGGAATGCGGAAGGCCGGGGAGACCCCGGCCTTCTTGGCATGCCTGGCTTCGCGGGCTCACTCGCCCAGCGTCCGCTTCACCTCCTCGATGGTGAAGGCCTCCACCACGTCGCCGACCTTGATATCGTTGAAGTTCTTGATGGAGAGGCCGCACTCGTAGCCGTGGGTCACCTCCTTCACCTCGTCCTTGAAGCGCTTGAGGGCATCGAGGTCGCCGGTGTACACCACGATGCCGTCGCGGATGAGGCGCACCTTGTTCTTGCGCTCGATCTTGCCGTCGAGCACATAGCAGCCGGCCACGGTGCCCACCTTGCTGATCTTGAAGGTCTCGCGCACCTCGGCGGTGCCCACCACCTTCTCCACCTCCTTCGGAGCGAGCATGCCCTCCATGGCCTGCCGGATCTCCTCGATGGCGTTGTAGATGATGGAGTACATGCGGATGTCGATCTCCTCGGTCTCGGCCAGCTTGCGCGCGCCCGGTGTGGGCCGCACCTGGAAGCCGACGATGATCGCGTTGGAGGCGGTGGCCAGCAGCACGTCGCTCTCGGCGATGGGGCCCACGGCCTTGTGGATCACGTTCACCTTGATCTGCTCGGTGCTGAGCTTGAGCAGGGAGTCCGTGAGGGCCTCCACGGAGCCGTCCACATCGCCCTTGACGATGAGGTTGAGCTCCTTGAAGTCACCGATGGCGAGGCGTCGGCCGATCTCATCGAGCGTGATGTGCTTATGGGTGCGGATGCCCTGCTCGCGCTGCAGCTGCTGCCGGCGCGTGGCGATTGTGCGGGCGTCGCGCTCGTCCTCGAAGACCTGGAAGGTGTCGCCGGCGTTGGGCGCGCCATCGAGGCCGAGGATGGAGACGGGCGTTGACGGCGGCGCCTCCTGGACCTGCTGCCCCCGCTCGTTGAACATGTTCCTGACCCGGCCGCTGAATTGCCCGGCGAGGATGATGTCGCCCTTGCGCAGTGTGCCGGCGTCGACGAGGAGGGTGGTCACATAGCCGCGGCCCTGCTCCAGCGTGCTCTCGATCACCACGCCGTGGGCGCGCTTGCCGGGGTCGGCCTTCAGGTCGAGCAGCTCGGCCTCCAACAGCACCTTCTCGAGCAGCTGCTCCACACCGGTGCCCTTCTTGGCACTGATCTCCTGCGTCTGGAACTTGCCGCCCCACTCCTCCACCAGGATGTTCATCTGGCTCAGCTCCTCGCGGATCTTGTCCGCGTTGGCCTGGGGCTTGTCGATCTTGTTGAAGGCGAAGACCATGGGTACGCCGGCGGCCTGCGCGTGGTTGATGGCCTCGCGGGTCTGCGGCATCACGCTGTCGTCCGCCGCGATCACGATGATGGCGATATCGGTGATCTGCGCACCGCGGGCGCGCATGGCGGTGAAGGCCTCGTGGCCCGGGGTATCGAGGAAGGTGATCTGCTTCCCGCTCGTCAGCTTCACGCTGTAGGCGCCGATGTGCTGGGTGATGCCACCGGCCTCGCCGGCCACCACATTGGCGTTGCGCACATAGTCGAGCAGCGAGGTCTTGCCATGGTCCACGTGGCCCATCACGGTGACGATGGGCGGGCGTGCGGTGATGCGCTCGGTGACATCCTCTTCCAAGGGGATATCCTGCTGCACATCGGCGCCGACGAACTCCACCTTGAAGCCGTACTCCTCGGCGATCACGGCGAGGGTCTCGGCGTCGAGGCGCTGGTTGATGCTCACCATCATGCCCAGCGAGAAGCAGGCCTTGATGATGTCCGTGACGGGCACGTTCATCATGCTGGCGAGCTCGCTGGCGGTGACGAACTCGGTCACCTTCAACGTCTGGCCGGCCAGCTCGCGCGCGGCCTGCTCCTCCTCGAAGCGCTGGAAGCGGGCATCGCGCTTCTCGCGGCGCAGCTTGGCTCCCTTGCTCTTGCCTCCGGTGAGGCGCGCGAGGGTCTCGCTCACCTTCTTCTTCACGGCGTTCTCGTCCAGCTCTCCAGGGCGGGCGGCGGCGGTGCGCTGCTCGGCCTGCACGGCGCGGTCCACATTCACAGGGCCGGGCTTCACCAGGCGCTTGCGCTTGCCGCGCTCGGCATCGGGCCGCTCGGCGGGCTTGCGCTCCTTCTCCACGGGCAGCTCGATCTTGCCCAGCTGCTTCACGCCGGCGAGCTTCTGCACGGACACGCGGATGGTCTCGGGCTCGGCGGGCGCCGTGGGCGCCGCAGGAGCGGCAGGAGCTTCGGGCGTAGGGGCGGCCGCTGCGGGAGCGGGAGGCGCTTCAGCGGCAGGCTCGGATGCCGGTTCGGCCTTCTTGGCCGCTCCCCGCTTGGGCGCATCCAGGTCGATCTTGCCGAGGGTCTTAGGGCCGGCAGCCTTCTCCACCTTGGCCTTGATCACATCGGGCTCGGCCTCGGGGACCGGCGCTGCGGCTGCGGGCTTGGTCGGCTCGGCCGGCGGCGGGGGGGGCGGGGGCGGCACATTGTGGATGAGCACCTCGGGCTCCTCCTTGGCCTTGGCCTTGGGTTCGGGCTTGGCCGCTCCGGCGGCCAGGGTGATGGTCTCGCGCTCCTGGCGCTGCTGCACGGCCTGCTGCGCCTTGGCCTTGATCTCCTTGTCCGCGCCGAATTCGGCCAGCAGCAGGTCGTACAGCCCCGCCTCGATCTTCGAGTTGGGGTTGCTCTCCACCTGGTGGCCCTTCTTGGCGAGGAAGTCCACGACGGTGCTCACGGCCAGGTTGAACTCCTTGGCCACCTTGCTCAATCGTATGCTCTTCTCCGTCGCTTCGCTCATGCGGTTGTATTAACGCTGCTGGTCCGTTCCGTCCTCAGGCCTCGAGTTCGGCCTTGAGGATGCGCAGCACCTCGTTGATGGTCTCCTCCTCCAGGTCGGTGCGCTTCACCAGCTCATCGGCCGGGATGTCCAGCACGCTGCGCGCGGTATCGCAACCGATGTTCTTCAGCTCATCGATGATCCACTGATCGATCTCATCGGCGAACTCGTCCAGGCTCACATCGTCGCTCACCTCGTCGGTGTCGCGGTACACGTCGATGTCGTAGCCCGTGAGGCGGCCGGCCAGCTTGATGTTGTGGCCGCCCTTGCCGATGGCGAGCGCCACCTGGTCGGGCTTCATGTACACCTCGGCGCGCTTGTGCTCGGCGTCGAGCTTGATGTCGCCGATCTTGGCAGGGCTGAGCGCGCGCTGGATGAGCAGCTGCTCGTTGGCCGTCCAGTTGATCACATCGATGTTCTCGTTGCGCAGCTCGCGCACGATCCCGTGGATGCGGCTGCCCTTCATCCCCACGCACGCGCCCACCGGATCGATGCGGTCGTCGTAGCTCTCCACCGCCACCTTGGCGCGCTCGCCCGGCTCGCGTACGATGCGCTTGATGGTGATGAGGCCGTCGGCCACCTCGGGCACCTCCTGCTCGAACAGCTTGGCCAGGAACTCCGGCGCTGTGCGGCTCAGGATCACCTTCGGGCTGTTGTTGACCATCTCGACTTTCCACACGACGGCGCGCACGGTATCGCCCTTCTTGAAGAAGTCGGTCTTGATCTGCTGGTCCTTGGGCATGATCAGCTCATTGCCCTCGTCGTCGAGGATGAGCGTCTCGCGCTTCCACACCTGGTATACCTCGCCGGTGATGATCTCGCCCACCCGCTCCTTGTACTTGTTGTAGAGGTGGTCCTTCTCCAGCTCCATGATGCGGCCCTGGAGGTTCTGCTTGAGCGCAAGGATGTTCCTGCGGCCGAAGTCCTCGATCTTCACCTCCTGGGTCACCTCCTCGCCCACCTCGAAGTCGGGATCGATCTTGCGCGCCTCGCTGAGCTCGATGTCGAGGTTGTCGTCCTCGCTGAAGCCATCCTCCACGATCACGCGGTTCAGGTAGATCTCCAGGTCGCCCTTGTCGGGGTTGATGATGATGTCCACCTTGGCTTCCTCCCCGAAGCGCTTCTTCACCACTCCGCGGAAGACGTCCTCCATGATGCCCATCATGGTGACGCGGTCGATGTTCTTGAGGTCCTTGAATTCGCCGAAGGACTCGATGAGGTTCACGGTGGCCATGGCCCGATCTAATTGAACGTGATGGTTGCTTTGGTGCTCTTGATGTCGGTGAGGTGCACGGTGGTGACCTCCTCGTCCAGCTTGGGCAGGCGCCCCTTCACCTTGCTGGGGTGCTGGATGCGCAGGCCCACGGTGGCCTCCGCGATGGCGGCGAGCTGCCCGTGCAGCGTGCGGCCGTCGTTGAGGGTGATGTCGACGATGCGGCCCATATGCTTCTGGTACTGGCGCATCACCTTGAAAGGGCGGCCCATGCCGGGGCTGCTGAACTGCATTTCGTAGTCGTCGGCCTCCGGACCGAGCTCCTCGCGCACGGCTTTATTGAGGGCGGCCAGCTCGTTGAGGGTGATGGCGCGGTCGTCGTCGACCTCCACCACCAGCTTGTTGCCGGGGCGCAGCTCCACAGCCACCAGGAAGTGCGTGGTGCCCTCCAAGTGCTTCTCTACCGTCCGCTTCACGTCCGCCTCGGTGATCATTTCCGGCTGATGCTCAATGGTCTGCAACAAAAAAGAGGGGCGGCCCCCTCTTCCTCATCCGCCATCTGTCGGCGCAAATGTAGGGTTTGCCAGCGAAATCCCGGCATCCGGAGGGACCGGCATCACCGCCTCCCTCCAGGCACCCCGCCCCCCCGCGGCGCTTGGGACGGGGCTGCCGGCGCGCTCTTCTTGACCTGCCCCTCCTCATACTCCATGCTCTTGGTCACCTTGCCGTTGCGGTCGTAGAAGTTCATGGTGCCATGCAGGCGGCCGTTGCGGTAGTGCATCTCCTGCACCACGCGGCCACGCTGGTCGTACACTTTGCAGGGTCCGTGCGGGTCGCCATTGATGAGCTCCTGCTCGCGCATCTTCACGCCGGCATCGTCGAAGTAGACCCACTTGCCGGTAGGCGCCCCCATGCTGTACTGCCCCTCGCTAATGGGCGTGCCGTTCACGCTGTAGGCGACCCACCGGCCGCTCTTCTTCCCTTGGTCGTAGCTGCCCTCCTCGCGCACCCGGCCGCCGGGCACTTTGCCCTCACCGGGGTCGAAATAGAGCTTCCACGCGCCGTGCTTCAGGTCGTCCTTGAACCAACCCTCATAGTCCGGGCTTCCGTCCGGGAAGAAGCCCTTCCACAGGCCGTTCATCCGGCCCTGCGTGAAGCCGCCTTCGGTCTTCAGCCTTCCATTCTCGAACCAGCTCTGCCATTGGCCATCCTCCCGCCCCATCAGGTAGGGACCCTCTTGGAGCTTCTGCCCATTCTCGTAGCGCGTGGTCCAGATGCCGGACTTCAGGCCATCGGCGAAGGCGCCCTTCTTCCAGAACTGGCCCCCTTCGTAGTAATACACCCATTCGCCCTGCTCCTTATCGGCCTTGAACGCACCCGTGCTCTGCAATTGGCCGTTGGTGTGCCAGTGCTTCCATACGCCCTCGCGCAGGCCCTCCTTGAACGGGCCGCTCATCTCCGGCCGGCCTTTCTCGTTGTACCAGGTCCAGAGGCTGTCCTTCTGGTCGGCCTTGTGCCAGCCGGTCACATCCACGGATCCGTCGGCGCGGTACACGGTATAGGCCCCATGCAGCTTGCCCGCCACGTAAGCGGCCTCCTTCTCCAGCTTGCCGTTGCTGCCGAACCATTTCCACAGGCCGTTGCGCTGCCCGCCGGTGCACGGGCCCTGGGACTTGATGTTGCCGGCGGGCCAGTACTCGGTCTGCTCACCGTCGGGAACGCCGGCCCGGTAGTGCTTCAGCTCGCTCACGGTGCCGCTGGGGAAGTAGGCGCGCGTGAAGCCATCGCCCTTCGTCACAGTCTGCTCCCCGTCGCGGTCCCAGGCATCGGTGACGATGGCGATGCCCGTGCTCCAGCGCTCCTTGAGCATCGGCTTGCCATCGGGGTAGAAGTACTCCCAGGCCCCCTCCTTCACGCCCTTGCGGTAGGCGCCGCGCTCCATGACCTGCCCGCTGGCGTAGTAGCTGGTGATGGTGCTGTCCTGCACGCCCCGGCGCATGAAGCCATCATGCTGCAGCTGCTGGCCGCCAGGGTAGTAGATGCGCACGTGCCCATCGCGTTCGCCAGACTTGAACTCGCTCTGCTCGATCAAGCGACCCTCGCGGTCGTAGAAGCGCCACTCGCCCCACTCGCGCCCGTTCACCATGAGGCCTTCGCTGCGTTTGATGGTCTTCTTCGCGTCCCAATGGTCCACGAAGGGTTCGGCGCCCTGCCCGTGGGCGGCGAGGACCGCGAGCAGGAGAACCGATAGCAGCAGCAGGCGTGGCATGCGGCGAAGTTAGAGCCCCCCGGAGGCGAGGCAGGGGACTCGTGGAACGATGTTCCAACACCATGCAGGTGATGCATGAGCCGTCAGCGCGGCAGGCGTCCCATTCCGGTGCGCGATCAGCGCTGATGCGCAAGCGGCAATCGGCTACCTTGCACCGCTACTGCAGGATGCGGAGGACGACCCTGGTGATCGGAGCTGCGCTCGCGTTGGTCCTCGTGCTCTCGGGCTGGGACGCGGCCATGCGTCCCGTGCATGGGCCGCACGGTGCGCTGGAGCTCGCGCTCTTCCGCACGGCCGACAGCCTTCCGGTGAGGATCAGCACCTACTTCACCTCGGCCGGGCGCTGTGCCGGCTGCCATGGGCGCGACCTGCTGGGCGTGGCCAGCGTGGATGCGCAGGGGCGCGATGTGAACGTGGTGGACGACTGGCGCAGCACCCTGATGGCCAACAGCGCCCGCGATCCCTTCTTCCTTGCCAAGGCCCGGCACGAGTCGCTGGTGAACCCTGCGCACGCTGAGGCCATCGAGAACAAATGCCTCAGCTGCCATGCGCCGCTGGGGATGCATGAGGAGCGCCTGCTGGGTCATGCGCCGTTCACCCTGGCGCACCTCGACACCAGCATCCTGGGCCAGGACGGCGTGAGCTGCCTTAGCTGCCACATGCAGAGCGAGGCGACCTCGGGCACCTACTTCAGCGGGGAACTCGAGTTCGATTCCGCACGGGTCTATGGCCCCTATAGCGACGACCAGATCAACCCGGCCATCATGGAGTCGTTCGTGCGCTTCACGCCCGGCTTCGGCAGCCACATCGTGAACAGCAAGGTGTGCGCGGGCTGCCATACGCTGATCACCGAGACCATCGGCCTGGATGGCGACCTCACGGGCGACCGCTTCGTGGAGCAGGCCACCTACCACGAATGGCTCAACAGCGTGTACAGCGCGAATGGCACGCACTGCAACACCTGTCACATGCCGCGCATCAACGATGGCATCCTGCTGGCGGCCGAATACCCCTTCCTCAATGCACAGTCGCCCTTCGGGCTCCACCACCTGGTGGGCGGCAACGAGCACATGGTGCGGCTGCTGAAGCAGAACAAGGGCGCCCTCGGCATCCCGGCCACCGACGTGCAGTTCGACAGCACCCTGGCCCGCACGCGCCGCATGCTGGCCCACCACACCCTCGATGCGCACCTCAGCCTGATCGACCGCACAGCGGACACCGCCTTCTTCGCGGTGCGCCTCGAGAACAAGGCCGGGCATCGCTTCCCCAGCGGCTACCCCTCGCGCCGCGCCTTCATCGAATTCACGGTGCTGACCACCGAGGGCGACACGGTCTTCAAGAGCGGGCTGCTGAACGGCGCCGACGAGGTGGAGGGCCATGATGCGGGCTACGAGCCGCACCATGATGTGATCGTCAGCGGTGACCAGGTGCAGATCTACGAGCTGGTGATGGGAGACGTGAACGGCGATGTCACCACGGTGCTCGAGCGTGCCAAGGACCCGATCAAGGACAACCGCCTGGCGCCCGTGGGCTTCACGAGCAGCCACCCGGCGTACGACACCACACGCGTGGCCGGTGTACCCGCCAGTGATACCGACTTCAACCGCAACGCCTTCGGGGAGGAGGGCACCGGGGCCGATGCGGTGCGCTACCACGTTCCGCTCAACGGCGCCACCGAGGGCCTGCGCGCCTTCGCCCGTGTGTGGTACCAGCCCGTGCCACCGGCCTGGAACGCGGAGATGTTCAGCCACAGCCATCCGGACATCGACGCCTTCCGCGACATGCTCGAGGCCAGCGACCGCTCACCCTCGCTGGTGGCGGCGGATTCGCTCTTCCTAGGGCCGGCGGGCCTGGCCGAGCGCCCGGCGGACCTGGTGCGCGTGCACCCGGTACCCACGAGCGACGGCTGGGTGAGCATCGGTGCCGGGGCCGGCGCGCAGCTGGAGCTGCTGGATGTGCTGGATGCGCGCGGCGCACGCATGCCTGCCCTGCGGGAGCGGCGTGGGCCGCTTCTTCGTGTCCGGCTGCCCGAGGCGCCGGGCACCTACCTGCTGCTGCTGCGCGTGAACGGCGCCCAGGCGATCACCCGCGTGGTCCGCGAATGAGCCTCACGCTGGCCTCGATCCACATCCACCCGATCAAGTCGCTCGGGGGCTTCCATGTGTACGAAGCGCAGCTCACCGACCGCGGACTGCAACATGACCGACGCTGGATGCTGGTGGATGGGGAAGGCACTTTCGTGAGCCAGCGTGAAGTGACCGCCATGGCCTGCCTGCACACCTCACCCCACGGTGATGGTTTCCGTGTGACCGATGTGCGCGATGGTGCCACGCTCGATCTCCCTTGGACATGGCGTAATGAACGCACCGTGATGACCAGCGTGTGGAGCGATCGTGTGCGGACCGTTCCCGCGGACGATGAACACAGCCGCTGGTTCAGTGCCCGCCTTGAACGACCGCTGACGCTCGTGTATCTGCCCGATGCCACCAAGCGACGCACCGATGGACGCTATGCGCAAGGCCTCACCTCGCTGAGCGATGGCTTCCCCTACCTCATCGCCTCTCAGGCCTCGCTCGATGACCTGAACGCGCGGCTTGATGTGCCCGTGCCCATGGACCGCTTCCGCCCGAACCTGGTGATCGCCGGTGGAACACCGTACCAGGAGGATGCATGGCGCAAGCTTCAGATCGGCACTGCACACTTCCAACTGGTGAAGCCCTGCGCCCGCTGCGTGATCGTGAGCACCGACCAGCGCACCGGCGAACGCGGCAAGGAACCGCTGCGCACGCTGGCCAGCTATCGCAGCAAGGGGAACAAGGTGATGTTCGGGATGAACGCGGTGGGTGACGCCAGCGGCACGGTGAAGGTCGGTGCGGTGGTGACCGTGCTCAGTTGAGCACTGGTCGATCTTCCGCATCTTCGATGCATGGCCACGAACAAGCTGCAGGTCCAGAGCCTTCGTACGGAGGTGGACGCCGCGTACCTGTATGAACGCATCGCTGCCAATGAACAGGACCCGCATGTGGCACAGCTCTTCAAGGAGATGGCCACCATCGAACGTGGCCATGCCGAGCATGCCTTTGGTGAACTGAAGAAGGCCGGTATCCTCGATGTGATGCCGGGTCCGTCGTGGCGGGCACGCACCTTGGACCGCATCGGTCGCATGCTTGGGTACGACCATGTGATCGCGCAGCTGATGGACGTGGAGAAGGGCCTGGCGAAGGCCAGCGTGGCGCAGAAGCTCCGCAGCGGAACGCCGGTGAGCGGCGCGGAGCAGAACCATGTGCGGATCCTGGCCTCCCTGATCGCCGGCAAGCGCGGCATGGGCGGCGAGCAGCTGGGGCGCATCGAAGGGCGGCACAAGAGCGTGGGCGGAAACGCGCTGCGCGCCGCGGTGCTCGGCGCGAACGATGGCCTGGTGAGCAACATGAGCCTGGTGATGGGTGTGGCCGGCGCCACGGAAGGGCAGCAGGGCGTGCTGCTCGCGGGGCTGGCCGGCCTGCTGGCCGGTGCATTGAGCATGGCGCTCGGCGAGTGGATCAGCGTGAAGAGCTCGCAGGAACTGTACGAGCGCCAGATGGCCCTGGAGATGACCGAGCTCGAGACGAATCCCGAAGGCGAGCGCAAGGAGCTCGTGCTCATCTACATGGCGAAAGGCATCGGCGAGGCGGAGGCGCATCGGCTGGCCGATGAAGCCATGCGCGACACTGGCAAGGCGCACGCGCTGCTGGTGAAGGAGGAGCTCGGCATCAACGCGGAGGAACTGCAGGGTTCGGCGTGGGAGGCGGCGATCACCTCGTTCTTCCTCTTCGCCATCGGCGCCATCCTGCCCGTGCTGCCCTTCTTCTTCCTCACCGGCCTGAAGGCCATCGGCCTTAGCCTTGGGTTGAGCGCGCTGGGCCTCTTCGGCATCGGCGGGGCGATCACGCTCTTCACGGGGCGTTCGCTCCTGTTCAGCGGGATGCGACAGGTGTTCTTCGGACTTGCGGCCGCGGCGATCACCTTCGGCATCGGCCGGCTGATCGGGGTGAACGTGGCGGGCTGATGGAACCGCTACCTTGAGCGGAACTCCGTCGTGCGGCGAGCAGGCCACCCAGGCGTGCATCGCTCGTCATACAGCAAGACCAGCCCCATGGAACGCACCCTCCTTCTCTGGATGATGGCCCTGAACGGGATCATCGCCCAGGCCCAGGCCCCCTTCGCCAACGTCTACGATGCACCGTCCGATACGACCTCTCCATGGTACACCGGCGGCAGGGTCGCCCTCCGACCGGACAGCGGCTTCACGGTCCTTGGTCACGCCGGCTCGAACAGCCCCGACCGGAAGATCATCTACGTGGACCGGATCGACGCCGATGGTGCGCCCTTGCAGCATGACCGGTACCACTTCGCCCAAGACACGGTGTACCTCTACAATTGCTTCACGCGCTCCGACGCGGGCTCCCTCCTCATCGGGACCGTTCGCGACCGCGACCTGTTCATGATGCACGTGGCCGATGATGGCACATGCGTGTCGGCGTTGATCTACGACGACCCCGACCCGCTGGTCATCTCGAGCAGGTGGCACAGGGCCGTACCCCTGCCCGACGATTCCCTGCTGCTCGTCGGTAGTGCATCGGGGGCCGGCGGTTCCAAGGGTCTGATCGCGAAGTGCGACACGAATGGGATGATCGCCAGTGGCACCTACCTGCAGATCAACAACGCGGCCACAGCGTTCCTTGGCGCCGAGGCCCTTGCGAACGGCGATGTGCTGGCGTGGGGGGGCGTCAACGGCCCAATGGGTGGTTCCAACGTCGCCCGCATCGCACCTGACGGCACGGTGATCTGGGCGGAACGGGTGAGGGAGATCCCATCCAGCGGCATGCAGATCAGCGGTGCGGTGGAGCTCAGCGACGGTACGCTGCTGCTCGGCATGTCCTATGTACCAGCGGGCCAGACCACCATGCACCCTGCGTTGCTCGCCTTGGCGTCCGATGGAAGCCTGATCGATTGGAAGTTCTATCCCGATATGATCTCCGGCGTATACGGGGCCATTCCGGCGAACAACGATGGTGTGCTGATGGTCGGATCCGGGCCGGGTGCCTTGCGCTTCCTTTCCGTGGACGCGACCGGCGCCATCGCGACAGCGGGAGAGCTGAACGCGACGATGTCCCAATATGCCTTCATCGCCGATGCGACCGGCGCCCCGGTGATCTCCGGTCTCACGCCCGTGCTGCCGCGACGCCCTGCCATGATCCGCGGCACCGGTGCGTTCGCCGCATGCGGCGTGGTGCCCCTCACCTCCACCGTGCAATCCCTCACCCCCATCATCGCCGACGATTGGGTGCAGACCTCTGTGCTGCTCGATCCGGTGGACGTGACCGCGAGCATCACGCACAGCACCTGGGCCCTGACGGACTCGGCCCTTTGCCCGGGGATCATCACCGGATCATCCGACCATGCGCAGCGCATCAGCAAGGCGTGGCCGGTCCCGGCATCGGACGTGCTCTGGGTGGACCTGCCCGATGGAACGACCGCACGGGGCGTGGATGTGATCGACGCGCTCGGGCGCCGGGCGGCGATGGCCTGGACCGCCGATGCCGGGCGTGTGCGTCTGTCGGTGGAAGACCTGCGCCCAGGGGCGTACACCCTGCGGATCCGCACCATCGAAGGGGAGCTGGCGGTCCGCTTCCTGAAAGAGTAGCGCCAACGGGCTTGCTACCTTTCCGCTGATGATCCACTCCATCCTTGCGGACAAGGCCACGCGGCTCTACCTCGTTCTGGGCGGCTTCTTCGTGGCCAATGCGCTCATCGCGGAGATGATCGGGGTGAAGCTCTTCCAGCTGGAGACCTTGCTGGGCGTCACCAAGGCCGACTTCACCCTGCTCGGCCAACCGCACCTCAGCTTCGTGCTCAGCGTGGGCGTGCTGCCCTGGCCCATCGTCTTCATCCTCACCGATGTGGTGAACGACTACTACGGGGTGCGCGGCGTGCGCTTCCTCACCCTGCTCACCGCAGCGCTCATCGCCTTCGCCTTCGTGGTGATGGGATTCGCCATCGGCATGCCCCCCGCCGACTTCTGGGTGGGCATGAACGCCGCGCAGGGCGTGCCCGACATGCAGGCTGCGTTCGCGGGCATCTTCGGCCAGGGCATGAACATCATCGTGGGCTCGCTCAGCGCCTTCGTGGTGGGGCAGCTCGTGGATGCCTTGAGCTTCCGCGCCATCAAGCGCCTCACCGGCGACCGCCGCATCTGGCTGCGGGCCACCGGAAGCACGCTCATCAGCCAACTCATCGACAGCGTGGTGGTCACCTACATGGCCTTCTGGCTGCTGCGGAGCGACTTCTCGTTCGCACGCTGCACCGCGCTGGTGATGACGGCCTACGCCTACAAGCTCCTGGTGGCCATCGTGAGCACGCCGCTGGTCTACCTGGTCCACGCCGGGGTGGAGCGCTACCTTGGGGCCGAACGGGCGGCAGCCATGCGTGCAGCGGCCCTGAGCAAGGCGGCAGGATGAGCGATTCGGTCATCATCGAACCCATCACGAAGGACGATCACCACGGCCTGTTCCACCTGGTGGATTCCGACCGCAGGCGGCTGCTCCCCTACTTCCCGGTGACCTGCGCCCATTGCAGCGATCCGCGCAGCACGCGGTCCTACATCAAGGACATGCTGGCCCTGTCGAAACGCCGCGAATTCTTCTGCTTCGCCATGCGCGACTACGAGGGCGGCGCCCCCATCGGGCTGGTCTTCCTGAAGGAATTCGACTGGACGGTGCCGAAGTGCGAGACGGCCTATTTCATCAGCTCGGTGTACGAGGGCAAGGGCATCACGACCATGGGCCTGCTCTGGGCGGTGGACTACGCCTTCACAGAGCTCGGCATGGAGAAGGTCTTCGCCCGTGTGGACCCCGTGAACGTGGGCAGCTGCAAGGTGCTGGAGCATTGCGGCTTCGAGCGCGAAGGCCTGCTGCGCCGCGACTACCGGACAGCGGACGGCCGCCTGCTGGATCTGGTGATGTACAGCGTGCTGCGCTGAGCTAGGACCCGCTGCCCGGCGGCGTCCACTTCTCCGGCCTGCCGGCCACCGGCGGCAGCTTGCTCAGGTAGTCGAAGATAGCGCCGAGGTCCTGCTCGGTCATGGTGGCGTACATGGTCCACGGCATCACCGTCTGGAAATCCCCGGCCTGCCAGTCGACCCGCGGCGGCACATAGGCGCTATCCGCATACTGCTTGAACCGCGCGATGAACGTGGCCTTGTCCCAGGCGCCGATGCCATCGGTGGGATGCGGCGTGATGTTGGCCGAGCGGAGCACGGCTCCGTTGGGCATGGTGAAGGCGAAGCCCCCCGCGAAGGGCGCGCCCACCCTTTCCCCCTTCTCCGTTCGCGTGTGGCATTCGATGCAGGCGGCCGCGTTCACCATGTACTCGCCATAGGCAGGGTCCGTGGGCTCCGGGCGGTCCATCGGGTGGGGTGCCTCGGGCACGGTGCGCATGATCAGGTTCACTGGGAAATCGATCACGCTCGCCGGGTACGGCGGCGTCTCGATCGGCTCCAGCGAGCGCAGGTAGGCGATGATGCTGTGCACGTCCTCCGTGGCCAGTCGGTTGTAATTCGGGTAGGGCATCACCGGGAAGAACGGATGCCCATCCTTGCTCACCCCGCTGGTGATGGCCCGGTAAAGCTCGCCATCGGTCCAGTCCTTGAGTGCGAAGGGCGTGATGTTCCGCGCGTAGAACTCGCCGGGGAACTGCATGGTGCGATTGAACCGGTCGCCGCCTGCGCCCTGCGTCCCCGGCTTGGGCGGCGCCGACAGGAGGTCCCAGTCGCGCTGCGCATGACAGTCCATGCACACGCATACGCTGTTGGCCAGGTACCGGCCGCGCTCGATCCGCTCCGGGGTCAGCTCCACGCTGAGCTCCGCCGGCGCCTCCACATCGGGAAGGGCCTGCGTGATGTAGGCATAGCCGGCGAGCGCCGAGAGGGCCACGATGAGGAGCACGATGCCGAGGGCTTTCATGATGCGTTTCATCGCGAAGGGGGTTGCAATCAAAAGCAAGCTAACCAGAATGCCCGGATCGGCAAACCGGCCGACCTTTGAACCATGGCCAAGCGCAAGCGACCGGCTCGCCAGGAACTCGACGCCATCGAGCGCGCGGCCAAGCGCGAGGCGCAGAAGGCCGCGGGCGCACTGGATGGCCGCTACCGGCCGCGCGTAGTGAAGAGCCGCAAGGCCTATACGCGCAAGCCCAAGCACCGGGGCGGCGAAGGCAACGGCGCCTGAACGCCGGACGTCACCCACGGGCCATCATCCGGCCCCGCCACCAGCGTCAGGCCCCTTGCACCAGAAAGACGGAGCGGGCGCCCAGAGCCATTGGGAAAGGCCCCCTGAGAAATCGATGCGCCAAAGGCACCAGCCGCAGCCGCGAGGTGAAGTGGGCATTGCTTCCGACGCGCCCAGCGCTAATTTCAACCCGCGAGCTAGGGATACTGAGCTGCATTCGATAACCCAACAAACGTTTTCGTCATGATGCATGCGTTCGTCGTCCTGGTGCTTGCCCTTGGCTTCACCCCCCCCCATTTGCGGGCACAGATACTCCCTGACCTATACGGGGAGGATTGCAAAGGCTCGATCGGCTATTGGGCCAACGAGGGCCAGATCCACGACCAATCGTACCAGCGCGTGCCATTCGTGCGCTATTACTCGCAAGGCGGTTACCCGCAAGCGTACCTGCAAGAGAAGAGCACCTTCAGCCTGGTGGTGAAGGAGCCCACGCTGCCGCCGAGCGATCAGGTGTTCAGCCATCGGATCGATGTGCGGCCCTACCAGTGCAGCGATGTGGACCCCGTTGGGAACACGCCGAAGACGCACTACCAGAACTTCTACCTGCCCTGGACGGCACCTAATGGCGACACAGGTCTATGGCTACGATCGCGTGGTTTACGAAGACATCTATCCGGAGATCGACATGGTCTTTTACAGCGGCAGCGCGGGCCAGAAGCTGGCCTTCTACTGCTGGCCGGGCAGCGACCCCACCAAACTCGCGCTCCAGTTCTTCGGACAGGACAGCCTGAAGGTGCAACCCGATGGCGACCTCAAGGTCTGGCTCAGCGGCCGCTGGGTGAAGCTGCGCGAGGCCGCGGCTTACCAGGTAGGCCAAGGCGGCGATGTGATCCCGCTGAACTGGGCGGCCACCTACGAGGAGATGAACGGCGATGATGTGGTGAACTTCGTGTTCGACACCTACGACCCTAGCCTGCCCATCGTGCTGCAGATTGGGGCGCTGCCCTTGGCCATGAACACCGATACCGAAGGACTCTGCTGGAGCAGCTACTTCGGGGGGAGTGGTTATGACGAGATCTGGGCCAGCACCACCGATGTGAATGGCAACTACTACGTGACTGGGAAAGCCGTGAGTGACTTCTTGAGCTTCCAGAATGCCTTAGGCACCGATTTGCTCGGAGTGCCGAACGCTGTAACGCTCGCCAAGTTCCGGCCCAATTACGAGTTGGATTGGATGGTTTTCTACGGCGGCACCGACAACAACTTCGGCTTAGGCACGCAAGCGGGTTTTGCCGTGGTCACTCGTCAGACCGGCGGCCAAACCACGGACATATTCATTGGTGGGGTCACTGAGTCGAACGACCTCTATCAGCAGCCGCTTGCGGGTGCATACAATCAACCGACCGGCACCACCGTCAACGGCAAAGGTTTCCTTGCACGATTCTCGCCAAAGGGCTTCATCGAATGGAGCACATACTTCGGCAACGACGGCGGTGAAATGGTCACTGGTCTCGATGTGGATGCCGCTGGACAGTTGTGCGTGGTGGGTTCGTGCGACAGCACATTCGCGCTGCAAACGCTTTCGGGGGCATACAACGGTGCGTACGGAGGAGGCCCACGGGATGTGATGTTGGCGCGTTTCAACGCCAATTGCTCCTTGCAATGGTGTACATCCATTGGAGGTAGCGGGTCGGACGAAGGCGCTGATATCGTCCGCCATGCCAACGGCTTTTACGTGAGTGGCAGCACGTTCAGCAGTGACTTCCCGGTAATCGGTGGCGGCGCTAACCATAACGCAGACCGGGATGTGGTGCTCATGGACTTCAACACCCAGGCCGATACCGTGTGGAGCAGCCATCACGGCGGGAGCGGCATGGATCGTCCGGGCCGCAACAGCCTGGCGCGAGACGAAGCCAATAACCTGATCGTGGTGGGTGAGACCCAGAGCGCCGATATGGATACGGTGAGTGCTGGCTACTTCTATATGCCCACCAACACGGGCACGGCAGGCTTCATTGCGCGCTACGCCAATGGCAGCCATGTGCTGAATTGGAGCACCTACGTGAGCGGCGCTGGCTACAATGCGCTGGAAAGCGCAAGCTTCTCCAGCGGCAAACTGACCGTGGCGGGCGCCACAGGCGACCCCGGCCTTCCCATCGTGCCCAATGCTGCCTACTACAATCAGGGCACCATCAGCTCGAGCTTCGGTGTTCCGACAATCTCCGGCGTGGAGGGGGTCCTCATGGTCTACAACGCCACCACCGAGCTCAGCTACAGCACCTTCTTCGGTGGTGTGGAAGGCCCGTCTGGAGATCAGATCTTCACCACCGCCTTCAGCAACGGCAATCTCTTCCTGGCCGGTCGCACCTCTAAGCCCATTCAGAACCTGAACGCCTACTTCCCGCATGACGATGCTGGTGGCCCACCGGCCTATTTCGACGAGAGCTTCGATCCGGCCCCCCTGAACTACTCGGACGGTTTCGTCGCGGCCATTTGCCTGGAGATGAACATAGGCACACAAGAAGATGCTCCTCTAGCCAGCACCACCTTCGAACTGCGCCTCATCGGATATGGCACTTGGTCCGTGCTGGGCTTGCCGATAGGCGCGCAGCGTCTGGAGGTCTTCGATAGCAAGGGCGCAACGGTCCACCAGACCATGCTTGTTATCGATGCCGAAGGCCAGGGAACCTTGCACCTGCGAGACCTGGCCCCAGGCATCTATACGTGCCGGGCCAGCAGCCCAAGCACGTTGCGCTCAGCGAAGCTATTCATACAAACACGCTGAGCCATGCGCTCCATGCTTGACTTGAGCGTCGTGCTCAGCGTTGCCGCGTTGATCTTGACAGCATCACCGGCATCCGCCCAAGGCAATTGGGTGGATGCTGATATGCCGGGCCGCACCCCGGGCAGCTTGCGATTGCGCGTGGACCCAGAGTTGGGCCTCATGTGCATCGGCAACATCACGGAGACGAACAACTTCGCGGCACCGATAATTCCCTGCTACCAAAATGGCGCTTGGAGTATTCTCCGCGGATTCCGAGGCACTGTGACGGATGCGCTCCGCTTCGGTGACACCTTGTTCGTTTGCGGATATTTCTATGCGGTGGTCGAAAGCGATGGCGACTCAATTCCGGTCAACAACCTCGCGGCGTACTATGATAATGGCTGGCATGCCATTGAAGGCTTCGAGTACGGCAACGGTGCAATACGCCGGCTGAAGGTGCTCGATAACGAGTTGTACGCCCTCGGACCTTTCCTCGAGGCCGATGGGCAGTTGTGCCACGGCGTGGCCAAGCGCGTGGGTAGGCAATGGGTGCCGGTAGGGCTGCTGCCGCTTACTTTCCCGTTCAATGCGCCGGATATCAGGGACGCCATCATCTACCAAGGCAGTCTCTACGTGTGCGGAACTCTTGACCTCGCACCCAACAGCGCTGATGGCATTGCACGGTTCAATGGTCAGGATTGGGAAGCTCCAGGTGGCGGGTTATTGGGTGGCGGCCACGGCATTGCCATGGCCGTTTACCAGGACGAGTTGTATTTGGGCGGCAGCTTCAGTCTGGGCCCGGGCAATGCCGGCCACGCAATCCAGAAATGGAACGGATCCACATGGAGCGCGGTTGGGGGGCATTTGCGCGATGCGAACAATACCACATCAGGAGCGGCGTCCTGCTATTCTCTCTTCGAGCACGAAGGCAAGCTGCTTGCCGCTGGTGGCTTCCAGTATGCTGGCGGCGTGCCTGCTCAGACTTTCGGCTACTGGGATGGCACGCACTGGTGCGGCACCGGCGATGTCATTAGCAATGGGTCCCACAGCATCGCGCTCTACAATGACACCATCTTCCTCGCCAGTGGAAGATGGGTGAACGGCGACAGCACCAATACCGTGGTGAAATGGGTGAGCGGAGCAATGCAGGGCAGCGTGTGCAGCGAGCCGGTGGGGATGGAGGAAGCCAGCCATCCTTCCGAGTTCATCATCTCGCCTAATCCAGCATCCAGCTCGCTCACCTTGAACTGGAGCGGCACCACTGCGCTGCGATATCTCATCACGGATGGGCTGGGCAGAACCGTGCGAACGGGCCAATTGCCGCCACGGTCCATGGGAGCGATCAATGTCGGTGATCTTGCAGCAGGGCTCTACCACATTCGGGAGGCTGACCAAGACAATGGCATGCGAACTGCGCGGTTTCTGAAGGAGTAGCCCGCATACCTTCGGCGCATGTCGAAGAACATCTCCTCCCTCTCCGGCCGCGACGGCAAGGAGCTCGAAGATCCCCTCTGGGAGCGCCTGCAGCAGGCCGCATCGGCCACCGGCACGCCCGAGGACCGCGCGCTCTCCCAGATCGCCGACGACTTCCTCATCGGCGAGGCCATCACCTACGGCACCAGCTCGTTCTATGACTTCCTGAAGAAGGGGAATCAGGGCAAGAAGGCCTACGTGTGCAACGGCAGCGCCTGCCTGGTGGCCGGCACGCAGGACAAAGTGCATCACGAACTGGCGAAGCACTTCAAGCCGGAGGAGATCGGTCACATGTGCTGCTTGGGCCGCTGCCACGAGAACGGCGCCTTCAACGTGGGCGGGCTGAATTACAGCGGCGATGCCATTGATCGGCTGGCCGAGATCATGGTTGGAACCGGTGTAGTGTCGACCCACCGGGTCGACCACACCGGTTTCAAGCACATGGACGCCTACCACGTGGGCACCAGCATGGCCGCGCCCATCCTCACCGCGCCGATGCCTCCGCTGAGCGAGTTCTACGCCGTTTGGGAGCAGGTGCTGAGGAGCGAC
>DDRC01000084.1:28398-30522 GCA_002342985.1 Flavobacteriales bacterium UBA2426
GGCATGATGATCGCCGGCTATTGCGTGGGGGCCGATACGGGCGTGCTCTACATCCGCGCCGAGTACCCCGAAGCGGTGGAGATCGTGAAGCAGGCCGTGCGCGACCTGGAGGCGCGGGGCTGGATCGGACAGGACATCAAGAGCAGCGGCTTCAATTGGCGCTTCAAGGTGATCAAGGCCGCCGGTGCCTACGTGTGCGGCGAGGAGACGGCGCTGCTCAACAGCATCGAAGGGAAGCGCGGCGAGGTGCGCACCCGGCCGCCCTACCCCGCGCAGCAAGGGCTCTTCAACCGCCCCACGGTGGTGAACAACGTGGAGACCCTGGCCTGCGTGCCCTGGGTGATCCAGCACGGCGGCGCGGCCTTTGCGAAGCTGGGCAGCGAGAAGAGCAACGGCAGCAAGCTCGTGTGCCTCGATAGCGGCTTCATGCGCCCGGGCCTCTATGAGGTGGAGTGCGGCACCCCGCTATCGAAGGTGATCGATGACCTCGGCCGCGGATTCGCGCGGCCCACCAAGGCCCTGCACATCGGCGGGCCGCTCGGCGGCATCGTGCCCTTGCACAAGATCAACGCGCTCAGCATCGACTTCGAGAGCTTCCAGCGCGAGGGCTTCCTGCTGGGCCATGCCAGCGTGCTCAGCATCCCGCAGGACTTCCCCATGGTGAAGTACCTCGAGCACCTGTTCGAGTTCACCGCGATGGAGAGCTGCGGCAAGTGCTTCCCATGCCGCATCGGCAGCACGCGCGGCCAGGAGCTGATCGCGGGCGCGCAGGCCGGCAAGAAGATCGACCGGGCGCTCTTCAACGACCTCATCGAGACCATGGAGATCGGCTCGCTCTGCGCGCTGGGCGGCGGACTCCCCTTGGGGGTGCGGAATGCGATGCAGTATTTCCGGGAGGAGCTGGACGGCTACTTCCGCTGAAGCCCCTTGGATACCCTCACTGAATCACCAGCCGGGCCGTGCGGACCAGCCCATCCAGGCTACTGAGGCGGACCTGGTAGACGCCGGTGGGCAGTGGGCCGGCATCCGCATCCGTGTGCAGGACTGGCGCGCGGCTCACCACCATGCCGGATGCAGCGATCACCTCCAAAGAGCCGCCCACGGCATCAGCCGGCACACGGAAACGTCCGTCCGTCGATGGATTCGGCACTGGCGCCCATCCCTCGTCGCGCCCGAGGCGCACCGGCACAACCTGAGAGAACTGCACCGTTCCGTCGAGGTCGGTCTGCCGCAGGCGGTAGTAGGAAACACCCGGCAACGGACGCTCATCCACCGCGGCATAATGCATCATCGATTGACTGGATCCCGCAGCAGCCACCCTTGCCGCCTCCTCGAAGGCTTGGGCATCCGGCGAGCGCTCAACGGCGAAATGGCCGCTGTTGCGCTCGCTCGCGGTGGCCCATTCCAGCCGCACCTGCATCCCATCCGTCTCCGCCGAGAAGGCGATGAGCTCAACGGGCAGGGGCGAGAAGCCGCAGGGCACCGTCTGCGCCGGGATTCCCGGCCCATTGATATCGACCTCCACGGCGAAGCAGCCCAGGTCGTTCGGGGTGACCGTGGCGCAGTTGGTCATGGCCGTCCAGGAATTGGAGGTGACCACAGTGCCGCTTCCGCCCTCATTGGGCAGGTCGAAGTAGATGCCGGCGCCGCCGCAGGCCACTCGTCCCTGCAAGGTCCATAGGCTGGCGGGCGCGTTGCTGCCCGAGAATGCGATGTCATAGCGCATCCGCACCCTGTAATTGTATCCCCACGGGCAATCGTCCGTGGACGGCTCCACGGCTTCGGGATAGACCCGCATGTTCA
This sequence comes from Flavobacteriales bacterium UBA2426, assembly GCA_002342985.1. GTDB lineage: Bacteria > Bacteroidota > Bacteroidia > Flavobacteriales_F > PHOS-HE28 > PHOS-HE28. The sequence goes on from DDRC01000084.1 coordinate 30,202, forward strand.
CCGAATAGCCGCTGCTGCTGGCAACCGTGCATTGGGCGCGAGCCGCACACGCCGGGACCATCGACAGCGCCGCGCAGGCAATCTTGAGAAAATGCTTCATGGGTGGGCCTTCAACGGCCCGCCCGCGCATGGGTTACGGCATCGTCCGGGATGCCTGGCGGCAATCACAGCCCCAGCAGCACCTCCCCCGGCTCCTTGTTCCCGAATACCATCTTGTCCGGGTTCTCGATCATCTGCTTCACGGCCATCAGGAAGCTCACGCTCTCCTTGCCGTCGATGATGCGGTGGTCGTAGCTCAGCGCCAGGTACATCATCGGGCGG
>DDRC01000068.1:0-764 GCA_002342985.1 Flavobacteriales bacterium UBA2426
ACCGCCAAGACGCGAAGAGCGCAAAAGATGGCAAGCGTAAGGGAATGGGATGAGTTCACCGCGAAGACGCGAGCAGCGCAAAGGATCGCAAGCGTGAATGGGAAGAGTTCACCGCCAAGACGCGAAGAGCGCAAGGGATAGAAAGCGTGAATTGGTCAACACGCAAATGACCGAAAAGAGGCCAGGACCAGAGGACACGGAGCTCAGGGAGAATGTGATCGCGCGCATAGCGGTTGATGCGATGATCGAAGTGCATCGTGAATTGGGCCCTGGGCTATTGGAGAGCAGCTACCGGCACTGTCTGGCCTATGAGCTTCACCAGCGCGGACTGAATGTGGAGTCCGAGGTGGCCCTGCCGTTGGCCTTCAAGGGAGTAAAGCTCGACGCCGGGTACCGGATCGATCTTTGGATCGAACGCACGGTCATCGTGGAGGTCAAGTCGGTGGACGCGCTGCATCCGATCCATACGGCACAGGTGCTCACGTACCTGAAGCTCACCGGGAACCGGTTGGGCTTGCTCGTGAACTTCAACGAGAAGCTCGTGCGGGATGGCATCCGTCGCTTGGTCAATAATCTCCCGGAGTAATTTCGGACATGAGTTCTTTGGGGCTCTTTGCGTCTTGGCGGTGAGTCAAGGCAGCCGAGTCCAGCCAGCATAGAGACAACCTTTGCGCTCTTCGCGCCTTTGCGGTGAGTCCTACCTAAAGATCTGGTTCCATGCAGACCATCCTCGGCGCCAACGGCGTCATCGGCAACGAGCTCTC
>DDRC01000068.1:1033-3926 GCA_002342985.1 Flavobacteriales bacterium UBA2426
CCATCGATGCCTGCAAGCGCCACGGCACCAAGCTGGTCTTCTTCGACAACGTGTACGCCTACGGCCGAGTGGATGGTGTGATGACCGAGGACACGCCCTACAACCCCTGCAGCAGGAAGGGTGAGGTTCGGGCGCGTATCGCCACCACCTTGATGGACGAGGGGAAGCGCGGTGAGATGCAGGCCATGATCATCCGTGCGGCGGATTTCTACGGACCGCATGCGGCCCTAAGCCTCACGCACGCCACCGTGTTCGAAAGGCTGCGGGCGGGCAAGGCACCGCAATGGGTGGGCAATGCCAAGGCCGTGCACACCTTCACCTATACGCCGGATGCCGGAAGGAGCGTCGCGTTGCTGGGCAATACGCCTTCCGCCTACGGGCAGGTTTGGCATGCGCTCACGAGCAAGGAAGCCATCACCGGCGAGCAGTTCGTGCGCTTGGCCTGTGAGCTGGCCGGCAAGCCCAACGCGATCCAGGTGGCACCGGGCTGGATGCTCTCGCTGATGGGCCTGTTCGTCCCGGTGCTGCGCGAGAACAAGGAGATGATGTACCAGTTCGAGCACGACTACCGCTTCGACAGCGGCAAGTTGGAGCGGGCGCTGAACGTGCAGCCCACGGACTATCGCACGGGCATCAAGGCCACGCTGTAAGGGCTTTGCCGGGAGCGGGCACGTTCCATCTAACTTGGCGGAAAAGGAGAGCCAAGGGCGATGAAGCGCTCATCCCGAGTGCATCTGTTCGCGCTTCTGGGCGTGGCTTTCGCCCTTGAAGCGTCCGCCCAGTTGGTGGCGCCCAGCCTGCGCACCATCACCATGCGCGATGGGCTCTCGAGCGACCATGTGCAGTCGTTGGCCGTGGATGGTCGTGGATACCTGTGGGTGGGCACCTCGGATGGCCTCAACCGCTTCGATGGCCGACGGGTGAAGGTGTACCGTTACGAAGGCCGCCCGGATGCGCTGCCCGGTGACAAGATCACGGCACTCGCTTGGGATGGTTCCCGGTATCTGCTCGTTGGTACGAACGCGCCTTACCTCACCCTGCTCGATCCGTTGACGGATACGCTTCAGCGCGTGCCGCTGCCCATTCCGGCCTACTCCGAACATGGGGAGCAGCGGGTCACCGATCTGCTTGTGGATGCCGCTGGCCGGATCTGGGTGGCCCACGGTGCACGTTGTTTGAGCCTGTTCGATCCGGTCCATCGACGCTTCACCACCACGGAGATCGCACCGCCGGCACCCACCGCACGATCGCGCGAGGTGATCAGCGGCATGCTGGAGGATGCGCAGGGCATTCTCTGGCTCTCCACCTTCAGCGGCGTGGTCCGCTTCGATCCGGCCACACGCACGGCCACACCCTTCCCCCTGAAGGCGGTGAACGGCCATCCTGGGCACGGTTATGCGTTCCAAGTGCGCGGCATGGTGGACGAGGATTCCACCCTGCTCATGGGCACCTGGTCGGAGGGCATCTTCCGGGTGCGGAAGTCGGATGGCAGCGCCACCTTATTATGGCCGGATGCCCGCCATGCCCCCACGTTCGTGGACCACATGGTGCAGGACATGGTCCGCGTGGGGGATCATGTGCTGGTGGCCACCATCGACCAGGGGTTGCTCCGCTTGGACCCGCGCACGGGCCGTGTGGAACACTATGATCGTTCGCTGGACGAGGCCGATTGCCGCAAGCGCGAGGACCTCTTCGCGGGTGCTTCACGGTTGCTGGTGATGGACGAGGTGGTCTGCATCGGCTCCTACACGCAGGGCGTGGCGCTGCTTTCCGACCGGAACAACATCGCGCAGGGCTTCCACCTGCCCGATGAGCCCGTTGCGGACCTGATCGATGAAGTACTGGCCGTTCACCGCAATGAGGGTTCCGGGAAGGTGCTGGCGCTGTCGCACCGCAGGGGCCTGTTCGTGCATGATGCGCAGGGGCGCCAGACCGATCTGATCGCCTTGCCGCATGCCTCGGGTCGGCGCTATCTGGACCTGTTGGAACTGGATGCGAGGCGTTACCTGCTGTCCTCGATGGACGGTGCACTGCTGGCCGATATCCGGACGGGGGCATTGGAACGTCCATCCTTCGTTCCACCGCGATCGGTCTGTGCCGGACCGGTCTGGTGGTCGCGTGGCGATGGTGCGCAAGGGATCTGGTGCATGACGGGATCGAAGGGGCTGTACCATCTCGACACGCTGGCCGGCGAATGCCGCGCGTTGGCCGAGGTGTTCCCGGAGGTGGCGGCCTTGCTGGGGAATTGGCCCTTGGATGTGTTCACGGATCGTGCCGGCCGCATGTGGTTCCTGAGCGCCACACAGGCCCCGGTGGTGCGCTTCCCGGATGGCCGCGTGGAACGACTTCGTTCTCCGGTTGGGTTGGAGCCCTTCGAGGTGAGTGACATTGCCCAAACACCGGATGGCCGCCTTTGGCTGGTGGTGAAGCACACTGGCTTGGTGCGGATCGACCGGGATGCACCGGAGAACGGTCCGCTACAGCTGCACGATGCCAGTGCCGGACTGCCGACACGGAACCTACTGGAGGTGGTGGCCATGGCGGATGGGACCCTGTGGTTCACGCGGCCTTCGGGGTTGCTGCACTGGGATCCCTCCACGAGCCGATCCCGCCTGGTGTCGCGTGCGGATGGATTGCCGGTGAGCCCGCTCAATCTGGACGACGGTCATGTTCCGCTCCAAGGCCCCTTGCTCGCAGGGGCATGGGAAGGCTTCGTTGTGCTGCGCAACGATGCGGTACTGCCGACGCCTCCACCCGTGATCCAAGTGCCGGGCGTATGGGCGCTGGACAGTCTGCTGTCCCCGCATGCGGACCTTGCAGCTGATCGGACCTATGAGGTGCCGCACGACCATGCGCGCATCACCTTGCAACTGCGCAGCACCAATCTGGTGGA
>DDRC01000140.1 GCA_002342985.1 Flavobacteriales bacterium UBA2426
GGCTTCTTCGGGGTGGTGGTGTACACCTTGGTGCAGACGCCACGGCGCTGCGGGCAGCGGGTCAAAGCGACCGACTTGCTCTTGTAGACCGGGTTCTCCCGGCCCTTGCGGATGAGCTGCTGAATCGTTGGCATGAGGTCCTTTCGGCTTGACTTTCAGGCGTTTTCGACTTTTTCTTCCGGAAAACGGGCTGCGAAAGTAGCTGAAATGCGCTTCCAACAACCGCCTGTTGAAGGAAAAATCCGCCGACGCCCCTCCGCTCCACCAGCATTGAACCCTTGGGCGCAACGGAAAGATTAGTCATATCAACCTGTCTAGTAGTGCATTACGAATGTTCTTGCCATGCCCATGGAAGAACTCCGCTGGTCAGGGACCGAAGCCTTCAGCGAGTAACAACGCGATTGGTGAACGCTATCTTTGTTCGAATCATTTGATTTGTATTATGGACATCGGGAGCATCACCTACTATTCCATCAGCCCCCGGATCCTCCACCTGCTGGGCCGTGTGCATGAGCGCTTGGGCGCCGCCCATGCCCGCCATTTCCATCAGCCGGCCGCCGAGTTGGCCAAGGCCTACCGCGCCAGCATCGTAAGCGCCACCCTGGCCATCGAGGGCGGCCAGCTCGACCCGCTGCCCGTAGCCGCCTTGGCCGAGGACCACACCGCCAGCAGCCAGGGGCCGGCCGCCCTTGAGGCGCTGAACACCCATCGCACGTACGACCTGCTCAACGGCCTCGACCCTTTCTCCGACCAGGACCTTCGCCACGCCCACGGTGTGCTCATGCACGGGCTGGCCGTGGATGCCGGTCACTACCGCACCGGGCCCATCGAGGTCTTCTACGGCGACCCGCAGCCCCTGCGCACATCGCCCGCCAAGGGGCTCCCCGTGGCCGTGCAGGAGCTGCTGCGCTATGCCGAAGAGGATGACTTCCCGCCGCTGATCACCGCTTGCGTGCTCCACTTCGGCCTCATCTACCTGCGGCCCTTCAGCGCCGGCAATGGCCGGCTTGCGCGGCTCTGGCAGCGCGCCCTGCTCATGCGGCACTGGCCCGTATTCGCCTACCTGCCCGTGGAAGCCTTCATCCACCGCGCGGAGCCCGCCTACCACGCCGCCTTGGAGTTCGCCGATCGCCGCGGCGACTGCGGCGGCTTCATCGTCTACATGCTCGAGCGGACGGACGAAGCGCTCGCTGAACTGCTGGCCTCCCCCGACCCCATCCGCACATCTCCGGAGCGCATCGCCGCCTTCCTGCAGCACCGCCGGCGCGCCGGCCAGATCGAGCAGCCCTTCCGCCGGCGCGACTACATGGACTTCCACCCCTGGCTGAGCACGGCAACGGCTACGCGGGACCTGAAGGGGGCCGTGGCGGCCGCCCAGCTCGTGCCCAGCGGCGGCGGACGCAGCATGCAGTACCGCTTGGCATAGGCCTCTCTGCATGCGCCGCACCGGCTCCGGGCCGACCGGGCGACCGCTCGGGGCATTCCGGCACAACCGACCGCGCGCTGCATACTATCCTTGGCGCGCGGCAGTTATCAAGCAGCACGACCGGACCATGAGCGCGCATCACCGCATCGAGGAGCTCCGCGCGCTCCTGAAGGGCACGGACCTGAGCCTCGCCACCCGGCGGCTCATGGACCTCTGCGATGACTACGAGACCCTGCACGACCTGCGTCAACCGGCCATGCAGCTGCGCGCCGAGTACAACCTGGGCCGTGACCTGGGCGCCGGGGAAATGAACGGCGACAGGGCCCAGGCCATCCGGACCCGGGTGTCGGAGCTCCTGAGCGCGATCGCGGCGCGCCCCGGAAGCGCCAATGGGCCTGCGGCAACCGCTGCGGAAACGGCCTATCGGAGCGCCGCGCTCACCAAGCACTTCAGCAGCGGCGGCCATCGCTTCACCCTCGGGCCCATCGACCTGGAGCTGCGCACGGGCGAGATCACCGGCGTGGTGGGCGAGAACGGTAACGGCAAGACAACGCTCCTGCGCCAGGTGGCCGGAATGCTTGACCATGACGGTGGCACGCAGCAGTGGCCGCTGGCGCCCGCCGACCCCTATGCAAGACGGGCCACCATCGCCTGGATCCCGCAGCGCAGCGCGCGCTGGTACGGCACCCTGCTGCAGAACCTGCGCTTCACCGCCGCCATCCACGGAATCGCAGGCGATGCCAACGAGGACCGGGTGCAGTACACGCTCCACCGGCTGGGACTCACCCGATTCGCTCACCTCAGCTGGAACGAGCTGAGCAGCGGCTACAAGCTGCGCTTCGAGCTGGCGCGCATGGTGGTGTGGCGACCGCGCCTGCTCGTACTGGATGAGCCCATCGCCAACCTCGACCTGCAGGCCCAGCAGCTCTTCCTGCAGGACCTGTGCCACCTGGCGTCCGCCGCCCGCGACCCGGTGGCCATCATCCTCAGCTCGCAGCAATTGCACGAGATCGAGTCCATCGCCGACCGCATCATCTTCCTGAGGAACGGACGGCCCATGTACAGCGGGTCCACCGCGGCCTTCGACCAGGACCGCAGCAGCAACGTCTTCGAGCTGAAGGGCGCGGTGGACCGCAGCCGTCTCCTGGCAGCCCTGGGCGAGGGCAACGCGCTGGCGCTCGATGACACGGGTCTCGTTTGGCGCCTCATCACCCCACGCGCCATCGGCCCGCGCGAGGTGCTCAGGGCCCTCACGGCCGCCGAGGCCGAGGTGAGCTACTTCCGTGACATCAGCACCAGCACCCGCAAGCTCTTCCACCAGGATCCATGAACGCCCTGCGCAAGCTCGTGCCCGACCTGCTCTGGTCATGGGACCTGCGGCTCCTGCAGGACCATCCGCGGCTGTGGGCCACGCGCTTCCACCTGCACGCCTGGTTCCTGCTGCTGCTGAATGCTGCGGCGGTCGCCGTTGGACTGCTGATCCGCGTGGATCACCACCGCTTCCCCAACCCGGAGGGGCTCTTCGCCTACATGCTGGTCCCCGCCGCCGCCTACGCCGCCTTCTGGGTTTACAGGGCCGCCCGATTCAATGCCGAGAAGCGCTTCGGGAGGCACAGCGCCATCAGCGATGCGGCGGAACTCCTCATCCTATGGGCCAGCCTGCTGCTGATCCTCAGCCTCCCCTTCACCCTGGCGTTCACCGTGGCCCAGCGCGCCGCGCACCTCACCCCCGATGCGCAGTCCACCGCCGAAGTGGACCTGCTGAACGAGCAAGCACCGTGGTTCTACGGCCACGATGAGTATTGGGAGGAGCCTGAACTCGCGGAGGTGCACGCCGCGGAGGCGGCTGCCGCAGGCGGCAGCCGCACCAAGGCACCCCAGGGCGCGGGTTCGCACCGCTTCTTCAGGAGCCTGCAGGAGTACCGGCTGCGCCACGATGCCGCCGAACGCGCCCGAACCTCCGAGGTGCCCGAGCTGCATGACATCTACGAGGGCTACCTGAGCCGGGCCGCCTACGCCATGGACAGTACCGACCGAAACGGCTATGCGCCGGATACCGCACGGCTCTATCTGGCCAAGGCCGATTCCATCGAGCGCAGTCGCCCGCTGCTCTACATCCATCACGGCTGGTACACGCCGGCTGGCAGCACGCTGCCCTACCTGGCCGACAGTTTACTCGAGCAGCGCTACCTGCAGCGCGTGGCCGCCGGAGCGCCCATGGATACCGCGGCCGTGACCAAGGCGCTGGCCATAGCGCGCAAGTACCACGGCGGCGTCCGGCTCATCGGCGCCGAAGGGGTGCAGCGCGAATTCGACCGCCGTGTGCGCAGCTCCGCCCAGCTGCGGCTGGCGCGGCTGCAGCTCGAGCGGATCGCCCGCGCCAAGGAGATGCGCTATTTCTTCTGGGACGAGGAGGGCTTCTTCCATGCCATCGCGCTGCTTTCGCTGGCCCTGGCGCTCCTGCTCACGGCATTCAAGAGCCTCTACTGGCAGCCCTTCCTCATCGCCGTGATCACAGGGGCGCTCACCCCCGTGCTGCTCCTGGTCTTCGCGCTCATCGTGGAGCGCGATGTGCTCCCGTGGAGCGATGACGACATCATGGCGTACGGCCACTGGCTGCTGATGGCCGCGATGATCGCGCAGCTCGCCACCGTGCGGCGGCTGCGTGCCTACAGCACGCGCCGCGCGGTGATGACCGTACTGGCGAGCGCCGTGCTCCCCTTCTTCGCCCTCTTCACGCTGCTGCTGCTGCATGAGGGATTCGACGTCTTCGGCAGGGATCGACTGAGCGCTGCCATCAGCGAGATCGCCCTGTCCGACCCGGACGACCCCCGGCTGCCTGCGCTCAACGCCGCGCTCACCGCACTGCAGCAGCGCATCCACCGCACGATGATGGCGGCCCTCTGGGGAGGCGTGGCGCTTTACGCGCTGGTGCTGCACCCGGTGCTGAAGGGGCTCTATGCGCACCTGATGGCGCTGCCCGAGCGGAGGTGAGCGCTGTGGAGAAAACGGCCGGCCGGGGCCTCCCGCGCGATCCTACCTTCGGCCCGATGAATTACCTCGACGGCCTGAACCCCGCGCAGCGCGCCGCCGTGGAGGCCACCGAAGGCCCCATGATGGTGATTGCCGGCGCGGGCAGCGGCAAGACGCGCGTGCTCACCGTGCGCATCGCCCACCTGATGGCGGCCAAGGGCGTGGACCCCTTCCGCATCCTCGCCCTCACCTTCACCAACAAGGCGGCGCGAGAGATGAAGGAGCGGATCGCGAAGATCCTGGGCGCACAGGGCAGCACCGAGGCGCGCAACCTGTGGATGGGCACTTTCCACAGCGTGTTCAGCCGCATACTCCGCGCCGAAGCCGACAAGCTGGGCTACCCGAAGGACTTCACGATCTACGACACCGACGACAGCCGCAGCGTGATCAAGTCGATCCTGAAGGAGTGGCAGCTCGATGACAAGCTGTACAAGCCCAATCAGGTGCATGCGCGCATCAGCATCGCGAAGAACAACCTCATCGGGCCGCTGGAGTACCTGGCCAACGGTGAGCTGATGGCCGGCGATGCCGCCGTGGGCCGCGAGAAGATCGGCGAAATCTACAAGGCCTATGCGGAGAAGTGCTTCCGTGCGGGCGCCATGGACTTCGACGACCTGCTCTACAACACCGCCCTGCTGTTCCGCGACCACCCGGACGCGATGGTGAAGTACCAGAGCCGCTTCCAGTACATCCTGGTGGACGAGTACCAGGA
>DDRC01000119.1 GCA_002342985.1 Flavobacteriales bacterium UBA2426
GGGAGAAACCTGTCGGTAATATACCGGTGCGACAACTCTACGGCGGCAATAATTGCCTCGTCTTTGATCCTCACATGGTGATGCGTTTCATACCGGTCTTTTAATCCCCTGAGAATGGAGATAGCGTCTTCCACATCCGGCTCGTCGATATTCACTTTCTGGAAACGGCGTTCCAGCGCCTTGTCTTTTTCAAAAAATTTCTGGTATTCATTTAAGGTAGTAGCGCCCACGGCCCTCAGCTCTCCCCTGGCAAGGGCCGGTTTCAGGATATTGGCGGCATCCATCGCCCCCTCGCCTCCTCCGGCGCCGACCAGCGTATGTATCTCATCGATAAAAAGAACGATCTCTCCATCGCTGTCGGTCACTTCCTTGATCACCGCTTTCAATCTTTCCTCAAACTCTCCCTTGTATTTCGCGCCGGCGATCAGCGCGGCGATGTCGAGGCTGAAGACCTGCTTGCCTTTGAGGTCCTCGGGGATGTCGCCGTTCACCACGCGCTGGGCGATGCCTTCGGCGATGGCGGTCTTACCCACGCCGGGCTCACCGATCAGGATCGGGTTGTTCTTGGTGCGGCGGCTGAGGATCTGCAGCACGCGGCGGATCTCCTCGTCGCGGCCGATGACCGGGTCCAGCTTGTTGTCCTTGGCGAGCTGGTTGAGGTTCTTGGCGTACTTGTTCAGCGCGTTGTAGGTCTCCTCCTGGCTCTGGCTGGTGACGGTGCTGCCCTTGCGCAGGTCCTTGATGGCCGCGATCAGGTCCTTCTTCGTCACGCCGTTGTCCTTGAGCAGCTGGCTTACCGTGTCGCCGCTGTCGAGGATGCCGATGAGCATGTGCTCCACGCTGGCGAACTCATCACCGAACTCCTTCAGCGCGGCCAGCGCCTTGGTGAGCGCATCGCTGCTGTAGCGGGAGAGGCTGATCTGCCCGCCGCTCACCTTGGGGTATTGCCCGACGATGCGGTCCAGCGCCTGCGTCATGGCGGGCACGTTCACGTTGAGCTTCTTCAGCAGGAAGGGCGTGACGTCGGGGTCCACCTCCAGGATGCCCTTGAGCAGGTGGCCGTTCTCGAGCATCTGCTGGCCGTATCCGGTGGCGATGGTCTGCGCCTGTTGGATGGCCTGCTGGGAGCGGATGGTGAATTTGTTGAGGTCCATGATCGAACAGGCTTCCGGCCTGTTTGGGATTGGGTTTCTTTTCGAATCGTTGCCGATGACCGTTCGCAAGGCCATCTGAAGCGGGTGATGCGAGGCGGTCTTGTGGGTCTTTCGAGCGGATGCTGGTTCATCAACCCTCGCTCCGCTGCTTCAGAACGGCGATTCTGGCAGGTGAAGGTCGTATGCGATGCCAGAAAGTCCTAGGCAGGCCCGGATTTCCTGCAGCTTTGGCTGTAACAATGGCGGAATGCTGGTGAACCCCATCGCATCCCCTCGGGCAACGTTCTGGGCACGAAGGATATCTTCACCCGAAGCAAACCGTTGGCAATCGGCATGAAGGCCCCCTTCACGTGCTGGCTCGTCCTGGTGCTGAGCATCCCTGCGCTCGGGCAGGACCATTGGGCCCGGCGCGTGGGCGCCTGGAGCAACGATGCCTTCAACGATGCGGCCCGCGATGCATCGGGCGCCTATTACGTGGCGGGGGAGTTCGGCGGCAACATCGACCTGGGGGCGGCTACGCTCATCTCCCAGGGAAGCCTGGATGCCATGGTGGCGAAATACACGCCGCAGGGCGCCCTGGTGTGGGTTCGCACCTTCGGCGGCTCGGGCCTGGACCGGGCCATCAAGCTGGAGCTCACGCAGGACGGCCATATCGCCGTGACGGGCCAGTTCATGGGCAGCGTCGATTTCGGCGGAACGGTGCTGGCGTCGCAGGGCGGCACCCAGGATTGCTTCGTGCTGAAGATGGCGCAGGCCGATGGCGCACTGGCCTGGGTTCGGGCGGGTGGAAGCGCCAACGGGGTGGACCAGCCGAACGGGGTAAGCGTGGGCCCTGACGGCAGCATCGCGGTGGCCGGCGAGTTCAGGGGCACGGCGGTGTTCGACCAGGGAAGCCTCACCAGCATGACGGATCCGGTGACCGGGCTGCCCAGCGTGGACATCTTCCTGGCCACCTACGCGGCGGATGGCACGCCCCAGTGGCTCAAGCATGGCGCTGCCGAGTTCGCCGACCGGGGCATGGATGTGGAGCACGACCTGGAGGGCAACGTGTACCTCACCGGGCAGTTCACCGACACCCTACTGCTCGACGGCGTGGAGCATCCGAATGCCATGTACAGCGCCATCTTCATCGTCCGCTACGGGCAGGGTGGGGCGGAGGAGTGGTTCAGGGTGTTCGGCGGCGGCACCTACAACCAGGTCTTCGAGATGGTGGTGGTGGAAGCCGGTTACCTCCTGCTCGTGGGCGACGTGCAGGGCACGGTGATCTTCCTCGACTCCGAGCCCGACCTGTTCACGGCCGTTGAGCCGCGCTCCTCCTTCCTGGTGAAGGTGGGCTTCGATGGCGAGCTCATCGCGCAAACCACCTGGGGGAGCCAGTACCCCTTGAGCACCCGTGCGCTCTCCATCCAGGGCGACGATGTGGCGGTGCTGGGGCGCTTCACCTGCCAGTTCACGGGTTTCGTGCCCGAGTACGGCGAGTCCAGCTTCCTGGCCACCGGGGCCAACGACCTCTACGTGGCCCGCTTCCAGCTCTCCGACCTTGACTTCAAGCAGGCGCAGCAATTCGGCGGCCAGGGGGATAAGGCGCCGGGCGGCATCGTGCACACCTTGGACGAGGACGTGGTCTTCACCGGCTCGTTCGAGCGGCTGCTGGTATTCCCCTCGGAGCCCGGGTTCGAGGCCAGCCCGACGGGGGCCTTGCTGGTTGCAGGTGCCCCTGCAGGCTATTGCGCCGACGAGCACTATGCCTCCTATACCGGCCTGCGCGGCATCGCGCTGCGCGATGCCTTCATCGCCAAGGGCTTCATCAGCTCGCGCGAGCCCTACGACCCATACCAGCGCGATGGCGCCGCCTGCGACCGCGCCATCCTTCCCCCGGTGATCCGCAATGGCCCGGATGGCGAGCTGGGCCCCGATTCCCTGCGGCGCTGCAACAACGCCATCCTCACCGCCTACACCTTCACCGCCCACACGCCCGATACCGCGCAGCGGCACAACGCGCCGGACTACCGCTTCCTCTGGAGCAACGGGGTCACCGTACCCTCCATCCTCGCCACGCAGACGGGCTGGTACTGGGTGGAGGTGCGCATCGGTGAGGGCTGCTACACCTGGCGCGACTCGCTCTACCTCACCGTCGACCCCCTGCCGCCCCAGCCCTGGGTGAACGACGATGTGGTGGTGAACACCGCTGCGGCGTCCGCCACGCCGGTCAACGTGTGCGAGCCCGATCAGCCGTGGCTCTGGGCCACCAACCTGGTGGCCGGCAACCAGGTGCAGTGGTTCGGCCCGGGCGGGCTCACCGCCTTCAACGACTCCATCCTGGCGGTGGCTACCGGCAACTACGTGGTGGTCACCACCACGCCCTTCGGCTGCCAGCGCCAGAATGCCGTGAACGTGATCATCCATCCGAACGGCCCCTTGCCGCCGCTCGAAGCGCTGCTCGACCTGAGCTACCCGCAGGATGACGACCTCGACGACACCCTCCGCCTCTGCCTCGGCATGGCCATCGCGCTGAGCACGGAGGCCTCGCTCTTGCTGAATGGCCAGCCCACGGGATTGCCCTATGCCGTGCGCACCCTCAGCGATTGCTCCGGCGAAGGGTACTGGCTGCCCATCCCGGGCAACGGGCTGGCGTTCGATTGCTCCTACCCCTTCACCGCCGAGGGCTGGTACACCCACCGCGTCGGGTTCGCGCTCACCAATGCGCCCTGCGGCGAGGATACCCTCTTCTTCACCGCCATCGACAGCATCTATGTGATGCCGCTCTCCGTGGTGGACCCGGTGATCGCGCTCAGTGGTCCGGGCTTCCTCTGCCCGGGCGATACGGTGCCCGTGATCGGCACCTGCCCCAATTGCACCAGCGCATCGTGGACCGGAGCAGGCTTGGCCTACACCGCCGGCGACACCGCATGGGTCACCGCCGCCGGCTACGTCTCCTTCGCCGGCACGGCCGTGAGCCCTGACGGCTGCGCCGAGGACGATTACGCCTCGATCCTCGTGCAGTGGAACCCGCTGCCCACGCTGCTCGTGGATCCCGCGGACGCCATCATCTGCCCCGATGATTCGGCCACCATCTGGACGGATGCGCCCGGCTCCCAGTTCCAGTGGTTCGGGCCGCTGGGGCCGATGGGCATCGACAACGATACCATCGCCACCTCGCAGCAAGGCTTCTATTACCTGGAGATGGTGGACACCCTGGGCTGCCTGGTGACGAGCCAGCCCATCCTGCTCACCGACTACGCCACGCCCTTCCTCAATGTGCTGCCCGACAACGTGCTCTGCGAGCCGGGGGAGACGGCCACCCTGCAGGTGGTGACCACCAGCACGGCCTCCCTGGTGTGGGAGGCGCCCTTCGCCGGCAGCACCGCCCTCCAGCAGGTGGTGTCCGCTCCGGGCATCTACACCTGCTCGGTGAGCGCCTGCGGCATCACCACGCCCCTGAGCGTGGAGATCTTCGGCAACACGGCCAATGCGGAGCTGGTGGACCCCGGTCCCTTCACGCTTTGCCCTGGTGAGGAGGTCACCCTGCAAGCGCAGCCCGGCCAGGTCATCTATTCCTGGGAGCCCGGTCCCATCTTCCTGCCGCAGATCACCGTGAGCGCCACAGGCCTTTATCTGCTGGTGACGAGCGATGCCAACGGCTGCCGCGATTCCCTTTGGACCGAGGTCTACGTGCTACCGCCCTACGTCGCGCTCGAACTGGTGGATACGGCCTTCTGCCAAGGCGATCCGCTGGTGGTCACCGCCACCGGCGATGCGGAGATCACCTGGTACGGCGATGCGGCGCAGACCATCGTGCTGGGCACCGGCGGCACCCTCGACCTGGGCACGGCCACCGCGCCGCTCACCATCTGGGTGGAACAGGTCGTGGGCCAGTGCGGCAGCGGGCTCCTGGAGCTCGATGTGCAGGTGAGCGCACCGCCTTCGCCACCGGTCATCATCGGCCCCCTTGAGGCTTGCGCGGGCGATTCCGTGAGCTGGTCGGTCACCGGTGCGGCCGCGCTCATGGAGTGGACCGTCCCGTGGGGCTCCTTCACGGGCGATACCCTGGTGAACACGGCGGTCGCCGAAGGCGATGCCGGCACCATCACGGTGGCGGCCACCAGCCCGGGCTGCCCTTCGGCAAGCGCCTCCCTGCCCTTCCTTGTGAACCAGCCCCTGCCGTTCTCCATCGGTCCGGATACGCTGCTCTGCGCGGGCGGCACCGCGCAATACCTGCTGCCGGCCGGCTTCGTGCAGCCGCTGTGGCACGATGGCTCCTCCCAGCCCTTCCTCAACAGCAGCGCCCCGGCCACGGTCATCCTCCAGGCCCGCGACGCCAACGGATGCGCCGTCAGCGATACCGCCCTGGTGACCGCATTCGCCTTCAGCCAGCCCATGGCGGCCACTGGCGCCACCATCTGCCTCGGCGCCGATGCCGTGCTGACCGCCACTGGTTCCGGTGCCTTCGCCTGGTTCAGCGACGCGGGCCTCACGGACCTGGTGCATTCCGGCGGCGCATTCACCATCGCCGCTCCACAGGATAGCGCCGTGTACTACGTCACCCAGAGCGAATGGCTGTGCACCTCCGCACCCCAGGCGGTGGCGCTCCAGGTGGTGCCGGTCCCATCGGATGCGGAGCTCATCGGCCCCTCCACCGCCTGCCTCGGCACCCCGGTGCTCCTTGAGCTTTCCGGCACCGGAGCGCTCTCCGGTGCATGGGATACGCCGGCCGGCAGTCACACCGGCACCACGCTGCTCATCGATCCGGTGGCGCTTTCCGATTCCGGCGCCTACACCGTGCTGCCTTCCGTGGGGCCCTGCGTGGGCGAGCCGCTGACCATGACGTTGCAGGTATTGGTGCCGCAGCCGCTCCACCTCGGTCCGGATACCGTGTTCTGCGAGGGCGGAACGATCTCGGTGGCGCTGCCCCCGGGATTCGGCGCGCCGGTCTGGAGCACGGGCAGCACGGCTGCGGTGATCGTGGTGGACCAGCCCGGCACCTATGCCGTGGAGGCCACGGATGCGCAGGGCTGCAGGGTAGCGGAGGCCATCACGGTGGGCACGGTCGGCTGCGATCCCGTCCTCCCCAACATCATCACGCCCAACGGCGATGGCACGAACGATGGCTGGGGCCTGCCGCGCGGCGGATTCGTGGGGGCCCTCCTGCGCGTGTACAACCGTTGGGGCCAGCAGGTGTGGGAGGGCGATCCCATCCTGCGCCGGTTCGCCGGCCTTCACGCCAATGGCGATCCCCTGCCCGATGGCACCTACTACTACGAACTGCTGCTCACGCGGTCCGATGCGGAGGTGAAGGCGCACACCGGCTTCATCACGCTCTTGCGGTAGCCGGGGTGCCGTGTGAGCCGGTGGGGTGTTGGGGAGCGGCCGGGAGCTTCCGGGCCCGAGGGGGGATCTTGCGCGCCGCGCCCCTCGGCTACTTTCGCCAGCGCCCATGCACGCCGACTTCACGCCCATCGCCGCTGGCGACCGCCAGGCCTTCGAAGCGCTCTTCCGGGCCCATTACCGGGCCTTGTGCGCCTTCGCCGTGGGCTACCTGAAGGACATGGACAAGTCGGAGGACCTCGTGCAGGACCTCTTCTTCCGGCTCTGGCTCGACCGCGCGCAGGTGAAGGTGACCACCAGCGTGAAGGCCTACCTGTACGCGAGCGTACGCAACCGCTGCATCAACGCACTGAAGGCCGGTGGCCGCTTGCGGGCCCTGCGGGAGGACATCGATGACCGGGTGGAGGATGACGGGCACAGCGAGGACGATCACACCGAGCGCATCGCCCGTGTGCAGGCCGCGATCGAAGCGCTGCCGGAGGAGCGCCGCAAGGTGTTCAAGCTGAGCCGCTACGAGGGGCTCAAGTACCACGAGATCGCCCAGCGCCTCGGCATCAGCGTGAAGACCGTGGAGAACCAGATGGGCAGTGCGTTGAAGGCATTGCGCATCGAGTTGAAGGACCTGGTGCCCTTGCTGCCCTGGCTGCTCGGGCTGGGCGAGGGTGGGGGATAGGGGTTTCAAGCGGATCGGTTGTCATCAGCGGGATACATGGATCACAGCGGCATCGATAGCGACCTCCTGGCCCGGTACATCACCGGTGAAGCCGACCCGGCGCAGCGCGTCAGGGTGGAGGAGTGGGCTGCTGCGAGCGCCGACCACGCCCAGGAGCTGGAGCGCATGCGGCGCATCTGGCAGCTGGGCGCTGAGGCGGAGCCCGTGCACCAGACGGATGTGGATGCCGCCTGGTCGAAGCTGGAGCAGCGCATCGCCGGCGACGAGGGCCGCGGGCGCATCAGGCCCATCCGTGGCGGGGGCGGGGGAGGGGGCGCGCGCCGCTGGGCAGCGGCGGCAGCATTGGTGGGCGTGCTGCTGGCCGGCTGGTGGCTGCTGCAGCCCGGCACGCAGCGCTACGTGGCCGACGCCGCGGCGGTGGAGGCCCGCCTCGCGGATTCGAGCCGGGCGGTGCTCTCACCGGCCAGCGCGATGGCCGTGCGCATGGGGCGGCAGCGGCGCGTGGAGCTCAGCGGCGAGGCCTATTTCGAGGTGATGCGTGATGCGGGGCGCCCCTTCGTGGTGGAGACGGAACAGGTGGTCGTCACGGTGCTGGGCACTGCTTTCGAGGTCAGCGCATACGACTCTTCCGCCGTGGTGCGCGTGCGCGTGCGCAGCGGCCGGGTGCAGGTGGCTGCCGCAGGCGATACCGTCACGCTCACCGCAGGCCAGCATGCCGTCTTCCACAAGCAGCGCCATGTGCTGGAACGCAGGCCAGCCCCGCCGGCCGAAGCATGGGGCAACCGCATCCTCCAGTTCGAGGAAGCCAGCCTCCGCCAGGTGGCCGAGCAGCTTCAGCGGTCCTATGGCGTGCGCATCGCCTTGCGCAGCGAAGCCATCGCGCGGTGCACCATCACCGCCGAGTTCGACGATGAGCCCATCGAGCGCATCCTCGCGGTCATCGCTGACACCTTCGGACTGGAGCTGACCGGCAGCGGCGACGAATTCGCACTCGATGGGGAAGGGTGCTGAGCGCAGGCCGTCACCGCGCATCGGGCTCCTGGTGGTGCTGATGGCAGCGGCGCACGCCCTATCGGCCCAGGCCATCCTGCAGCGGCGCGTCACGGTCCATGCCGAGTCCGTCCGCCTCTCCACCGCCCTCGGCCTCATCGCCAAGGAGGGCGGATTCCGCCTCAGCTACAACGCGGCGGTGGTGCCGGCCGACAGCACCGTCACGCTCCATGCCGTGGATCAGCAGGTGGGCGAAGCGCTGGATCGCCTTCTGCCGGGGCGCCTGCGTTGGAAGGAGAGCGGCGGCCACCTCATCATCACCGGACCTTCAGGCCGCAAGCAGCGGTTCCCTGCGGCCGGCAGCGTCTTCGACCGCCTCTCGGGCGGCGCCATCGCACGGGCCACCGTGCTGGAGGCCCGCCGCAGCAACGCCGTGGCCACCGACGACCGCGGCCGCTTCACCATCACCCTCAGCGGCGAGTTGGAGCGCACGCCCCTGGTCGTGTCGCGCCACGGCTATCGCGATACCGTGGTCTTCGTCGCGCTCGGCATGCCTGCGGGCCGCATCGGCCTTCAGCCGATCGATGGTCTCCGGCGCATCGAGCCCATCTGCGCCTTCGACCGCTGCGGCGTGGAGGACCTGGGCATGACCCGCCTGCTGGTGCCTGCGGCGCAAATGGACCAAGCCGCCAACCTCGCCTTCGCCGAGCGGCGCCTGGCGCAGATCTCGCTCATTCCCACCGTGGGTTCCAACGGCGCCATCAGCGGCGCGGTCATCAACCGCCTTTCCTTCAACGTGCTCGGCGGCTATGCCCGCGGCGTGGAGGGCGTGGATGTGGGAGGCGAAGGGGCCGCCTGATTCCCGGGGGTGAAAGCGGGCGGCGGCGGAGAAATCGCCGTGCCCGACCACGACGAGGTCACCGTGGAGGGGGCCCGACCTGGAGACGCGACCGGCAGGGAGCAGGTCGGTGCGGATGCGTCCGGTGGGGATGCCGGGGGCGAGGGCGAGGGGGGGGGTGGGGGGAGTGGGCAGATAGGGCAGGTGGTAGGATGCGGGGCGGCACATCGCGGAGGCGGACGACGACGGGGACGAAGGATCCGGCTCGTGCAGGAGGTCGATGTCGACGCGAGCACGCAACAG
>DDRC01000153.1:0-325 GCA_002342985.1 Flavobacteriales bacterium UBA2426
TCGGGCAGCGTGGCCGATGATGTGGTGGCCTACCTGGGCAACAATCCCTTGCCCGAAGAGGTGCGCCTCACCTGGGGCAGCGATGTGAAGCGGCAGAACGACAGCTTCGGCGCACTGGGCGGCGCACTGCTCATCTCCTTCATCCTCGTCTACCTAGTGATGGTGGCCCTCTATGACAGCTTCCTCTACCCTTTCGTGGTGCTCTTCAGCATCCCCGTGGCCGTCATCGGTGCCTTCCTCGCGCTCAATCTCAGCCTGTCTTCGCTCAGCCTGTTCACGCTGCTGGGGCTCATCATGCTGCTGGGCCTGGTGGCCAAGAACGCCA
>DDRC01000153.1:404-2395 GCA_002342985.1 Flavobacteriales bacterium UBA2426
GCCGGTGATGCTCTCGCTGCCGCTGTCGCTGATTGGCGTGGTACTGGCCCTGCTGATGACCGGTGGCACGCTGAACTTGATGAGCCTGATCGGCGTCATCATGCTGATGGGCCTGGTGGCCAAGAACGCCATCCTCATCGTGGACCGTACCAACCAGCTGAAGGCCGAGGGCATGCACTACGTGGAAGCGCTGGTGGAGGCCGGCCGCACCCGCCTGCGCCCCATCCTCATGACCACCATCGCCATGGTCTTCGGAATGCTGCCCATCGCACTGGCCACCGGCACCGGCAGCGAATGGAAGAACGGCCTGGCCTGGGTCATCATCGGCGGCCTCACCAGCAGCATGCTGCTCACCGTGTACCTGGTTCCGGTGATGTACCACCTGCTGGAAGGAGCGAAGAACACCGTGGCAGGCTGGCGCATCGCCTCATCGAACAGGTCGGCAGCCGCCCCCTGAACAACGATCGATCATCGAACAACAACACCTCAAGACCATGTCCACCACTACGACGAACCCCACCCTGCGCGCCGCGATCAAATTCCGCCACCTGTCCGATGCCATCCGAAGCGATCGGGCCATGATCGACCAGGCCCGGGAACGCATGGCCGGGAAACTGAAGCAGGCGGAAGAACTCGCCGCGCTCCATGGGGATGCCGCCTTCCGCGCGGCGTTCGACGCACAGCTCCAGCTGCTCCGCCTTCCACAGCAGCAGGTCATGGACCTGTTGAAGAATGCTGCGGATCTCCTCATGGACGGCGCTTCACCCGAGGTGAACTGGCCGTTGATGCAGGAACAGCTCCAACTGGTCTCCACACACTTCAGGGACATGGCCTCGCTCCCCCTTGGCGCCGCTGACAGTGCCGAACAAGGCGATTGGCATACCCTGTGGCAGGTGATGGCAGCTGATCTGGAGGCGATCCGCGGCATCTGCACTGCCGCTTACTTCAAAGCGCATCTCCTCGCCGAGCTGGGTGCCGCAAAGGCGGACGAGCTCACCGCCACCATCCTCAAATACATCCCCCACAAGTACTCCATCGCCGAGGCCGAACGCTACGAGCGCGACTACCTCGAAGCCATGCAGGCCATCAAGGAGGAAGCCGGCAAGCAGGCGAACCTTTGAGACCGTGTGCTCAACGTTATCGCAGGAGCCATTCCCTTCGAGCAGTCGCCTGCCGAACGTGTGATGATGCAGCGCTGGGTGAATGGCGAGAAAGGCGAGCTGTGACCCGAAGGGGACCAAGGCGCGCTATATCTCCTCGAAATGCGCCGTGAAGTGCCGTAGGAAACGCGGCTCCTTGATGATGCGGTAGCCGCGCACCTGCTCGCGCGTGCGCATGATCTCCTCGAAGGTCTCGGCCACGTACTCCATGTGGCTCTGGGTGTACACGCGGCGCGGGATGGCCAGGCGCACCAGCTCCATGGGTGAGGGCTTCAGCGAGCCATCGGGCAGGTAGGTGCCGAACATGACCGAGCCGATCTCCACGCTGCGGATGCCGCCCAGCCGGTAGAGCTCGCACACCAGCGCCTGCCCGGGGTACTGGTCCGGCGGGATGTGCGGATAGAGCGCCTTGGCATCGATGTACACCGCATGGCCCCCGATGGGACGCATCAGCGGAACGCCCAGTTCATGCAGCTTGCGGCCCACGAAGGTGGTGCTCTTGATGCGGTAGTCCAGGTAGTGGGGATCGAAGACCTCCTGCAGGCCGATGGCGATGGCCTCCATGTCACGCCCGCTGAGGCCGCCGTAGGTGGTGAAGCCCTCGGTGATGATGAGCAGGTTGATGCAGGCCTCGGCCAGCGCTGCATCACGCACGGAGAGGAAGCCGCCCATGTTCACCAGCGCATCCTTCTTGGCGCTCATGATGGCCCCATCGGCCAGGGCGAACAGCCGTTGCGCGATCTGGCGGTAGGACAAGCCCTCCATGCCCTCCTCGCGGTCCTTGATGAACCAGCTATTCTCCGCGATGCGGCAGCAATCGAGCAGGAAGGG
>DDRC01000153.1:2666-2794 GCA_002342985.1 Flavobacteriales bacterium UBA2426
TCCAGCTCGGCCACGTCCATGTTGCCCTTGAAGGGGTGCATGAGGGCTGGATCGCGGCCCTCGGCGATGGGGATGTCGATGGCGGTGGCGCCGGTGAACTCGATGTTGGCGCGGGTGGTGTCGAAGTG
>DDRC01000036.1:0-1400 GCA_002342985.1 Flavobacteriales bacterium UBA2426
CTTCAAGCCCTTCGGCCCGGCGATAACCAAGATCGCGAAGCGCCAGGCCAACAAGGCGTTCGAGATCTACCTCGCCCTCTATCAGGCCGTCACCGGCAGCGAGGAAGACAGGAACATCTACAAGCAGTTCTCGCGCGACTTCTTCGATCTCGTCGTCATCGACGAATGCCACCGCGGCAGCGCGGCGGAAGAATCGGCCTGGCGCGAGATTCTCGACTACTTTGCCAACGCCACGCATGTCGGCCTGACCGCCACCCCGAAGGAGACGAAGGAAGTCTCCAACATCCACTACTTCGGCGAACCGGTCTATGCCTACTCGCTGCGCCAGGGCATCGCCGACGGCTTTCTCGCCCCCTACAAGGTCGTGCGCATCGACATCGACAAGGATCTGCAGGGCTGGCGACCTAGCCGGGGGCAGACCGACAAGCACGGCAAGCTGATCGAGGACCGCATCTACAACCAGGTGGACTTCGACCGCACGCTGGTGCTGGACGACCGCACCAAGCTCGTGGCCAAGCGCATCAGCGATTTCCTCAAAGAGAGCGGCGACCGCATGCAAAAGACCATCGTGTTCTGCGTGGACGAGGAGCACGCCGCGCGCATGCGGCAGGCGCTGATCAACGAGAACGCGGACCTGGTGGCCGCCAACCGCAAATACGTGATGCGCATCACGGGCAGCGACACCGAAGGCCAGAACCAGCTGGGCAACTTCATCGACCCGGAGAGCCCTTATCCCGTGCTCGTCACCACCAGCCGCCTGCTGAGCACCGGCGTGGATGCGCAGACCTGTCGCGTGATCGCGCTGGACCGCGAGATCGGCAGCATGACGGAGTTCAAGCAGATCGTGGGGCGCGGCACGCGGGTACACGAGGACACCAAGAAGTACTACTTCACGCTCATCGACTTCCGGGGTGCCACCAAGCTCTTCGCCGATCCGGACTTCGATGGCGAGCCGGTGCAGATCTACGAGCCGGAGGACGATGACCCGATGACCCCGCCTGAGGTGCCGCCCACCGAGGAAGGCGAGGACGACCCGCTACCGCCCGAACCCGGCGAGGAGGAAGTGATCGTGGACGGCGGCGATCCGCCGGACATCAGCCTACCACCGGGCAGCGGCCCCAAGCGCCGCAAGGTGTACGTGGACAATGTGCCCGTGAGCATCGTGGCCGAACGGGTGGAATACCTGGACGGCGAAGGCAAGTTGATCACCGAGAGCCTGCGCGACTTCACGCGCCGCGAACTGCGCAAGCACTACAGCAGTTTGGATGCCTTCCTTACCAGTTGGAACAGCGCCGAGCGCAAGGAGGCCATCCTGCACGAGTTGGAGGAAGAGGGCCTGCCGCTGGACACCATCGCCGCCGAGCTGGGCAAGGACCTCGACCCCTTCGACCTGATCTGCC
>DDRC01000036.1:1560-3044 GCA_002342985.1 Flavobacteriales bacterium UBA2426
GACCCCTTCGACCTGATCTGCCACATCGCCTTCGACCGCAAGCCGCTCACTCGGAATGAACGCGCCAACAACGTGCGCAAGCGCGACCTCTTCACGAAGTATGGCCCGCAGGCCCGCGCCGTGCTGGATGCCCTGTTGGCCAAGTACCAGAACGAAGGCGTGCTGGACCTGGAGGATCCCGCGATCCTGAGCATCCCGCCGCTGAACACCTTGGGCACGCCCTATCAGCTCATCAAGGAGTTCGGGGGACGAGAGCGGTTTGAGCAGGCGGTGCAAGAGATGCAGATTGAACTTTATTCAACCGTCGCATAGAGATGACCTACGTCGCTCCAACCCTATTCGGCTCACCATACTCCTGTCCACACTGCACCGCTATCGCCAAGCAAGACTGGTGGTCACGTGGATGGGATCAGCGCGACGTTGGTCCTGGCAATGGAGAACTTCATATTGCGCGATGTCAGCAATGCGACGAATCTTCAGTATGGGTTGGGGAGTACATGTACTATCCAATTGCTTCAAACGCGCCGCCACCTAATTTGGAAATGCCAGAGGCGGTCAAGAAGCTGTACATCGAGGCCTCGGACATTGTTGAGCAATCACCCAGGGGCGCCGCAGCCCTGCTTCGGCTTTCAATTCAAGTGCTGTGCAAAGAGCTTGGTGAGGAAGGCAAGGATATCAATAAGGACATTGGAAGTTTGGTGAGCAAAGGACTGCCGAAGATCGTTCAAGAGTCACTTGATGTGGTGCGAGTGACGGGAAATGAGGCTGTCCACCCCGGTCAGATAGACACTGATGATCCTGAAACTGCCCAGAGCTTGTTCAAGTTGGTGAACATCATCGTAGAGTACATGATCGCCATGCCGAAACAGGTCAGTGGCCTGTTCAGTGGCCTTCCTGCAGAGAAACTTAAAGGCATCGCTGATCGCGACAAGCCAAAGACACCCTAACCGGCACCATCATGCTCGCTGAAATTCTCGAAGGTCTGATCAACAGCTTTGGGCCTATCGTAACGCTCACCACAGAGCGGCGTGAACTCAAGGACCAAGCGTTGTCATCGATCTCAAACGCATTGACCGCGACTTACCTGTATTACGATGGTCTTGACCGTGGTAATGCGAGGAATCGCGATACAGAAGGAATGCTAGCACACTATTGGGCTGCAGTTGCGATACCCATGCGCCACTTCAATCTGGAACTAGCGGATCGCTGTGCACGCAAATCGGAGTACTGGATCAACCCTGAACGATACTCTGATCAGGAAATCAAAGCGCTCGGAATCAAGCTGAAGGATGTGAAGCAGGCCTATGAGCGGATGCGCCGCCCATGGACTGTGAGAGAAGCCTTACATCCATTGTTGACAAAGAGAGCGGAAGTGAAACCCGCTCAGAAGCCCAAGAAGAAGGCCCCTAAGAAGGGTACTCCTAAGCGCAAGTCCTGACCCATGTCCGTCCGCAACACTGTCAAGTCCATCCAGGACATCATGC
>DDRC01000036.1:3231-3473 GCA_002342985.1 Flavobacteriales bacterium UBA2426
AGATCATCGACGACCAGGACCAGGAGCTGGAGGCCACCCGCAAGGGCTACAAGAGCCCCATCCCCAGCCACCTGCAATGGCGCAACTGGGCCGCCGACCCCGAAGGCGATACCGGCGATGCGCTCATCGACTTCATCAACGACACGCTCTTCCCCAAGCTCAAGAGCCTGACCGCCACCGGCGACAGTGCCAACCGCGCCCGCGTGGTGCGCGCCGTGTTCGAGGACGCCTACAACTACATG
>DDRC01000036.1:3616-6270 GCA_002342985.1 Flavobacteriales bacterium UBA2426
TTCGAGGACGCCTACAACTACATGAAGAGCGGCCAGTTGATGCGGCAGGTGATCAACAAGATCCAGGGCGTCGACTTCAACAGCCTGAGCGACCGCCAGCACTTCGGCGATATCTACGAGCAGCTCCTGAACGACCTGCAGAGCGCCGGCAACGCGGGCGAGTACTACACGCCGCGCGCGGTCACCAGCTTCATGGTGCAGCAGGTGGACCCCAAGCCGGGCGAGGTGCTCTTCGACCCCGCCTGCGGCACGGGCGGCTTCCTTACGTGCAGCATCCGCCACATGATGGAGCGCTACGTGAAGAGCCCGGCGGACAAGAAGCTGATGGAAACCGGCCTGCGCGCCGTGGAGAAGAAGCAGCTGCCCCACATGTTGTGCACCACCAACATGCTGCTGCATGGCGTGGAGGACCCCAGCTTCGTGCGGCACGACAACACCCTGGCGCGGCCCTACATCAGCTGGGGCGCCAGCGACCGCGTGGACGTGGTGCTGAGCAACCCGCCCTTCGGCGGCAAGGAGGAGGACGGCATCGAGAGCAACTTCCCCCAGCAGTACCGCACGCGCGAAACGGCCGACCTCTTCCTGGCCCTCATCATCCGCCTCCTCAAGCCCGGCGGCCGCGCGGCCGTGGTGCTGCCCGATGGCACCCTCTTCGGCGAGGGCGTGAAGACGCGCCTGAAGGAGCACCTGCTGGAGGAATGCGACCTGCACACCATCGTGCGGCTGCCCAACAGCGTGTTCAAGCCCTACGCCAGCATCGGCACCAATTTGCTCTTCTTCGAGAAGGGGCGGCCCACGCAGGAGATCTGGTACTACGAGCACCGCGTGCCCGCCGACCAGAAGGCCTACAGCATGACCAAGCCCATCCGCCTGGAGCACCTGCAGGGCTGCGCCGATTGGTGGGGCGGCGCCACGCGCAAAGGCCGCGTGGAGACCGAGGTGGCCTGGAAGGTGACGGCCGCCGAGGTGAAGGCCCGCGGCTACAACCTGGACTGGAAGAACCCGCACACCGTGGCCGACGACCACGGCGACCCCGCCGAACTGCTCACGCGCCTGGATGCCGCCGAGGCCGAGGCCGCGCGCATCCGCGAGCAACTGAAGGCCATCCTGCAAGACGCGCTGCTGCGATGAACATGCCTAACGGACATGCAGGCGCTGAGCTGTTGCTGGAGCACTTCCACCGCTTGGGCGATGCGCCGGACGCTGTGCCGCGCTTGCGGCGTTTCATTCTGGACCTGGCGGTGCGGGGGAAGTTGGTGGAACAGGACCCGCATGAAGAATCAGCGGAGGAACTGGTTAAGCGCATACAGCGCGACACGAAATCCCGCGTAGCCTCTGGACAGTTTCGAGAACCAAAGAGTGCCATTGAGTTCCCTTGGAATGAGCTGCCCTTCACTGTTCCTGAGCATTGGAAGTGGGCAAGGCTCATCGAGTTCTCTGAAGTCTCGTACGGCTTTGCATTCGACTCGAACAAGTTCAACAATGTGCGGCGAGGAATGCCCCTGATCCGCATTCGGGATATCTCAAAGACCGATACGGAAGCCTACACGGAAGAAGCCTACGACCGGTTCTACATCGTCAAGCAGGGTGACATGCTGATCGGTATGGACGGCGACTTCAATGCCCGCATATGGAAGGGCAAGGACGCGTTGCTGAACCAGCGAGTATGCAGGATCAGAGCATGGCGCCATGGCATCAATTCCGCCTTCATCATGTTGCCATTGCAGATGATCCTGGACCATCTGCACGGCTCCACATCGCTAACCACGGTGAAGCACCTCTCTGCAAAGCAGATGAATGGTGTCTACATGCCTCTGCCCGCTCTCCCCGAGCAACACCGCATCGTGGCGAAGGTGGAGGAGCTGATGGCGCTGTGCGATCGCTTGGAGGCGGCGCAACAGCAGCGCGAGGCGGAGCGCACGCGGCTTACGGCGGCGGCCTGGCAGGCCGTGGTACAGGCCGAGGCGCCTGCGGAAGTGTCCTTCGCCCTGGAGCAGCTGCCCGCCCTCACCACCCGCCCCGCCCAAGTGAAGGCCCTGCGCCAGACCATCCTGGACCTTGCGGTTAGGGGGAGGTTGGTGGAGCAGGAAGAGGGGGATGAGCCGGCGGAGGTGTTGTTGGAGCGGATTGGGGTGGCCCAAGCCGATGAGCAGCCCTTCGCAATACCAAGCACTTGGATCTGGGTAGAAACCGGCGCTATCAGTGACTCCAGGTTAGGCAAGATGCTTGACCGGGCCAAGAACACTGGAACGATGCGTCGCTACTTGCGGAACATCAATGTGCGGTGGTATGATTTTGACCTAAGCGATGTTCATCAGACGCCCATGAGGGACGAGGAGTTGGCAGACCTGCTGCTCCAGCCCGGTGATGTGCTGATCTGCGAGGGTGGCGAACCGGGCCGTGCTGCTGTGTGGGATGGCCGTGTTGAGGAGATGTATTTCCAAAAGGCATTGCACCGAGTTCGCTTCCCGGATGGAGTTGACCCGATGTACTTCACCCATACGATCAAGCAGAGCGCGGACGAAGGAAGGCTTGCAGACTACTTAACAGGTGTAGGTATCAAGCACTTCACAGGGCGCGGCTTGGCATCGTTCGTTTTCCCACTCCCCCCCCTCGCCGAGCAACGCCGGATCGTGGCGAAGGTGGAGGAGCTG
>DDRC01000036.1:6416-8027 GCA_002342985.1 Flavobacteriales bacterium UBA2426
ATCGTGGCGAAGGTGGAGGAGCTGATGGCGCTGTGCGATGGCTTGGAGGCGGCGCTGGAGGCGGGTGAGGCGCTGCGGGGCCAGGTGTTGGAGGCAGTGGTGCGCACGGATGCGCCGAAGGCATACAAGGAGATAAACGATGAGGTGAGGTTGGCGGCGGAACCGTGAAACAACCATAAGCACCCGATGAGATCGAATACCACAACGCCGGAGGCACTGCTACAGGGCATGGAGAAGGCTCTTGAAGCATCACGTTATGACCAGTTATATGAACTATCGATCGAGGCTCATTCCATGTACCCGCACGACCTCCAGGTGGTCGACATGGTGCAAGTGTCCTTGGTTCGTCTCGGCCGTCCATTGGAGGCATTGGACTTCCTCAATTCTCTGGACCCAGCATTGAAGGAGGACTTGCAGATCCGTGTTACGTTGGCCTACATCCATCTTGGGTTGAATGATGTAGGACCTGCCCAAGCCCTTTGGTCCGAATACAAAGACCTCCCCAAAAATGAACGACCACTATCGGTCAACCTGCTCGCCGTATTAGCGCTCCAAACGAGCGGCCTACATGAGGATCTGTTGCTATTCGTAAAGGCCAATCTCTTCGCAAAGGAGAATTTTGCTGAAGTACTGGTCATCGCCGCAGATGCTGCATACCGGATCAGGGAATGGGGCATGTTCGAAGAAATAATGCAAGAGCTGGAAGGGTTTTCTGGCACGACTCCCACGGTCCACCTGATGCGTGCACGATTTCTGATGAAGGACGGTCGATACCAAGAGGCGCGAGAACATTTGGACCAAGGACTTTCCGTGCTTCCCAGCGACAAAGCCCTGCTCATTGACAAGGCCCGTGTACAAGTAAGCTTGGGAGAGGTCCAAGATGCGAAAGAGCGGTTCTTCCTCCTGTTCAACGCCTACCCCGATGATCCAGTCATTTGCATGAACCTCGCCGTATTGCCCGCTGAGTTGTACGCACAGGACGACCCCACGGCGGTGATGTTCCTGGACCGGATGGTGTACTTGCTTGTCGGAAAACCTCTTGGTGCGGTGCCCCCGAAGCGATTAATGGAACTGCTTCGTGAGCATGGTCGGGACATCGGATACTTTAACTTGGTTGAGCAATTCCCGCGACTCGGTTCGGGGATGGATCCAACAGAGGGAGACCTGCTGCGCAATGTTCTACCGTTCGTGTCGCATGCTCGTTTGGTCAAAACCACTGTCGATCACGGCTCGGATCTGGCGCATCTCATCGTAGAATCATACCTCGGTCAGCCGGGCAGTTGTTATATAGGTATCGATGAAGTGTTGATGACGCGTGAGGTTGAGCCCAGCGCCATGCAGGACTACTACTACGCCCTAACGGCTGCGCAGATCATCGAAGACCATAGCGCCGTGGCACCGGCCGCGCTGGCTCGTGCGCGGTCCACTATGGCAAGCGACGCTGCAACGCCCACGGAGATGTACTACGCGCTGCTGCTCCTTGCCATGTACAACGAGCAGGATGTAGCACAGGCTCGTTTGAAAGCACTCCGCACCGACCCGCGCTGGAACGTGCTCCTGCATTTGCTAGAGTTGCGTTTGCGCGCAGAGAACAACCCCGCCTTCCTAGCC
>DDRC01000107.1:0-6739 GCA_002342985.1 Flavobacteriales bacterium UBA2426
TTGCGTTCGGCGCGGCCCACGTAGGTGTTCTCCCACAGGATGTTGCCGTTGGTGAGGTCGATCCGGACGATCTGGTTCTTGTAACCGCTGAAGAGGGCCCCCAGGTTGCCGGGCACGAAGTTCACCATCACCAGCTTGTTGTCGCCGGTGACCACGTACTGGCCCACCACGCCCTTGAACTTGTCGGTGCTCCAGCGCTCCTCACCGGTGCGGGCCATCATCCACACCAGGCGCTCCTTCAGCGAGATCGCGAAGCCATCCAGCTCGGGGATGTACACCACGTTCTCATCGGTCACGTTCTGGTACTTGTCCGTGGCCCACAGCAGGCGGCCATCGCTCATGTCCAGGCAGGCGATCTGGTCCTTGCCCATCTTGCGGTCGAAGAGGAAGAGCACGTTGCTCTCCCAGAAGGGGACCAGTTCGTCCACCTTGTTCAGGCGGGGTGCCAGGTCCTTGAACCTGCCGGTCCACCGCGTGGCGCCGGTCTTGTTGTCGAATACGGTGATCTCCTTCTCGCTGGCGGCGTAGCTGTAGCCACGCTCCTCGGTGCCGGTGCCGGTATGTTCGATGCGGTGCTCCAGTTTGGTCTCCCATATCGTGGGCATGTCCTCCTGGGCAAGCAGCCCCGTGGCACACAGCAGTGATCCGGTGATGAGCAGATGTTTCATGGTCGGTGGGTTGTTGTCGCTTTTTATCGGTGGATGGTGTTGAGGTCGAACGTGTGTTCAATGCGGTACTGGCGGCCCTTGGGCATCTTGAAAGGCAGCTCCAGCTGGTGGACCAGGTCCTTGAAGCGGTTCTGCGAACGCTGGTCGTGCATCTCGGCGCTCACCACGAACACGCTGCTGATATCGCCCTTCTCGCGAAAGCTCACCTGGATCACATAGCGGCCGATGAGCTGCTCCTTCACCACCGCCTCGTGCAGGGGTTGTCCAGGCTGCAGGGCGGCATCCAGCGCCAGAGTGGCGCGGGCCAGGATGGTCTCCTTGTCCTCCAGCAGCTCCTTCTTCTGGGCCGCGGCGGTGAGGCCGATGCTCACCAGGAACAGGATGGTGAGAAGGTGTTTCATGGGGCGTAGGTCCATTCGATGAGGCGATTGCCGAACGTCATGAGCAGGCGCCGGCCATCGGGCAGGAACACGAAGGAGACCCGGCCATCGCTGGGGAACTCGGCCTTGCTGGCCATCTTCTCGAACAGGCGGTAGCTCAGTACGAAGCGGTCCACCATGCGGCCGGTGGCGCGCTCGTAGAGGTGCACCTCCATGAACTTGTTGCCCTGGCTGCCGATGGCGAAGAGCTTCCCGTCAGCACTGATGCGGAAATCAGGTTCGTACTGCGCCAGGGAAGGGAACGCGGTGCGGCGCATGGCACCGGTCCGGGCATCGGCCACGCTCACGTAGCACTGGTTCGGGTTGGGATTGCCGCCCTTCCGCGTGTGCGGCTTGGCGTGGATCCACAGGTCCTGCCCGTCGGGGCTGTACTCCAACCGGAAGATCTTGTCGAAGAGCTCGTCCAGCGTGTGGAGCGGCTTCAGGGTGGCCAGGTCGTACACCGTCACCAACTGGCCTACTTTCAGCGCGTTCTTCAGTGCATCCTTGTCGTTGCGCAGCCCGGTAAGCGCTTCCAGTTCGGTCTTGGTGGGCTTGTGTGCCACGGCGATGCGCTGCCCGTTGCGGCTCACGGCCACGGCATTCCCTGTGCGCTCAAGGCCGGCGGACGACCGCTTTCCACTGGCCAGGTCCACCAGATGAAGGCCCTCCTTGCCCAATGTCACCACGGTGGTCTCGTCGGGTGTCAAGGCGGCCGCATACAGCTCGTCCATGGAGAAGACCGCCTTGCCTGTGGTCACGTCGACCACCTCGTACTTGATGGGCCGGTCCTTGTTGGGGGCATAGTCCAGGTAGAAAAGCTGCTGCAGCAGGATGTATCTGCCTGTGCTGCTGAAGCGTGCGCGGGACCCGGCGTACCAGTTTTCCACGTCGATGGTGCGCACCTGGGCCTCGTCGCTGGCGGGGAAGAGTCGGTAGGGGAAGCCTTGCGTGGCGGAGAGGCCCACGGTGCTGCCATCCGGCGAAACATCGATCCAGCTGGTGAGGTAGCCGGCGATGCTCTCGGTGCCGCCCACTTTCAGGATGCGGTACTCCTGTCCATCGTCCTGAGCGGTGGAAGCGAGGGTCAGCAGCCCTGCGAGGGCTGTGGCGATAATTGCCGGGGAGGAGTGGCGGCCAAGCCTGATTGAACCAGCGTTTATGGTCACGATGACGGAGGGCTGGGGAGCATCCCCTTGATTAGGAGGCCCTTCCTACGTGACCTGCGGCGATGAGTTGCGTGGAGATGCGTGCCGCGGAGCATGGTCGGCAGGCAGCATTGCTACTTGCCGATGCAGAACCGGCTGAAGATGCTGCCGAGCAGATCATCCGGCGTGATGCGCCCGGTGATCTCGCCAAGGTGGTGCTGCGCCCGTCGGAGGTCCACTGCCAGCAACTCGCCGCTGAGTCCGCGCTCGATGGCGTTGCGGGCATCATGCAGCGCTGCGCGTGCCTTGGTGAGCGCATCCACATGGCGGGCGTTGGTCACCGCCGCATCGCCGGTGCCGCCCTGCAGGGCATTGACCTGCACCAGGAAGCGCTCCCGGAGGGCTTCGAGGCCTTGCCCGGCCTTCGCGCTGATGGCGAGGGTCGATCCAGGGGGGGTGAGGGCCAGGTCGGCCTTGTTGAGCACCGGGATGATCACAGGCCCTTCACCGATGCGCTCGCGCAGCATGGCGGCCTCGAAGGCGAAGGCCTGTTCGTTCATCACCGTTGCATCGCCCAGGAGCACCACGATGGCGGCCTCGCGGGCCTTCCTGTAACTGCGCTCGATGCCCATCCGCTCGATGGCATCGTCGGTTCGGCGGATTCCGGCGGTATCGATGAAGCGGAAGAGCACCCCGCCGATGGTGATGGCCTCCTCCACGGTATCGCGCGTGGTGCCCGGGATGTCGCTCACGATGGCGCGGTCCTCCTCCAGCAGCGCATTCAGCAGCGTGCTCTTGCCGCTGTTGGGGGCGCCCACGATGGCCACTGGAACGCCCTGCTTTACGGCATTGCCGTAGCGGAAGCTGTCGATGAGCCCGGTGCAGACCGCGGCCACCCCATCGATGAGCTCCACGAGCTGCGGCCGCTTCGCGAATTCCACATCCTCCTCGCCGAAATCCAGCTCGAGCTCCACCAGCGCGGCGAAATCGATGAGCTGCTGGCGGAGCCCTTCGATCCGCTGACCGAATCCGCCACGGAGCTGCTGGAGCGCCAGCCGGTGCTGCGCGGCGCTCTGGCTGGCGATGAGGTCGGCTACGGCCTCGGCCTGGCTGAGGTCGAGCTTGCGGTTGAGGAAGGCCCGCTGCGTGAACTCGCCGGGGAGCGCCAGCCGCGCGCCAGCCGCGAGCAGCGCCTCCATCACGCGCTGCTGGATGTAGGGCGAGCCGTGCACAGCCAGCTCCACCACGTCCTCGCCGGTGTAGGAGCGGGGGGCCTTGAACACCGTTGCCAGGCCCTCGTCGATCCGGCCCTCGGAATCGCTGAGCGCTGCGAGATAGGCGTGCCGGTCCGTGGGCTCCTCCGGCAGGCCGGGCACCAGCGAGCGCACCACGCGGATGGCATCGGGCCCTGACAGCCGGGCCAGTGCGATGGCACCGGTGCCCGGGGCGGTGGACAGGGCGGCGATGGTGTCGCGGAGCAGCATCAGCGGTGGCAAATGTCCGGAACTTCGCCCCCATGTGGACCATCGACAAGCACCGGTACGACAAGCTGCCCTATCCAACGGTGATCGTGGTCGGCGGCGGGTTCGCCGGCCTGGAGGTGGTGCAGGGGCTGGCCGGCCAGCCCTACAAGGTGCTCCTCCTCGATAAGCAGAACCACCACTGCTTCCAGCCGCTGCTCTACCAGGTGGCTACGGCGAGCCTGGGTGCCGACAGCATCGGCCATCCTTTCCGCCGCACGGTGGGCCCCATGCCGAACGTGGCCTTCCGCATGGCGGAAGTCCTGCGCGTGGTGCCCCAGGAGAAGCGCATCGAGACCTCGGTGGGCGACTTCCGGTACGACCTGCTCATCCTGGCGTTGGGGAGCACCACCAATTTCTTCGGCAACCGGGCCATGGCCGAGCATGCCATGCAGCTGAAGAGTATCAGCCAGGCCCTCGATATCCGTAGCGATTTCCTCCAGGAGTTCGAGCGGGCCATGGTGCTGCTGGAGGAGGAGGAGCGCCGCCGCTGCCTGAACTTCGTCATCGTGGGCGCAGGTCCCACAGGGGTGGAGCTGGCCGGGGCCCTGGCGGAGATCCGCCGGACCGTGCTCCGGCACGAGTACCGCGAGCTCGACAGCAGCCTCATGCGGATCGTGCTCATCGACAGCAACGACCGGGTGCTGAAGAGCTTCAGCCCGGCGTCGAGCGCCCGCGCGCTGCGCTACCTGGAAGAACTCGGCGTGGAGGTGCGTCTCGGCCAGCGCGTGATGGGCGGTGATGACGAGCGCATCCAGCTCGACGACGGCACCGGGCTGGAGACGAACACGGTGATCTGGGCGGCCGGGGTGAAGGGAATGCTCATTCCGGGCCTCGAGACGGCCGTGCATGAGCGCGCCAATCGCTATCAGGTGGACCGGATGAACGCCGTGCAGGGCGCCGAGGGCGTGTATGCCCTCGGCGACATCGCGTTGATGGCCGAGGAAGCTTGGCCGCACGGTCACCCGCAGGTGGCGCAGGCCGCCATCCAGCAGGCACGGCACCTTGTCCGGAACCTGATCCGCCGGTCGCGCGGGGAGGGGGCAATCCCCTTCTGCTACCGGGACAAGGGCAGCATGGCGGTGATCGGCAGGCGCCGTGCGGTGGTGGATCTAGGCCGGAGGAGCTTCGGCGGCACGCTTGCCTGGCTGCTGTGGATGTTCGTGCATGTGGTGCAGCTGGTGGGCTTCCGCAACCGGGTGATGGTGCTGGTCAATTGGGCCTGGAAGTACCTGAGCTGGAAGAACACCATACGGCTCATCGTGCGCCCCTATGTGCGCCGGGGAACCGTCATCGTGCGGCCCTTCACGCCGGTGGAGTAGCCCGCAGGCCTGCCACCCGCGGCCTACTTTCGCAGCCTTTTCCGCATGGACCGACGGCTCGTCATCCTCTTCATCACCATCTTCATCGACCTGGTGGGCTTCGGGATCTTCGTTCCGGTGGTGCCGATCTACGCCCGCGAGCTCAACGCCAGCGAGTCGCTGGTGGGGGATACGGGCGCCCTCTTCAGCCTGATGATGTTCATCTTCACCCCGTTCTGGGGCACCTTGAGCGACCGGTTCGGGCGGCGGCCGGTCATCCTCATCGCCGTGGGGCTCTCCGCCCTCAGCTATGTGCTCTTCGCGCACGCCACCACCATCACGCTCCTCATCGTCAGCCGCATGCTCACGGGCATCGGGTCGGGCAACATCACCGCCGCGCAGGCCTACATCACGGACATCACCCCGCCCGATCAGCGCGCGAAGGCCCTCGGCCTCATCGGTGCGGCATTCGGCCTGGGCTTCATCTTCGGCCCGCCCTTGGGGAGCCTGGTCTTCGACCGGCTGGGCGTGGAATGGGTGGGCTACGTGGCGGCGATCATGTGCCTTGTCAACCTGGTGGCCGTGTGGGCCTTCCTGCCCGAGTCGCTGCGGGAGAAGGTGAGCCATCGCAAGATCCGGCTAAAGCCGGTTACCAGTGCCATCAAGGCCTTGCGCGAACCCCGCTTCCGCGACCTGTTCATCATCAGCTTCATCTACATCACCGCCTTCAGCATGATGCAGATGACCATCGCCATGCTCTGGTACGATGACTACGGCTTGGACAAGAGGCAGATCGGGTACATGTTCGCCATCGTGGGCCTGGGTTCGGCGATCGTGCAAGGCACCATGGTGGGCTGGCTCCAGCGCACCTTCGGGGAGCGGAACCTGATGATCTACGGTGCGCTCATGGTGGCGGTGGGGCTGGGCATGATCGCCTTCATCCCGGACAGCCTCTTCCTGCCGCTGAGCATCATCTCCATCGCGCTGCTCTCCCTCGGCAACGGGAGCCTGAGCCCCACCTTGCTATCGCAGCTCAGCCGCAATGCCGAGCAGCATGAGCAGGGGGAGGTGCTGGGCATGAACCAGAGCTTCGGTTCGCTGGCGCGGATCGCAGGCCCTGCGCTCGGCGGCCGGCTCTACGAGATGGGGCACAGCCTGCCCTATGTCGCATCGGGGCTGGTGATGCTCGGCGGCCTGTACTACGTGCACGGCTACCTGCGGGCCGTGGCCGGGCGCAAGACAGCGTGAAATCCCAGCGGTTACCTTCGCCGCCCATTCCTCTTAGTCATCGATACCCATGAGCGTACTCGTCAACAAGAACAGCAAGGTCATCGTCCAGGGCTTCACCGGCAGTGAAGGCACCTTCCATGCCTCCCAGATGATCGAGTACGGCACCAACGTGGTGGGCGGCGTCACACCCGGCAAAGGCGGCCAGACGCACCTTGAGCGCCCGGTGTTCGAGACCGTGAGCGAGGCCGTCGCCAATACGGGGGCTGATGTCAGCATCATCTTCGTGCCGCCGGCCTTCGCCGCCGATGCCATCATGGAGGCCGCCGAGGCCGGCATCAAGGTCATCGTCTGCATCACCGAGGGCATCCCCGTGAAGGACATGGTACAGGCCCGCGAGTACCTGCGCGGCAAGGATTGCACCCTCATCGGCCCCAACTGCCCCGGCGTGATCAC
>DDRC01000107.1:7069-14416 GCA_002342985.1 Flavobacteriales bacterium UBA2426
ATGATCGGCGAGATCGGCGGCGACCTGGAGATCAGGGCGGCCAAGTGGATCAAGGAGCACTGCAAGAAGCCCGTGGTGGGCTTCATCGCCGGCGAGACGGCGCCGAAGGGCCGTACCATGGGCCACGCCGGCGCCATCGTGAGCGGCGCCGACGAGAGTGCAGCGGCCAAGAAGGCCGTGATGCGCGAGTGCGGCATCCACGTGGTGGACAGCCCCGCCACCATCGGCGCCAAGGTGAAGGAGGTGCTGGGCTGAGCATCGGTCCGCCGAGGCGCGGATCCTTCACAAGGCCGATTGACGGGGTGCTGGCGTGGATTCAGCCCTTGCGGTCGCGGGGCTCACGCGGGAGCGTGCCGAACACCCAGTCCCAGAGCGGCGAACTCACGCCGAATGCCCGGTCGTCGCCCGCGTAGTGATGCAGGTGGTGATGCTTCCAGAGGGCACGGAGGAAATTCCTCGGCGGCCTGTAGGCGTGGATGGAATAATGGATCAGCAGGTAGGTGGCATAGCCCATGAGGAAACCGGCGCCGAAGGACAGCCCTTGGGGTCCCAGCAACCAATGGAGGAGGCCCATGAGCAGCACGGCGATGAGCACCGAAAGGATGGGGGGCATGGCCAGTCGCCGCTTATCGCGCGGGTGCTCATGATGCACACCGTGGATGATGAACTGGAAGCGCGCACGGCCCGGGCCATCCGCTGGGATGTGGTAGAGGAACCGGTGGATGAGGTACTCCACCAGCGTGAAGGTCAGCACCCCGAGCAGCACCATGCCTGAAAGGGCCCATGACCCAATCGGGAGGTGAAGGGCGGAATGCAGGATGCCGGCAATGCCGGAACCATAGAAGAGCACCAAGGGCACCGCGATGTGGGTCCGGGTGAGGGCCTCCAAGGCCTGGTGGCCGAAGATCCGCGCGCCTTCGTTCCTCGACATGGTCGGTGGATGAGCGTGCTGCCCTGCCAAGTTAGCATCAAACGGGGCCTTTCCTGCTTTCGGCGTACCGGTCATGGAGATTGTTTTCCTGTATTGGGACAACCTTTCGCACCGATACCCCTATCCGGGGCATGGGCTGCATCGCTCGCGATGCCGGTTGTGCTGACCATCGCTACATTCGCGCCCTCATCGGGCACTTAGCTCAGCTGGTTCAGAGCACTACCTTGACAGGGTAGGGGTCACTGGTTCGAATCCAGTAGTGCCCACCGAGGAGTGTCCCGCCCTGGCGGGAGGACAAGGGTTCTATTGGGTCCTCTCTGTCAATGGTGGCAATGGTTGCAGCCGTGTCGCAGGCCGCAGTGGGAGAACCTCCAACGCCTGTCAAGGAAGTCGTAGCTGGGGGCTTGTGAGGGTCGCAACCAGCGCCAAAAGGAATTGCTGTCGCCCACGCCCCTTCACTTCACCGGTTGCGGGGGGCGTGGCGCACCCGACCAGTGAAGCGGACGGCATCAAAACCACCCTGGGGTCAATGTGCATGGGGCGGAGCCTGCGACCTGACACGGGCGATGCGGAAGGCCCATGGGGGTGGGTTGCCGCATGGTTCCACCATTGCTGGGGGGGGGCAGACCGGAACGCCTGCCCTGGGCATGCGGAGAACTGCTCGCCCGTATCCGCTCATGGAGGCGCACCACCACAAGCCGGAGCTTCTCATACGCCCCGTGAAGCCGCACTTCCGCAGCATCGCCATTGACGGTGGCGGTGATCATGGTCAGTTCAGCATCCGTTCCTGAATCCGCATCTTTGCGGCACATACCACTCCCTTCAGCAATGAATATGATGCGAGCCTTGGCACACCTTATGGTGGCCGTGATGCCTGTGGCGGCATTCGCCCAGGAGGACATCGACCCCAAAGCGCGTGATGCCGCCGCAGCAGCAGCAGCAGCAAGGCACGCATCGGATTCGCTCGATGGCAAATGGCAGAGGTCCGGGGTCTTCAACATCAACATGACCCAGGTGAACCTGACGAACTGGGCTGCCGGCGGCTTCAGCTCCGTGAGCGGCATCGCCCTGTTCAACGGGACCGCCAACTGGAAGAAGGGCCGCCGCGCTTGGGATAACAGCCTGGTGCTCGCGTTCGGCGGGCAGCACATCCACAATGGCACCGACCCGCAGAAGACCGATGACCGCATCGAGCTGAACAGCAAGTACGGGTATGAGCTCAACAAGGCGTGGTACCTCGCGGGGGTGCTCCAGTTCAAGACGCAATTCACCGAGGGCTTCGATGCCAATGGCACACGCATCTCCAACCTGCTCGCTCCCGGCTACGCCCTCCTCGGCATCGGCTTCGACTACCGGCCGAACGACAAGTTCACCTTGTTCATCTCACCCGCTACGGCCCGCATGGTGATCGTGACCGACGAGACCCTCTGGGGCGGGAGCACCGACCCTGAGATGAGGGTCTACGGCGTCAAGTACGGGAATACCACGGAACTGGAGGCCGGCGGCTACCTGCGCGCCCAGTACCAGACCGAGCTTGCGAAGAACATCACCTTCATGACGCGCGGCGACCTCTTCAGCAACTACCTGCGCGAACCCGGCAATCTGGATGTGACCTGGGAAACGCTCTGGACCTTCAAGGTGAACAGCTGGTTCGCGGCCACCCTGAACACCCTGCTGCTCTACGACCACGACACCAAGCTTCCGAAAGTGGACGAGAACAACATTCCCTACGCAGGCCCTGCCACCCAATTCAAGCAAACACTGGGCATCGGGCTCACCTTCAAGCTCTGATCGAGCGCGCACCGGATCGCGAAGGCCGCTTGGTGCGGCCTTCGCTCATTCAGGGGGAAAGCGCCCGAGCCAGGGGATGGGGCGCAGCACCGCGTCGCGCAGCGGATTCCAGGTCCGGCGCATCAGCGTAACGCTTCTGATGCGGAGCGGTGCCTTGTCCGGCGAGTACACATAAGCACGGAGGACGCGTCCGGGCCGATGGTCCTCGAGATCCCCGGGGCTGATGGCAACGACCATGGCCACGGGGCCGTCGGGGCGGTGGCCGGCATCCAGGTCTCCGGTGCGGTAGAACACGGTGCTGTCCGCCTGACGGACATCCGCCACGATCGAGGCCCTTGTCCCCGGCACGAAACCGTCCACCACGGCAATCAGCTCCAGGTGGTCGTCCCGGTGCTGCACCAGGCTATCCAAGGGCAGGTCGATGGCGATGCCGAACTCGAACCCGGTGTAGTCCCATCCGGCCTCGGGCAGGCGCGGCAGCCATTCATCCACACGCCATGGGCCAAGGCGATGGGTTCCGATATGGGCTACCGTATCACGGTCGAACCATTGCATGGGAACCGGGAGGGACGCGAACCGGAACACCTGGCCCTCCGCGAAGTCCCGGCGATCCACCAGCCGTGGGAACCGGTGCTGGATGAGCGCGGCATGCTCGGCCACCGCTCCATTGCTGCGGCCGTATACCACCTGCTTGCTGCCGTTCGCGGAGAGCAGGGAGTCAAGGCGGCCTGCGCTCCAGCCCTCGCGGATGTTCACGAGCGGGAGCGCTGCGGCCTCGCCGCCCCAGAGCCGTTGATAGAATCCGGTCAGGTGCGCGGGCGCATCGATCAGCAGCAGCGATCCCTCGGCGCCCGCTTCACGGTGGACGTCCATTGCGGTGCGCAGGATGGCCTCGTACGTGGAGTGGTAGTTGACCAC
The DNA here is from genome assembly GCA_002342985.1 of Flavobacteriales bacterium UBA2426. Lineage (GTDB taxonomy): Bacteria > Bacteroidota > Bacteroidia > Flavobacteriales_F > PHOS-HE28 > PHOS-HE28. Next base: position 10,710 of record DDRC01000107.1, read on the forward strand.
GAAGTGCTTGCGTTGCTGTGCCAGGGAGGCCGTGCCCACCGCCGCGAGCATGAACATCACGGTCAGTGCGCCACGGCGCTCGAGGTGGCGCAAGCCCTGGAGGAGGAAGAGCGCGAGGTAAGGGAATGAGTACAGGATGACGGAGTACTGCAGTACCGGGGCGCGCCAGACCGAGTAAGCATAGCCGATGATGAGCGGTGCGCCCCCCCAGAGCGGGAGCAACCAGCGGGCCGGTCCGGATGCGCCACCATGGCGCACGGTAAGGAACAGCGATGCCGCAACGCCGACGAGCATCACCGTTGCCAGCATGCCATCATCATGCGACAGGTATGACGCGTACCGGACCAGCCAGCCGCCATCGGGCGGTGGCAGCCAGCCGCTCAATCCGCCCTGGCGCAGCTGCTTCAGGAAGATGGGCAGGTTCGGCAGGTACGCCAGCACCACCGCACCGCACATCAACCCATAGGCCTTGCGTCGCTCCCGTGGGATCAGCAGCAAGACGCTGCCGGCCATCAGCGCAGCGAGGAGCAGCGCGAAATGGTGGGTGTAGGCGCTGAGCACGGCGGCCAGCCCAGCACCAACGAGCGTTCGCCGGCTGCCGGAGGCCAGATGCCGCGTGAGCTGGTCGGCCAGGAGGGCTGTTGTGAAAAGCCCGGCAGCATAGGGCCGCGCAAGCTGACCGTAGAAGACCGCGTACTGCAGGACCGTCATGAGCGCCGACAGCACCACGGCCGCCCCTTCACCCGTCCAGGCCATGGAGAAGCGGTAGAGCAGGGCGATGGCGGCCAGGCTCATGAGGATGAATGGCAGCTTCACATCGGCCTCCTCCATGGTGAAGATGCGCGTCCACAGCCACTCGAAGACCTGCACACCGGGCGGATGGGTGTCCAGCGCCGCTACGCCCGTGGTGATGGTCTCGGAAAGGGTGGGGTAGAGGCGCACCAGTGCGCTGAGCTCGTCATGCGTATAGGGAAGGTGGGGCAGGTCCCAGAAGCGGAGAATGGCCCCCAAGGCCAGCAGGCCCACCAGGCTCCAGCGGGCCCATGGGGCGCCGGGCCAGGGGGCATCGCCATACCGGGCAATGTGGGCGCGCCAATCCATCAGCCCTCGCGTTCCAGGTCGCGCTTCACATCGCGGGCCTTGATGCTCTCGCGCTTATCGAAGGCCTTCTTCCCCTTGGCGAGGGCCACCTCCAGCTTGGCCAGGCCGCGCTCATTGATGAAGAGGCGCACCGGAACGATGGTGATACCGGCATCCTTGAGCTTGCGCCGCAGCTTGTTGAGCTCCGTGCGATGCAGCAGCAGCTTCCGGTCCCGCTTGGGCTCATGCACGTAATGCACCGCCGTGCCGTAGGGGTTCACCTGCATGTTCCGCACCACCAGCTCGTCCCCGGCGAATACGCAGAACGCCTCGTTGATGCTCGCTCCGCCCGCACGGATGCTCTTGATCTCGCTGCCCATGAGCACCAGCCCGCACTCGAAGCGGTCGAGCAGGTGGTACTCGAACTCCGCTTTCCGGTTCCTGATATCGATGTGCTGGCCGGCCATGGGTGAGCGGTTGCCGGCTGCAACCGGCACGCGGGTGGCGCGAAGCTAGCCCGATGCGCTCAGCCGAGCGCCACATCGAGCACCATCATCACGATGAAGCCGCCGATGAAGCCCAGGGTGGCGAGGTCGGTGTGCCTGTCCTGCTGCGTCTCGGGGATCACCTCCTCCACCACCACATAGATCATGGCGCCCGCCGCGAAGGCCAGCGCGTAGGGCAGCACCACCTGCATGTGCAGGACGGCCACCGCCCCCACGAAGCCCGCCACGGGCTCCACGATGGCGCTGAGCTGGCCGTACCAGAAGCTGCGCCTGCGGGAAAGGCCCATGCGCCGAAGCGGCATGCTCACGGCGATGCCCTCGGGGAAGTTCTGCAGCCCGATGCCGATGGCCAGGGCCACGGCGCCGCCGATGGTGGCCTCCGGCAGTCCCGCCGCCACGCCGCCGAAGAGCACGCCCACGGCCAGGCCCTCAGGGATGTTGTGCAGCGTGATGGCCAGGATGAGGAGCGTGGTGCGGCGCCACTGGGTGCGCACGCCTTCGCTGGCGCTGGGGTCGAAGTTGATGTGCAGGTGCGGCACGTAGCGGTCCAGCACGAAGATGAAGAGGGCGCCCAGCGCGAAGCCGATGGCCGGCGGGAGCCAGGGAAGGAGCCCCATGCGCTCGCTGAGAGCGATGCTGGGCGCGAGCAGGCTCCAGTAGCTCGCGGCGATCATCACGCCGCCGGTGAAGCCCAGCATGCCATCGAGCCATTTGCGGGGCAGGTCCTTGAAGAGGAAGACCACCGCGGCGCCGGAGGCGGTGACCAGCCAGGTGAAGGTGGTGGCCAGCACCGCGGCATGCACCGGGTCGATGCGCTGGAAGAAATCGAGCAGGTCCTTCATGCGGGTTCCACTTGCAGGTGATGGCTCACATCCTTGCTGAGGCTGAAGGCGGCCCCGCTGCGGGGCTTCACGTCCATGCTGCCATCATAGGCGTGCACGTCCTGGATGGTGAGCACGCTGCCGATGCGGAGCCCCTTCGCGTCGAGCAGCCGCAGCAGCCCATCCGTGGTCTCGCTCACCGCCGCGATGCGCACGGTGCGGCCCTGCGCGCAGCTGCTGAGCCGCACCGTCTTGCGCGCGCGGATCCGGCCATGCCTGTCCGGTATGGGGTCGCCGTGCGGGTCGAAGGCCGGATGGCCGAGGTACGCGTCGAGCTTGTCGATGAGCTGCTCGCTGGCCACATGCTCCATCTGCTCGGCCACCTCATGCACCTCGTCCCAGCCGAAGCCGAGCCGCTCCACGAGGAAGGTCTCCCACAGGCGGTGCCGGCGCACCAGCTGCAGCGCGATGGCCTCGCCAGTCGCGGTGAGCCGCGCCCCGTAGTAGGGCTCGTGCCTCAGCAGCTTCTTCCCCGCCAGCCGCTTCAGCATGTCGGTGACGCTGCTGGCCTTGGTGCGCAGCCGCGCGGCGATGTCCTTCGTGAGCGCGCGGTCCCCCTCCTGCAGGAGCGCGTGCACGGCCTTGAGGTGGTCCTCCTCGCTGCGGGTGAGCATGCGGCGCAAAGGTATATGAAAATTAGATATGTCTAAAAATGGGATTACCTTCGCCGCATGTTCCGGTGGGCCGCCCTCCTTCCCTGCCTCATCCCGGTGTGGGTATCGGGCCAATGCACGGTGCGCGGCACGGTGCGCGGCCCGGAGGGCCCGGTGCCCTTCGCCAGCATCGCGCTGGAGGGCCGGTCGCGCGGCACGGCGGCCGATGCCCAGGGCCGTTTCATGTTGGAGGCGCTTCCCTGCGGCCCGGTGCGCCTGGCGGTGAGCGCGGTGGGCTACCGCAGGCGCTCGCTCACGGTGCAGGCGGCCGATGAGGCGGCGGTGATCGTGCTCGAACCCGCGGCTGCGGAGCTGGAAGAGGTGGTGGTGTCCGGTACCATGGCCCCTGTGTCGCGCGATGCCAGCCCCGTGCCCGTGGAGGTGATCACGCCTGCGCTCTTCCGGAAGAACCCGGGGCCTGCGTTGCTCGATGCCGTGGGGATGGTGAACGGCGTGCGCCCCCAACTGAACTGCAGCGTGTGCAACACCGGCGATATACACATCAACGGCATGGAGGGCCCTTACACCCTCGTGCTCATCGACGGCATGCCCATCGTGAGCGGGTTGAGCACGGTGTACGGGCCTAA
>DDRC01000107.1:14533-35232 GCA_002342985.1 Flavobacteriales bacterium UBA2426
GGTGTACGGGCTGAGCGGCATCCCCACCAGCCTCATCGAGCGCGTGGAGGTGGTGAAGGGGCCGGGCAGCGCCCTCTATGGCAGCGAGGCCATGGGCGGCATCATCAACGTGATCACCAAGGACCCCGTGCTGGCCCCGCGCCTCAGCATCGACCTGATGACCACCTCGTGGCAGGAGCACCACACCGATCTGGGCTTCGCACTCGGCAAGGGGAGGCTGCGCAGCCTCACGGGCATCAACAGTTACCTGTACGACAAGGCGCGCGACGAGAACAGCGACGGCTTCACCGATATCACCCTGCAGAAGCGGTTCTCCATCTTCGAGAAGCTCACCCTGCAGCGTCCCGACAAGCGGCTGGCCAGCCTAGCGATGCGCGTGGTGGGTGAGGACCGCTGGGGCGGGGAGATGGACTGGGCACCGGCCTTCGCCGGGGGCGACAGCATCTACGGCGAGACCATCGCCACGCGGCGCTGGGAACTCATCGGCCAGTATCAGTTGCCGGTACCTGGGCAGGTGATGCTGCAGGTCTCGGCCAACGGGCATCATCAGGACAGCTGGTATGGCACCACGCCCTACGATGCCGTGCAGCGCGTGTTCTTCGGTCAGCTGTACTGGAGGCACCGCCGTGCCGCTCGGCACCATATGCTCGCAGGCCTGGCGTACCGGAGCACCTTTTATGATGACAACACCCCGGCCACCGCGATCGGCGAGGCACCACAGGTACGAAACAGCCCCGAGCGGCGGCCGTTGCCCGGGATCTTCCTGCAGGATGAGTGGTCGGTTACCGACCGGAGCGTACTGCTCATGGGTTACCGCCTCGATCACGATCGCGACCATGGCCTGGTGCAGTCACCGCGTCTCGCGTACAAGTTCGCGCCCTCCGGCCGGTTCACCCTGCGCGCGAACGCGGGCACGGGCTACAGGGTGGTGAACCTCTTCACCGAGGACCATGCGGCGCTCACGGGCGCGCGTAAGGTGGTAATCACCGAGGACCTGCTGCCCGAGCGCTCGTGGAACGCAACGCTCAATGCCGTCCGCAAGTGGACCGGGGAGATGCGCTCCATCGGCCTCGACGCCTCCCTCTTCTTCACGCGCTTCAGCAACCGCATCCTGCCGGACTACGACACCGACCCGGACCTCATCCTGTACCGCAACCTCGACGGCCACGGGATCGCGCAGGGCATCAGCCTCAATGTGGAGGCACGCCTTGGCCGCGGCTTCAGGGCCAATGCGGGAGCCACGTGGATGGACGTGCACACCGTGGAGGGCGCCAAACGTGAGGACCAGTACTTCGCGCCGGGCTGGCAGGGCACTTTCGCGTTGAGCCAGGAGCTGCCGCGCCGCCTCAGCGTCGACCTGACCGGCCAGTGGTACGGCCCCATGCGCCTGCCGGTGCAGCCCAACGACTTCCGTCCGGCGTATTCGCCATGGTATACGCTGATCAACCTGCAGGTGAAGCACCGCCTCAACAATCGTCTTGAGCTCTACGGCGGGGCGAAGAACGTGCTCGACTTCGTGCCGCAGGACCCGTTGATGCGGCCCTTCGACCCCTTCGATCGGTCGGTTGATGACCAGGTGGCGAACCCGCACGGCCACACCTTCGACGCCTCGTACATGTACGCGCCCCTGCAGGGCCGACGCTGGTTCCTCGGGCTGCGCTTCACGCTGGATTGAGGACCGGGAAGCGAACCGTTCCGCGCCCACGCGGGTTGAGGTTCCGGAATTGGCGCCTGCCAACCCTTCAGCCACGTCACCCCTCCACCTACCTTCACCCCATGTTCCTCAAGCGGCTGCTCTATTACCTGAACCCCGCCACCCTGCTCGGTAAGAGCAAGGCCGACTTCAACCTGCGCTTCATGCACGGGATCAACCGCATCAGCATCCTGCTCTTCCTGTTCTGCATCGGGGTGATGGTGGTGCGCGCGCTCTCACGCTGAATCCTCGCCATGACCGAGGAGGCCTTCATCCGCTTGAATCGCCGGCAGCGACTCGAAGCCGTACGCGCGCAGGGCGAACACCTCGGATCCCGCAGGCATATCGGCCACTGCGTTCACCTCTATCGCATGGGGCCCGATAGGGGGGCGGGCTTCTTCTGCGAGGTATGGATACGCCTGGGCTGGAACCAGGTGGAATGGATAGAGGTGGCCCGCAATCCGCATGTGCTGAGCGAATACGTGGACCTGAAATCGCGGCGGCTCGAAGGCTGACCGATCAGGGATTCCAGAACCGCCAGGCCTCTTCGGCTTGCGCCTCCAGCATCGCTTGGCCATTGGCGGTAACTGCCCCGCGCGCACGCCCCGCCCGTAGGAACGCGGTCTCCGGCGGATTGTACACCAGGTCGATGAGGACATGATCCGGGCCGATGGCCGCGTAGGGCAGTTCAGGCCGTTCTTCCGTTGCGGGGTACATGCCCACCGGCGTGGCGTTGATGATGAGCTTGCACACGTCCACCACGATGGGCTCCAGCAGGTCGTAGGTGAGGTCGCCGCGCTGTGCGCTCCGGCTCACCGCCCTGAACCTGATGCCCAGTTCCTTGAGCACATACGCCACCGCGCGGCTGGCACCTCCGGTGCCGAGCACCAAGGCGCGCGGCCGTCGCTCCCCCAGCAGTGGAAGCAGCGTGCTTCGGAATCCCGCCACGTCCGTGTTGCGGCCCACGAGCCGGCCATCCTCGATGCGGATGGCGTTCACCGCGCCAACGGCGGCCGCCAACGGGTCAAGGCCATGCAGCAGGGGAATAACGGCCTGCTTGTACGGGATGGTCACATTCAGGCCGCGGAGCCCGGGCGTATCCCGGACCAGGACCGGCAGTTCCTCGATGGAACTGAGCTCGAAGAGGTCGTAGCGATGGTGGGCAAGGCCCTCGCGGGCGAACTTCTCCGTGAACCAGCGCTGGCTGAAGGAATGGGCGAGGGACTTGCCGATGAGGCCGTACCGGATCATGCGCGGGGCGGTGCGAAGCGCTCCAGGAATAGGAGCAGCGCCGCGCCCAGCAACGCAAGGAGGGCGGCTCCCAGTATGTTCGGGTCCTTCGCGGTCACACCCAGCAGGCGGTCAATCTCGGTGAGCGTGGCATAATCCCCTGGCCAGACATTGCGCGTGAGGAAGGGCTCCAAGTGCTCATCGGGGCCGCCGGCATGCACCACGCGGGTACTCACCACCTCCTTCCACGGCCAGATGATGGTGAGCGAACCCAGCAGGAAGCCTGTAAGGGTGGAGACGGTGAGGTCGTGGTGGCGCTGGAACATCCAGTTGAGCAGGCGCGAGAAGGCGGCTAGCCCGAAGAGGCATCCGGCGGCGAAGACCACGATCACCGGCAGGTTCAAGGTCTTCAGCGCGGTCATCACCGGCAGGTAGGCGCCCAGGAGCAGCAGGATGAAGGAGCCGCTGATGCCGGGCAGGATCATGGCGCAGATGGCGATGGCACCGGCGATGAAATAGAAGAGGAGGCTGTCGGGCGCGGTGCCAGCGCTCATGAGCCCGATGCCCACCGCGATGGACGTGCCGATGATGCCTCCCACGACGGGGCCGGTTCCCCACTGCCTCACCAGCTTCCCGCACAGCCACACGCTCACGGCGATCAGGCCGAAGAAGAAGCTCCAGATGAGCACCGGCTCGTGCTGAAGCGCCCAGGTGATGGGACGCACCAGGAGCAGGATGCTGGTACCGATGCCGGCCACGAGGGTGAGGAGGAAATCGCCGTTCACCTGCCGCCAGGCAGCCTTCAACCCTTGCCGCCGAAGCACGGTCAGCGTATCGGGACCGATGGACCGGATGGAGGAGAGGAGTTCCTCATAGATGCCGGAGATGAAGGCGATGGTCCCGCCCGAAACGCCGGGCACCACGTCCGCAGCGCCCATGGCCATTCCTTTCAGGTAGAGCTTGATGCGTGAGCGCAGGTCCATGTTCAATCGCAATGGAGGGCTTCCACCTCGGCTGACCACGCCTGGATGCCCCCCTTGAGGTGGAGAAGGCCGCTGAAGCCGTATCGCGACTCGAGGGCTTGAATGACCGCCGCCGCGCGATTGCCGCTGCGGCAATGCAGGATGACCGGGACATCCGTGCGGATCTCAGCACGGCGCTCGATCACCTCGCCCATAGGAATGAGCGTTCCGCCGATGCCGCAGGCCTCGGCTTCGTATGGCTCCCTGACGTCGATCAATTGATGGGGCGTCCCCTCGGCACGCAGGCGTTTCAGCTCTTCGCAGGTGATCTCCTTCATTCGGATGCGTTTCGGGCCGGTTTAGCCGGCCGATGGATTGGGATGCCGGTGCATGGAGTCAGGACTCGCTCTTCACCTGTCGCAGCTTCTCCGCCACGGATTCCGGCAGGTATTGGAAGAAGGTGTCGCCGCGCAGGCCCAGTCGGAGGGTCTCCAACGCAATCACTTCGTCGCTTGCGATGTTGCCCAGATTCACATTGGCGCCCAGCTGTTTGATGAACCATACCTGCTGCGACTTCTGCGGCGCTTCCCACAGGATGTCCTTGGCCGCCACCTTGGCCAGGATACGGCTCACCAGCTGGGTATGGGCGTGCCCGCTCGGCCGATAGATGCCGACGGTTCCGCTCTCGCGGGCCTCGGCAATGACCTTCCAGCTGCCGGCGTCGAGCTCGGACCGCATCATGGTCACCCATTTCGAAGGGCTGATAAGGATGCCGCTCTCCTTGCTGCCCACTTCGCTGAGCACAGTGAAGTGCTTGGCCAGCTCGCTGATGTACTTACACTTCTCCTTGGCGGACATGCTGATGGACCCATCACTGACCTCCACCGTGTCGAGCTTCAGCTGATCCACCAGCTTGCGGTAGTCCTTGTATTGACCGCGCGCCACGAAGGCCTCGAAGAGCGTGCCTCCGAGGTAGACCCTGATTCCGGCATCTTGGTACCGCTTGACCTTCTCCTTCAGCTTGGGGGTGATGAAGGACGTCCCGAAGCCGAGCTTCACCAGGTCCATCAGCGCACCGCTGCTTTCAATGAGGTCGTCCACCTGCCGCAGGGACAGGCCTTTATCCATCACCATCGTAAGTCCCTCATCGCGCGGCTGCTTCGTCCGTACGGGGATGTGCGACAAGGTGTAATTCATTGCTTGTAGAGTTCCAGCAGGTGTATCACCTGCGGCATGGCCGCCGCCTGTGGATAATGCTCAAGCAGCTGGCGGTGCCCGGCGTATTCGGCCATAAGGGCCTCCTCCAGCTCAAGCAGCGCCTGTTGCTCCTGGCCCAGCCGGAGCAGGTAGCTCACCAAGCGGTACCGGTAGCGGGGATGGAGCTGATGGACCTGTGCACCTTCCCGCAGCTTCTTCAGGGCTGCTTCAGGCCCTTTCACGGTCAGCAGCAGGTCGGCGTGGTCCAGCCATCCATCGAGGTTCTCGGGCTCCAGCGCATTGAGCCGGGCATAGGCCGCCAATGATTCCTCGTAGCGCTCCGCGCGCCCGAGGGCATTGGCGAAGTAGAACCAGGCATCGCCATGATCCGGTGCGAGCTTCACAGCCACCTCGAGGTCCTTCACGGACTCGGCCAAGCGCCCTTGCATGTCCTTCACCACGCCGCGCCCGATCCAGGCATCCACCCAGTTGGGGTCGAGCGCCAGAGCCTGGTCGTAGTGGATCAGTGCCTGCTCATAGCGCTCCATCTTCTCATAGCACTCGCCGATGTAGCTGAAGGTGACGGCCTGCGGCCCTTCGTTGGCCAGTGCCTCCTGGTAGCAGTCGATGGCCTGCTGGTACTCGCCCATCACCAGCAGGTTGCGGGCCTTGCTGAACAAGGCGGAGGTGAATCGCTCATCGATCGCGAGGCAGAGGTCCAGCGCTTCATTGCTCTCGGCCAGCCGGTCGAGCCGCGCCAGCGCGTTGCCCAGGTTGAACCAGGCCACGAAGCTGTAGGGGTGCTCGTTGGTGAATTGGCGGAAGTAGGCCACCGACGCCTGATGCGCATCCGTGAGCTCGAAGCAATAGGCGAGCTCGTACAGCGCCGCCTCGTTCTCCGGATTGATCTCCAAGGCCTCCTTCAGGTGGGCGATGGCCTGCTCGTGGGCGTTGAGGTTCTCGTACTCGAAGGCAAGGTCCACCAGGATCTCGTCACGGCCCTCATCCGCGAGGTCGAGCGCTCGTTTGTAGTGCTCCACGGCCCGGCGGTAGTTCCGCAGCTGGCTGTAGATCCCTGCCTTGTGCAGGTGCACCTCTTCATTGAAGGGCTCCAGCTTCCCGATGGCATCGAGGACCTCCAGCGCCTTGTTCAGGCGGCCCAGGTTCATGAGCACCACTGCTTCGCTGAACATCAGGTCCAGCGATCCAGGATGCTGGGCCTTCGCGAAGTCGAGCACTTCTTTCGCACGCCGCGGCTCGTTCTCCTCGAGGTAGTGGTCGATGATGAGCTCGAGCTCCTCCACATCGAAGTAGGCCTTCCCGTTCCGGGCGATCATGTCCTCGTACCGTTGCACGCAACCGCGCTGATGGTCTCGGTCCGGCAGGGGGGGCGTTCCGTCGTTCATGGTTGGGCCATGCGGCCTTGCCGCACAAAAATAGCGGAACGCCTGCGGGGGCGCCCCGCTGCGCTGACGCTTATGAACAGGAAGGCGTGCATGCGGCTGACCCTCAGCCATCCGCGCCACCATTCGAGCCGGTAGTTTTGCAGCCACCACTCCAACCATGACCCTCATCCGCTCCATCTCCGGCATCCGCGGCACCATCGGAGGCGCTCCCGGCACTGGGCTCACCCCCCTCGACATCACGCGGTACACCGCGGCATTCGCGGCGCTCATGCGCAAGGGGCGGACGCATCAGGCGAGGCCCTTGATGGTCCTGGGAAGGGATGCCCGGATGAGCGGCCCCATGGCAGCCGAACTGGTGCGGGGAACGCTGATGGGCATGGGCATCGATGTGGTGGACCTGGGTTTGGTCACGACGCCCACCGTGGAGATGGCCGTGCCGGGCGAAGGCGCCATCGGGGGCATCATCCTCACCGCCAGCCACAACCCCTCCCAATGGAACGCGCTGAAGCTGCTGAATGCGCGCGGCGAGTTCATCAGCGCCGCTGAAGGTGCGGAGCTGCTGCGCATCGCGGAGGAGGATGACTGGAGCGCAGCCGGGGTGGAGGAACTCGGAACCGTGCGGAATGATGGCACATGGACCCGCCGCCACATCGAGGCGATCCTCGCTCTCGACCTGGTTGACGCGGCCGCCGTGGCGAGCAAGGGCTACCGGGTGGTGCTCGACGCTGTGAATAGTGTTGGCGGCATCGCGGTTCCGGAGCTGCTTGAGCGGCTAGGCGTGGAGGTGATCCGCATCCATTGCGAGCCTGATGGCCGGTTCCCGCACAACCCCGAGCCGTTGCCGGAGCACCTGGCCGACCTGTGCGGGGCCGTTGTCCGTGAGAAGGCCCACCTGGGCATCGCGGTGGACCCTGATGTGGATCGGCTCGCGCTGGTGTGCGAGGATGGCAGCCTCTTCGGCGAGGAGTACACCCTGGTGGCATGTGCCGACCATGTGCTGGCCCACCGCACGGGGGATACGGTGAGCAACCTGAGCAGCACGCGGGCGCTGGACGACATCGCCGCCCGCCATGGCCGGAAGCGGCACGCCAGCGCCGTGGGCGAGGTGAACGTGGTTGAAACGATGCGCGCCGTGGGGGCAGCCATCGGCGGCGAGGGCAATGGCGGCGTCATCCTCGGCGAGCTCCACTACGGCCGCGATGCGCTCGTGGGCATCGCCCTCTTCCTCACCCGGCTCGCCAGGAGCGGCAAGAGCGCCCTGGGGCTGCGCCGTTCCTACCCCGACTACTTCATCAGCAAGAACAAGATCGAGTTGGAGCCGGGCATGGATGTTCAGGGCCTCGTGGACGCCATGGCCGTTCGCCATGCCGCACAGCCGCATTCCACCGTGGATGGCCTCCGCATCGAGTTCGGGACCACCTGGGTGCACCTGCGCCGCAGCAATACCGAGCCGATCATCCGCATCTACGCCGAGGCCGCCACCATGGCCGAAGCCGATGCCCTGGCCGGCCGGATCATCAACGAGCTACGCGGGATCGCTGCAACCACGGCCCCTTCCCGGTAACTTCGCCGGCCCTCATGGAACGCATCTACCTGGACAACGCCGCCACCACGCCATTGGCCCCTGAGGTCTTCGAGGCCATGGTGCCCTACCTGCGCGACCACTTCGGCAATCCCTCGGCCATTCACTCCTACGGGCGTGCCACGCGCGCTGCGGTGGAGCAGTCACGAAGGGCCATCGCCAGGCTCCTGCATTGCGCTCCGGGCGAGATCATCTTCACCAGCGGCGGCACCGAGGCGGACAACATGGTATTGCACGGAGCCGTGCGCGACCTGGGCGTCAAGCACATCATCACCAGTGCCATTGAGCACCATGCGGTGGAACTCACGGCCCACGCCATCGGCGATGCCGGTACCGCCGAGGTGCACTGGGTGAAGCTCGAGGCGGACGGCAAGCCGGACCTCGGACACCTGGAGAACCTGCTTAAGGACACCCAGGGGCAGGGGGTGCTCGTTTCGCTCATGCACGCCAACAACGAGATCGGAACGCGCATCGATCTGCATGCGATCGGCGGCCTTTGCCATCGTTACGGGGCGCTCTTCCACAGCGATACCGTTCAGACGATGGGCCACTACCGCTTCGATCTGGAGTGCACGCCTGTGGACTTCATCACCTGTGCCGCGCACAAGTTCCATGGCCCGAAAGGCACGGGGTTCCTCTACATGCGCAGCCGCGCCGGCCTGAAGCCGATGATCCTCGGGGGCTCCCAGGAGCGCAACATGCGCGCCGGCACCGAGAACATCGCGGGCATCGTGGGACTGGCGAAGGCGATGGAACTCGCCTACGAGGACCTCGAAGGCCATCACCGGCATGTGCAGGGCCTGAAGGCGCGCATGATGCAGCGCCTTCAGGCGGAGATACCGGGCGTGGGGTTCAATGGCGATCCGGGCGAGGATGCGCTCTATACCGTGCTCAACGTGCGCTTCCCTGACGACGGCCGCAGCGAGATGCTGCTCTATAACCTCGACATCGAGGGCGTGGCCTGCAGCGGCGGGAGCGCCTGTAGCAGCGGCAGCAACAAGGGCAGCCATGTGCTCGCCGCCCTCTATCCCGAGCGGCCGGGCGCGAACATCCGGTTCTCCTTCAGCCGATACACCACCGTGGCAGAGGTAGACAGGGCTGTTGAAGTGCTCAAACGTGTGCTGCAACTGGAGCCCCTGAAGGCCTAGCCAGGCTGCTCTGGCCTGCGTGCGTGGGCAGCGTAAAACGACCAGGGGGCGATGCACTGTCCTGTGCGTCGCGCCGGATGTAACTGGAACGGTTGGTGGTCATCCTTTCCCAGGGGCGTGAGAAGGCCATCGTGCCTCGATATCCGCGGCCTTCGATTGCACGATGGCGTTCACAAGCCCGGCAGGCAGCGGTTTCTCGGGCGTGAATCGAACGGCTCCCTTGCTGGTCTTGAATCCCTTGAGGTCCTCCTTGAATGCGGCTGGAACGTTGCCATAGAGCGCGCAATGCTCCTTTGCCGCACCGATGTACAGGAGCGGATGCCCGCGGTACCTGAATGCCGGCATGCCATAGCCGAAGTGCTCCTCGATCCCGGGCAAAGCGCTGAGGATCTGCTTGCGCAGCGCTTGGAGGGCTTTGCGCTGGGCCGCGGGAAGCCGGATCAGGTAGGCCTCGATACGTTCCATGGCCATGCTCGTCAGGCAATCACCCAGTTCAGTTCCGTGAGGTAGTCCTTCGGATGCTTCACCTCATCGGGGTTGTTCAGGTAACGCTCATAGAACCGCCCACTCTCCGGAAGCTTCTGCGCGCGCACCCAGTCCTGCATTGCTCGCCAGGCATCGCCGAGCCGCTCGTATGGACCCTGATAAACAGCCCGCACGACCTTTCCTGCGGGCAGGGCGCTGTTCTTCACACGGCCTTTCTCCTGAACAGGCTTCACCACGGGAAAGCCGATCTCGAAGTCGAAGGTGTCACTGGGACGGCGATGGTGATAGCTGAACATCGGCCCGGCGGGCTGTTGGCCCTGTTCGCCCAGGAGCACGATGACCTCCTGGATGGCGGGATCCATGTGCTGGGGCATCTCCATGCTTGGAATCACCAGGTGAATGGTGGCGGCAGGCTGCTCGGTGGTGGTGACGATCTCGGGTGTGGTGATCATGGTCAGATGAGCTTGACCCAGGCGCTGATGATGGCGCGCAGGGCGTTCTTGTTCGAGGTGATGTCCGTTGCGTTTCGGAAAGCGATCCGCGCGCGGTCGGTTCCAAGCCATTTGATCAGGCCTTCCGGATCGGGGATCCGGTCCTTCAGGACGAGGCCTTTGGCCTTGGCGCCCGCATGCAGGATCAGCATCGGTTCCTTCACCTGCTTCGGGCCGTTCAGCGTAGCGAACCACTCATGGGTCCTGAAGCTGGCCGTGTTCCATTTCACACCCTCCTCGATCGACCTGTCGACGCCGAGGATGATGCTGCGCAGCATGTCGATCTCCTTGCGCAAGGGGTGATCGTGCGCATTCAGCAAAGCGTTCACGGCAGGGTCGAAGCGGGCGTTCATGATGGATCAGCGTTGCAATAGGAACCGATCGAGGCGCTGGTAGCCGATCTCCATCCCGTCACCCAATTCCGCGGCAAGTACACCATCGCGTGCCGTCGGTGACTCATATTCAACGGTCAAGGTCATCAAGGTCCTTCCGCCCTCTTCGGTCAGCACCATCGTTCCCACGGCCTCGCCGGGATACCACGCTTGGTCGAACTTCTCCGTGGTCACGAGGCGCTCGGGCCGGACTATCTCCTTGTACATGCCGCCCATGCCCATCTCCTGTCCGTCGGCATTGCGCCACACCCATCGGTAGGTGCCGCCCACCCGCAGGTCGATCTCGCACAGCACAAGCGTCCAGCCGGTCGCGCCATGGAACCAGTTCAACATCATGTCGGCCGTGGTCATCGCATCGAAGACCACGGTGCGCGGTGCCAGGAAGGTGCGCGTGATGCGGATCGCGCTATCCCCGTGGGGAACGATCTCGACCGTGATGCTCATGAGGTTCGTGATGTAAGGTGATGCGTCACGCCTGCGCTTCCGCATACGCTTTGAAGCGGTCCAGGATGGCCTTCCAGCCGGCCCGTTGCATCTCCATCGGGTTCTGCGATTCCGCATCGAACGATTCGGTCACCATGGTGCCGCCGTCCTTCCCCTCGAACAGGATCTGACAGGTGCGGCCATCGCTCATGGTGTAGGCGATGCGCCGATGGAGCTGCACATCATCGTACACCCCGGCGAAGTCGAAGCTGAAGCTGCCATCCTTGGCCGCCATGGTGCTGCTGAACGATCCGCCCATGCGCAGGTCGTTGCTGGCCTTGGGGCAGTGCCAGTCATCGCTTGCGGCGTTCCATTGGGTGATGTGCGCGGGATCGGTCCAGATCCTCCAGACATCGGCCACGGGTTTATTGACGTGGGCGGTGATCGTGATGCGGGTGGTGGTGCTCATGTGCGGTCCGGTTTGTGGCCTCCTAATCCTCAATGGCTTCAATGCCCTGCTCCTTCAAACGTGCAAGGTGGGCCTTCATGGCCTGGAGTTGTTCGGGGGGGTGGCCTTGCCATTCCGTTACTTCGCCCACCACGCGCAAGGCGGCCTTGGTGCGGTAGGAGCGCGTCGGATTCCCCGGGAACTTAGTGTCCGTGAGGTTGGGGTCGTTCTCGAAGTGGCCCGTGGGTTCCACGATGTAGATCCGGCCACGCCCTTCGCCCTGGGCCAGCTCTGCGCCCCATGTGGCGGCATCCAGGGTGGCGGTCAGGTACACGTACTTGGCGGTCTTCTGCTGGCCGTAGTTGGAATTGAAGCCGGGCTCTATCAGATCGCCCACCCGCAGATCGGACTTCGTGCCGTGGTAGAAGGTGGTGTTCGCGAAGATCTCCTCCAACTGCTCCAAGCCCATCGTGAAGCCTTCCCGAAAGCCCATTTGGATGATCTGCTCCAAGGCTTCCGATGAGTCGAAGCTCATGTGGATGCGCACCAATGTGCCGCCTTCATGCGCACTGAAGTGGTTCCTCCAGTGCGTGGCCGGCTTCATGGCGTTGGCCACACCCTCTTCGCTGCAAAAGGCGTCATGCCCGGTGAAGTGGCTTTTCGGCGTGATGGTCTCGTACTGGAAGTAGCACCAGTGCCGGTCGCCCTGCGGGCCTTCCATGCAGTAGAGCCACTTGCCTCCTTCGCGGAAGTCGAGCGACTTGATGATGCACCGGTAAGGCGCAGGCGCCCACCACCGGCAAAGGATGGCCGGATCGGTCCATGCGCTCCACACCAGGTCCAAGGGCGCAGCGAAGGAGCGCTCGACCATGATGGACCTGTCCCCCTTGGCGACGATGAAGTTGAAGAGGGCTTGCTTGCTCATGGGATCTGCACCATTAATGTGCTCGTGTACCTGTCCAAGTGAGCCAAGGTCTGTTTTCCGCCTTCTATCGCACCGACTTGCTCCACCACGTAGTCCCGTGCTTCCTTGGACGCAAAGAGGGTCCGAAGCGTCACCAAGGTTCCTCCGTTCTGCTCCTCGAAGCGCAATTCGGCCTCGAACTGCCTGGGGTTCTCGGGATCGCCGTGGTCATAGGCCAAGCGGCTGATCGGCTCGATCTCCCGGTAAGTGATCAGGTTGGGCCAGACTTTCTCGTCCGGACCGGTCATGGTGTACTCCCATACACCGCCTACGCGGAAATCCATGCGCAGGGTGCGGTTGGTGAAGCCGTCAGGCCCCCACCACAGATCGATGTGCCCGGGTTCCGTGCACGCCTTCCACACCAGGGCTTGCGGTGCGCGAATATGGCGGGTGATGATGATCTCGCGATCGCCGATGAGTCGTGCTGTTGATGCCATGGATTCAAGGTATAACCACGTCCGCAAGCGCATAGAGCAGCTCCTCCCAGCGATCGGCATAGCCGGCATCGATGAGCATGGCGCGTGTCAAGGGCTCGTGCGGTGTGATGGTGAGTTGGAGCAAGGTGATGGGGCCATCGTCGCTCAGCAGCAATTCGATTCCGGCGGAGTGGATTCCATCGGTGACATGCGCGCGGATGGAGGCGGGAACGACCTGCGCAAGCAGCACCATCCGGGCATTCGGCGGGAGCGGCAGCCAGCGTTCGCGCAGTTTCGGCTCCAACCAATGGCGCATGATCCATTCCGGCGAGGCGTGGTAGGCTCGATGGAATACCAGGCCTGAACCACCACACTGACCGGAACGTGCATGCCTCAGGGAGGCCACTGGCTCGTCGATCAGCAGTTGTTCCAGCCGCATCATTTCCGTGGTTTCTTGCCTTGCAGCTCCATCAGGTATGCGTCCAGCCGATCGAAACGTGCTTCCCACAGCGCCCGGTACTGCTCGATCCACGCATCGGCCTCCTTCAGCGGCTCGGCCTTCAGCTCACATGGCCGCCACTGCGCTTCCCGTCCGCGTTTGATCAGCTGCGCGCGCTCCAACACCTTCAGGTGCTTGCTCACCGCAGGCAGGCTCATGTCGAATGGTGCCGCCAGTTCGTTCACCGAGGCAGGTCCGCTCACCAGGCGCGAGAGGATCGCTCTGCGTGTTGGGTCCGCGAGCGCGGAGAAAGTGAGCGAGAGTCGATCCATGCTGTAATGAAAGGACAAACATATTAAACCAATGGGTTAAATACAAGCGCCATTTTCCCTCTACTGAAACCGGAGGCGATGGAAGTGAAGCAGGTGAGGGCTGCCAGCGCCATCCTTGAGCCAACCACCAATTCAGCCTATGCTATCCCTTGAGGAACCGAATTGCCGCTTGCGGAGGAGTGTGCCGCCGATCCGCGCTACGGCTCCAACTCGATCAGCACCTCATCGGCGAAGATCCAGGTGGTGCCGCCTTTGCCGGGATGCCAATCGGGGCATACGCCCGCGTTCCTGGCCGTAATGGCGATGTAGCGCACCTTGCGGCCGACCAGCGGGCGCCAGAGCTCGCGGGTGATGCTGCCTTCAACCTGACGGTCCACATCGTGGGTAACGGTGGCGCTGCTCCATTGCCGCTGGTTCGCGCTCACGCTGATGGTGACCTCGCTCGGCAGCCAGATCCAGCTCTTCTGGTCCTGCAGTACGCTGAGGCCAACGCGATTCAGCTTCTGCGGGCGGCCCAGGTCGATCAGCAGCACCAGGTCCTGGTCGCGATAGCCCTGCCATTCACCCGTGCGGAAATCATTGCCGCCGCGCACGCCGTCGATCAAGGCGTTGGGGCCGCCGGCGGCGTACTCATTGGCGTAGTTGCTTTCCAAGGTGATGGTGCGGCCGCCTTCGTAGCGGGTGTAGCGGGCGGTAACCGGCTTGGAGAGGATGCGGTTCTGCTGCCCGCGCGGCCCGCGCACCGATGCCATAGCCGTGACCGCGCAGCTCTCCTTCACCCAGAACGGCGCCTGATAGGGGCGGGGCTCACTTTCGTCGATGCGGAACTCGATGGCAGCACGTTCATCGCTACTCGTGATGGATACGAGCAGGCTGTCCTTGAAGCTCTGGCCAGCGGCCTGGATGATGGGGACGGGCGTCCATGCATCGTCGAACTCCGGAATGTAGCGGCCTGGTGATCCGCCGGGGCGCGGACCCAGCGTGAAGCGCAGCTCGCCACCTTGCCGAAGCGCATCGTGGGCGAGCGTGCGGTACGGCTCGGGCTCATTGCCTTCCCATGCGAAGGACTGCACATGCGACCGGTCGTTGCCCAGCACCTCGGTGGCCATGTGCCACCCCTTCCCGTTTCCGAGGTCGATGACGGCCTCATCGAAGATGGGCCAGCCGATCGTGTAGCTGGGGTTGCCGGGGCAGATGGGGTAGAGGCCGAGCGCGCTCCACACCAGCCAAGCGCTCATCTGCCCGCAATCCTCGTTGCCGATCAGGCCGTCGGGCGAGTCGGTATAGAAGCGCTCCGTGATCCGCCGCACGAATACATCTGTGCTGAGGGGGCGGTCGCTCAGGTTGTAGAGGTAGCTGAAGCTGTGGCTGGGCTCGTTGCCGTGCGCGTATTGGCCGATGAGGCCGGTGATGTCGCTCTGTTCGCGGCCGGTTGTCCGTGCCTTCGCGGTGAAGAGCGCATCGAGCCGCTGCGCCAACCCGCTGGGGCCGCCCGTGAGCTGCATGAAACGGTCCATGTCATGCGGCACGAAGAAGCCGT
This sequence comes from Flavobacteriales bacterium UBA2426, assembly GCA_002342985.1. Taxonomy (GTDB): domain Bacteria; phylum Bacteroidota; class Bacteroidia; order Flavobacteriales_F; family PHOS-HE28; genus PHOS-HE28. Next base: position 29,683 of record DDRC01000107.1, read on the forward strand.
ATTGCCACGCGTTGGCCTCGGTGAAATGGAAGTTCACCTCGTACGGGTCGAAGGGCTGGATGAACCCGCCGTTGCGCCGGGCACGGAAGAAGCGCGTATCCGGGTCGAAGAGGTTCTGCCAGTTGCGGCTGCGCGCGTAGAAGCGCTGCGCGACATCCTGCTCGCCGATCATCTCCGCGAACCTTGCGATGCACCAATCGTCGTAGGCGTACTCGAGCGTGCGGCTCACGCTCTCCGGCTCGTCCTCGCTGCTGATGTAGCCGCGCTCCTGGTAGGCCTTCAGCCCGAAATGGTCGGCCTCGGCGCTGGCCACCATCGCCTCCAGCGCAAGCTTGGTGTCGAAGCCACGGATGCCCTTCGCATACGCGTCGGCGATCACGCTCACGCTGTGGTAGCCGATCATGCAGTCGGTCTCGTTGCCCCAGAGCTCCCAAACGGGCAGCCTTTCACCCTGTTGGTAATGCAGCAGGAAGGTCCTGATCCAATCCTCGGTCATCTTAGGCTCCAGGATCGTCATCAGCGGGTGCAGCGCGCGAAAGGTGTCCCATAGGCTGAAGACGGTGTACACGTTGTGGTCGGCCGTGTGGACCTCGCCATCCATGCCGCGGTACTGGCCATCCGCATCGTTGAAGATGTACGGCGCCACATAGCTGTGGTAGAGCGCGGTGTAGAAGGCCCGTTGCTGCTCTTTGGTTCCGCCCTTCACCTGCACCTTGTTCAGCTTGGCGTTCCAGGCGGCTTCGGCTTCGGCACGTACGCGGTCGAAATCCCAATGCGGCACTTCGGATTCGAGGTTCTTGCGCGCGCCCTCGATGCTCACGGCGGAGATGCCGACCCGGACGATCAGCGGCTCCGCGCCCAGGTCGCCGAAGCTGAGCACCTCCTCGGAACGCTGCGTGGCATCGATCTGGTCTGCGAGCGTGCCTTGCCCCGGTCGGGCCGTGAAGGGCTTGCTGAACCGCATGCAGTAGAAGAGCCGCTGGTCCTTGGCCCAGGATGCCGACCGGCGCTCGCCGACCACCTCGTTATCCGATGCACGTATGATGCTCGAGGCCTGCAGGAAGTCGCGGTGCCGCAGGTCGATGACCACATTCGCCTCGAGACCGGCCGGGTACCGGTACCGGTGCACGCCCACCCGTGCGGAGGCCGTGAGCTCGGCCAGCACCCCATTGGCCAGCTGAACGCGGTAGTAGCCGGCATGGGCCTGCTCGTCGCCATGGCGGAATCCGGAGCGGTACTGCTTCGGTTCGGTGGAGGATGCGCCGCTCATGGGCATCAGCAGCACATCGCATAGGTCTGCGACCCCGGTGCCGCTCAGGTGCGTGTGGCTGAAGCCGTAGATGAGGCTGTCGCTGTAATGATAGCCGCCGCAGCCGTCCCAGTCGTTATGGCCATCGGGGCGCGTATCGGGGCTGAGCTGCACCAGTCCGTTGGGCACGCAGGCGCCGGGGAAGGTGTGGCCGTGGCCGCCGGTGCCGATGAAAGGGTTGACGAGGTCGCGGGCAGGGTTAAATTGTTGGGCGACACCGATGATCCCGGTCATTCCCCAGATTATGGTCGCGACCGCCCGTAGCGTCGACCCAGGGGGTCGACCTGCGGCATTGTTGGGATGCGAATGGGCAATTGTCATGTTCAAAGTGTGCTGAGAGCAGCGGCCCCCAGCAAGGCCGCATCGTCATCCGGCAAAGCAGATACCGTGAGGTCCACACGGCCCTGGTAGATGTTGAGGAGGCTGGCGTGGAAGCGTTCGCGCAGCGGGGCCATGAGCAGCTCGCCGTTGCGCGCGATGCCGCCGAAGAGCACGATGCGCTTCGGCCCCGTTGCGCACACCGCATTCGCCAATCCGATGGCCAGCCATTCCGTGGTGCGCCTGAAGCACCCCTTGGCCGCTGCATCACCGGCATTGGCCAGGTCGGCGATGGTCTTCACGTCGGTTGGCCCGGCGGCGCCGCCCTCTTCCGCATAGGTCGCAATCATGCCCCGGATGCTCACATAGGCCTCCAGGCAGCCCTTCCTGCCGCACGTGCAAACACGGCCGCCAGGGATCAAGGTCATATGCCCCAGTTCACCCGCGTTGCCCGCGCTGCCGAGCACCAGCCTGCCGTTCACGATGAAGCCGCTGCCTACACCGGTGCCCAGCGTCACTACCAGCAGGTCGTCGATGCCCTTGCCTGCACCGTAGCGCCATTCGCCCAGCGCTGCGGCATTCGCGTCATTGCCCAGCGTCGCAGGCACGCCGAGGCGGTCGCTCATCATCCGGGCAAGGGGGACATCGTGCTTCCACGGCAGATTGGGCGCCATCTCGATGATGCCCGTGAGCTGATTGGCGTTGGGCGCCCCGATGCCGATGGCTTGCAGGGGGGCATCCGCATTCGCCCGTGCCAGTCCGGCGGCCTCTTGCGCAAGGGCATCGGCAAAGGCATGGTCATCCGCATGGCCGGTGGTGCTGATGCGCGAGCGAGCCGTCACCTTGCCGTTCCGCACCAGGCCGAGCTTGCTGGTGGTGCCGCCGATGTCGATTCCCAGGATCATGCGCTGGGAGCCCGTTCGGAGCCCTTGAAGCCGTACCAGGCCAGGAAAGCGTAGCACAGGAGCGGCAGGATGAAGCTGATGTGGAATCCCAGTGCCGCGCGGCTCTCAGCGCCCAGCAAGTCGATGATGAGCCCTTGCAGCGGAGGCACCAGTGCACCGCCCACGATCATCATCACGAGCAGGCTGGAGCCCTGCGCGGTGTCATCGCCCAAGCCCTGGATCGCCTGCGTGAAGATGTTGCTCCACAGGATGGAATTGAACAAGCCGATGGCCACGATGGCCCACATGGCCCAGGCACCCTGCATGCCGATGACGGCGCCGAGCAGCACCATGGCGGCAACTGCGAATAGGCCCAGAGCCCGCGATGGATCGGGGCCGGCAAGGATGAAGACCAGGAAGTTCGCGCCGATGAGAACGGCCATGGGCCAGGCATGCCGGAGGCCGAATCCGGTGCTCGAATTGAGCGCGGCCAGCAGCGCGAACATCGCTCCGGCCAGCAGCAGCATGCCCCCGTAACGCTTCATGCGGGATGTTCCTTTGGCAAGCGCAACCGCGCCCATGAAGCGGCCCGCCATGGCGCCTCCCCAGTAGAGGCTGAGATAGTGCTTGGCGCTTTCTTCGGGCATGGCCATCACGGACGGCAGCTTCAGGAAGTTGATCAGCAGGCTGCCGATGGCCACCTCCGCACCCACGTAGCAGAAGATGGCCACCATGCCCCAGCGAAGCTGTGGATGCCGCCATGCTCGGCTCCGCGCGGCGACCGAGGGAGGAGGCTCGGGCAGCCGGGTGACCAGGACAAGCGCCGCCTGGAGCAGGAGAAGGCCCGTGAAGGCCGCATAGGGCCACCGCACGGCGTCGGCTCCCTTGAACACCGAGAAGATGAGCGTGCCCCCGATGAGGGGCGCCAGCGTGGTGCCGAGGGAATTGAAGGCCTGGGCAAGGTTCAGCCGGCTGCTGGCGCCGGCCGGGTCGCCGATGATGGCCACGAAGGGATTGGCCGCGATCTGCAGCAGCGTGAAGCCCAGGCCGAGGACGAACAGGGCGAGCAGATAGGGACCGAACGCATGCCCGTAGGTGGCGGGCACGAAGAGCGCCGTGCCGACCGCCGATACCAGCAGACCGGCCACCACCGCACGCTTGTATCCGAAGCGTGCAATGGGGTCCACCCCGCCGAGGGAGCGCAGGTAGTAGGCCAGTGAACCCACGAAGTAGGCCCCGAAGAAGCACAGGTTCACCGACAGCGTCTGCCACCACGGCATCTCGGGGAAGACACCGCGCAGGTGCGGGATGAGAACATCGTTCATCACCGTCATGAAGCCCCACATGAAGAAGAGCGTGGTGAGCACCACCATGGGCATCGCGCCGTTCCGTTCCATTCGAAGGGGTGCCGCTTTCGCCAAAGATGATCGTTGGCGGCGAACCGCCGGCGACGATTAGGCCTCCATGCGGCGGCGCGCTTCCATGGCCCAGCTCAGTTCTTGGATCAGCTGGCCGCTGCGCTTGGCCCAGATCTCGGGATCCACCGGGGCCCCGCCCTCGTCGAAGGACTCCTGCACATGGGGGACGGGCATATGGGCCACCACCCAGGCCTTGACCTTCCACAGCGTGAACACGAGCGCGGTGATCGCCTGATTGCCCCCGAAGGAGCCGTTGCTTACCGTGCAGATGGCCACCGGCTTCCGTTTCCATTCATCCACCAGCAGGTCCACGGCATTCTTCACGCTCGCCGGGTAGCCGCCGTTGTATTCCGGCGTCACCAGCACCACGCCGTCCGCCTTCGCCACACGAGCGGCGTAATCCACCGCTTCCGGCAGGGGCTCGCGTTGCTCGAGCAAGCGTTCCCGGAAGAGCGGGAAATCGCAGGCCTTGAGGTCGATGACCTCGGCGCTATGGCCCACTGACAGGGCAGCTCGGTGCAAGTAGACCGCCACACGATGACTGCGACGCCCTTCGCGCACGCTGCCGGAGATGATCACGAGGTGCATGCGGCAAGGTATGCCCCGCGACGCCGGCAACCCTCCATGAAAGGGATACGAACCATGCACGTTGCGGCCAAGCCGTCATTCGGTATCACAGGCCTCTCGCGCCTTTCCCCAGGCGGGGCTGAAGCCGTAGGTGATGCTGCGCCCCAACCCTGCGGTGCCGGCAGAGTAGGACACCCGCAGCCAACCCGTGGACCTATGCGCGAAAGCCAACTCATGCTTCGTGAAGCCGTCCGTGGCCGATGCATCGCAGCGCTGCACCTCGCGCAGCACATGCCCGCCTTCGCCGATCAGTGCTTCGGCAGTGGTTGAAATCGCCTCCTGGGAGTTGCCGTGGACCAGCTCTGCGTGGTCGTAGCCCCGTTCATTGCCCACCAGCAGAAAGTCCCACTCCATGGCCGGCTCTTCGGCGTCAGGGCTTGCGGGCAGCACCAGGCGCACGGAGGCTGCGCGCACAAGGCTTTGCCCCTTCCGAACCGGGGCGCCGTCCTTCCACTGCACGTGCAGCGCATCGGCGATCTCGGTCTCCTGCCCCCAAGGGGCGTATGTGGCTCCCTTGGCAGGCGCAAGGCCGCTCAGCAGGGCAGCCAAGGTGGTCTGCTCCCGGCTCCGCAGCGTTTCCGGGATGGCATCTGTTGCCGCAGGTGGGGGGGCGCCGCAGGAGAGCAGAAGGAGGACAAGCGGGAGCGGAAGTTGCCGATTCGCGATCATGGGATACCGGTCGTTCGTTCATCCGACTGCACCAGCACCACCGATCGGGCGCGGGGTGCCGTGCGGCGCTGGAAAGCTATCCTGCCCGGAGCGTACGCCCAAGGCTGCACGGAAGCGAAAAGGGGCCCGAAGGCCCCTTCCCGACAGAGCGCTGCTCCGATCACTTCACCTTGTTCACGATGGCCGCGAAGGCGGCGGCATCGCTGTAGGCGATCTCGGCCAGGGCCTTGCGGTCCAGGTCGATATTCGCCTTCTTCAGCTTGCTCATGAGCACGCTGTAGCTGGTTCCGTTGATCCGCGCGGCGGCGTTGATCCGCTGGATCCA
>DDRC01000107.1:35404-39865 GCA_002342985.1 Flavobacteriales bacterium UBA2426
AGGCCGCGGAAATCGCGCTTCTTCAGGCGCCGGCCGTCATAGGCGTGGGTGAGGCCCTTCTCGACGCTGTTCTTCGCGACGGTGAGCACATTCTTGCGGCGGCCGAAGCTGCCCTTGGCCATGGCGAGGACCTTCTTGCGGCGGGCCTTGCTGGCTACTTTGTTCTGACTGCGTGGCATTGTTCCACTGGTTTTCGGGCGTGAGCGTCAGCGCGGGGCTGGTCTTTGGTGCTGCACGTCCTGGTTAACGCTACCGATTGATACCCTGGAGCGATCGGGTTGGCTTACTTCAGCAGATCGAGGATCGCCTTCTTGTCGCGGTCGTGCACCAAGGCCATCTTGGTGAGGGCGCGCTTGCGCTTGGTCTCCTTCTTGGTGAGGATGTGGCGCTTGAAGGCGTGCTTGCGCTTGATCTCGCCGGTGCCGGTCAGCTTGAACCGCTTCTTGGCGCCGGACTTGGTCTTCATCTTGGGCATTGTCTGTCGTGGTTGTCGGGGCGCGATGGGTCACGCCCTCTACGTTATTTCTTCTTCTTCGGAATGAGGAACATGATCATGCGCTTGCCCTCCAGCTTGGGCATGCTCTCCACAAGGCCAACATCCTCCAGGTCCTGGGCGAACTTCAGCAGCAGGATCTCGCCCCGCTCCTTGAAGACGATGCTGCGCCCGCGGAAGAAGACGAAGGCCTTCACCTTGTGGCCCTCCTCCAGGAAGTTGCGCGCGTGCTTCAGCTTGAAGTTCACGTCGTGCTCATCCGTATTGGGGCCGAAGCGGATCTCCTTCACCTCCACGGTGCTCTGCTTGGCCTTGATCTCCTTCTGCTTCTTCTTGAGGTCGTAGAGGAACTTCTTGTAGTCGGTGATGCGGCATACCGGGGGCACGGCCGTAGGACTGATCTCCACCAGATCCAGGCCCAGCTCCTCCGCCATCCGCAGCGCTTGGCTGAACGGGTAGACGCCCTGCTCCACGTTCTCGCCGACGACGCGCACCTCGTTGACCCCGTAGATCTTGTTGTTGATCCGGTGTGGGTCTTCCTTGATGACGCGACCACGGAAGGGACGACGGCCACCTCCGCCGGGAGGGCGGGGCGGGCCACTAGGACAGAACGGAGGTCCTGCCACTTAAACTGGTTTGGTTCGGTACCCGGGAAAACCGTTTCCCGGGTTTGAGGGCGCGAATATCGGCATCTTTACCTAACCATCAGCAGCTTGCGGCCGGCTCGTTGGCGGTCAGTGGGTCAGTAACGGCCCAGTTGCTCGGCTTCCCGGGCCTTCACCAGGTCAGCGAAGGCCTGGGTGGAGAGGGTGCCGATGTCGCCCTTTCCGTGCTCGCGCACCGCCACAGCGCCCTCAGCGGCCTCCTTCTCGCCCACGATGAGCATGAAGGGCGTCTTCGCCAGCTCGGCATCCCGGATCTTCCGGCCGATCTTCTCGTTGCGCTCGTCCACCGTGGTGCGGATGCCCAATTGGGCCAAGGCTGTGCTGGCAGCTTGCGCGGCATCGACGAACTTGTCGCTGATGGGCAGTACGATGGCCTGTTCCGGCGTGAGCCACAGCGGGAATCGCCCTGCGGTATGCTCGATGATCAGGGCGATGAAGCGCTCCAGGCTGCCGAAAGGCGCCCGGTGGATCATCACCGGCCGGTGCCGCTGGTTATCGCTACCCACGTACTCCAACTGGAATCGCTCGGGGAGGTTGTAGTCGACCTGGATGGTGCCCAGCTGCCACCGCCGGCCCAGGGCGTCCCTCACCATGAAATCGAGCTTGGGGCCGTAGAACGCGGCCTCGCCGTACTCCACCACGGTTCTGAGCCCGCTGGCCGCAGCAGCGTCGATGATGGCCTGCTCGGCCTTCTCCCAGTTCTCCTCGCTGCCGATGTACTTGCTGCGGTCCTCCTTGTCGCGCAGGCTCACCTGGGCCTCGAAGTGCTCCAGGCCCAGCGCCCGGAGAACCAGCAGCACCAGGTCGATCACCTTCATGAATTCCTCCTTCACCTGGTCGGCACGGCAGAAGAGGTGCGCATCATCCTGCGTGAAGCCGCGTACCCGGGCCAGGCCATGCAGTTCGCCGCTCTGCTCGTAGCGGTACACCGTGCCGAACTCAGCCAGGCGCAGCGGCAGGTCCTTGTAGCTGCGCGGCCGGCTGGCGAAGATCTCGCAGTGGTGCGGGCAGTTCATGGGCTTGAGCATGAAGAGCTCGCCCTCCTGCGGGGTGCTGATCGGCTGGAAGCTGTCCTTTCCGTATTTCTCCCAGTGACCGCTGGTCTCGTAGAGTGCCTTGCTCCCGATGTGCGGGGTGGCCACCTGCACATACCCGGCCTTCTCCTGGGCCTCCTTCATGAAATTGATGAGCCGCTCGCGCAGGGCGGTGCCCTTGGGCAGCCACAGGGGCAAGCCCAGTCCCACCCGTTCGCTGAAGGTGAAGAGGTCCAGCTCCCGGCCCAGCTTTCGGTGGTCGCGCTTCTTCGCCTCCTCCAGCAGCACCAGGTACTCGTCCAGTTCCTTCTGCTTGGGGAAGGTGATGGCGTATATGCGCGTCAGCTGCTTCCGCTTCTCATCGCCGCGCCAGTAGGCGCCGGCCACGCTCATCACCTTGGCCGCCTTGATGAAGGAGGTATCCGGGATATGCGGACCGCGGCAGAGGTCCGTGAAGCCGCCTTGTTCGTAGAAGGTAATCTCCCCGTCATTGAGCCCATCGATGAGCTCGAGCTTGTATTCGTCGCCCTTCTCCCGGAAGTAGGCAATGGCTTCGGCTTTGGGCACCTCGCGCCGCAGGTAGGCGCTCTTCCGCGCGGCCAGCTCCTTCATCTTGGCCTCGATCGCGGGGAAGTCCGCCTCGCCCAATGTGCGGTCGCCGAGGTCCACATCGTAGTAGAAGCCGTTCTCGATGGGCGGTCCGATGCCGAACTTGACCCCGGGGTACAGCGCCTCGAGCGCCTCCGCCAGCAGGTGGGCGCTGCTGTGCCAGAAGGTGGACTTGCCCTCGGGGTCGCTCCAGGTGAGCAGGTTCAGCGTGCAGTTGCCCGGCAGGGGGCGGTTGGCGTCGCATACCGCGCCATTCACCTTGGCCGAGAGCACGTTGCGGGCCAGTCCTTCGCTGATGCTCCGGGCCACGTCCATGGCCGTGGCTCCAGCATCGTATTCCCTGACGCTGCCGTCAGGGAGGGTCACATGGATTTTCATCGGTTCGCTCCGGCCACCCTACGAGCGGTGTTCCGAAGGGCGGCGAAGGTAGCCCTTAGTCCGGGCACCCACGTGCGGCTCCGGGGCGCACTTCATCACCCTGCAATTCACAGCCGACTGTTCGCAAGATGACGGCCGAGCGGCCAGCCCCCCCTTGATCGCCCTTGGTCGCGGGGATAGTTTCGCCCCCCGCTCAAGGCCAGCCGCTAACCACTGATGGCATTGAAAGCTACCAACCCCATCTCCTCAGCCATGCGCATCCCAGCTTTCCTGGCCCTTTCGCTGCTCGCTCTCAGCGCCCTGGGCGCCCAATTGCACGTGAAGGGCGTGGTCACGGATGCGGCCACCCGCGAGCCCCTGGCCGACGCGCTGGTCAGGGTCTACAAGGATGGTGTCCGCCAGCATGTGCATCGCACAGGTGCGAACGGCCACTACGGCTTCACGCTCGACAACGGCGCGGAGTACGTGATCCGGTTCTCCATGCCGGGCCGTGTCACCAAGTGCTTCGCGATCGATACCCATGGCCCGGCCTGGGAAGATGACCGCTCCGTGAAGCAGGTGGAGGTGGAGATGACCCTCTTCGAACAGGTGGACGGCCTCGATCTTGGCTTCTTCGACATGCCCATGGGCATGGGGCGGTTCACGCCCATGACCGGATTCCTGGCATGGAACAAGGAGTACGAGGCCCGTGTGCAGCCCGAGGCAGCCCGCTTGCAGGCAGAGGCCATGTTCCGCCGTGAGCGGCTGGCCCAGGTGGCCGAGCTGCCGGTGCAATAGGACGGCTTCGATTCCAACGGGGCACTTGCCACGGTCGATGCAGCTCAGCGTGCTCCGGTTGAGGACGCATGCCGGACTGCGGCATTGCGCCGTTGCATTCCCTGCCATACGCCAGCTTGAAGCATCACGGCTCCGCCATCAGGCACTATGACGCCGTATGGGGGTTCGGGCGGGGGATGGGCTGAGCCATGCGGTTCTTGTGCTGCGCCGTGCATCACCGCCCCGGCGCACCAAGCGGATGAGGGCCCGCCGTACTGCGCACCCCGGCCTACATTAGCCGCCCGAAAATCGGACGTATGGGACTGAAGTGCGGAATCGTGGGACTCCCGAATGTGGGGAAGAGCACCCTGTTCAACTGCTTGAGCAACGCCAAGGCGCAAGCGGCCAATTTCCCATTCTGCACGATTGAGCCCAATGTGGGCACCATCACCGTGCCTGACGAGCGCCTCAACCGGCTGGCCGACCTCGTGAAACCGCAGCGCATCGTACCGACCACGGTGGAGAT
>DDRC01000092.1:0-329 GCA_002342985.1 Flavobacteriales bacterium UBA2426
ATGCGTTGCGGCTCGGCTTCGCGGAAGAGCGCATCCGCACGGGGTTCTACGCAGCCGACACCCCGCTCTTCCTGCCCCTCGGCGAGCGCCTCCTGGCGGAGCGCGCCAGCGGCTGGCCGCACCGCTTCCTCTGCGTGGCGCGGTATATCCCCACCAAGGGGCAGCAGCTGCTCTGCGATGCCTTCGCCGAGCTGTGTGATGCCGGGGAGGCAGGTGACTGGGAGCTCTGGCTGGCGGGCACCGGTGAACTGCACGATCAGGTGGTGGCTTCGCCGTCCGGGCGCCATGCGCGGATCCGCCACCTCGGATTCAAGCAGCCCGGCGAGATG
>DDRC01000092.1:535-6345 GCA_002342985.1 Flavobacteriales bacterium UBA2426
TGGGGCGTGGTCGTGCACGAGCATGCATGCGCCGGCCTGCCGCTGGTGCTCAGCTCCGCAGTGGGCGCGGCCGAGCGTTTCCTGCAGGAGGGGGAGAACGGATTCCGTTTCATCGCCGGCGACAAGGCCACCCTCAAGACCATCCTCCGCATGCTGGTGCTGAGCAGCGATGCCGAGCTGCGCGGCATGGGGCAGCGCAGCCTGGAACTGGGCATGGCCTGGAGCCCCCAGGCGTGGGCCGAAACCGCAGCCGATCTCATGGGAGGGGCTACGCACTCCATCCGCTCCATCCCGTCGCCATTGTCCAGCCGATGAACAAGCCCCAAGTGCTCGTTTTCATCGATTGGTACAAGCCCTTCTTCAAGGCGGGCGGACCGGTGCGGAGCATGGTGAACCTCGTGGATCACCTGCACGGCCGGATCGACTTCCACATCGTCACCGGCGACCGCGACTACACCGCCACCCAGGCCCCGGAGGCCTTGGCGAAGGATCAATGGGTGCAGCTGGGTGCGGGCGAGCACGTGTGGTACGCATCGGCCGGGAAGCGCTCGCTGAAGCAATGGCGCGGGCTGCTGCACGAGCGCGCTTGGGACGTGGTCTACATCAACGGGCTCTACTCGAAGTGGAGCACGATCGCGCCCTTGTGGCTGCTGCGTGGAAGCAAGCAACGCCGCATCGTGGCGGTGCGTGGCATGCTGGCGCGCGGACCCATGAGGCAGAGCGCCGCCAAGAAACGCGGCTTCCTCCTGGCCATGAAGACCGCCGGCTGCTTCAAGGGTGTAGAGTTCCAGGCCACCAATGCCGAGGAGGTCGAGGACATCAAGCGCTGGATCGGCCGCGAGGCCAAGGTGAACCTGGTGCCCAACCTCGGAAGGAAGCTGGAATCGAAGGCGCCTGCAGCCATCAGCAAGCGTGCCGGTGAGCTGCGGCTCGTGAGCGTGGGCCGCATCGCCCCGGAGAAGAACACGCTCTTCGCCATCGAGCAGCTGCGGGAGGCGCAAGGCGAGGTGCGCTTCGACCTGTACGGCACCGTGTACGACCAGGCTTACTGGAAGCGCTGCCAGGAGTCCATCGCGCAGCTCCCGCTGAACGTGAAGGTGGAATGGCATGACCACATCGGGGAGGAACGGGTGCGCGGCGTCATCGAGCAGGCGCATGCGGTCCTCATGCCCAGCGTGGGCGAGAATTTCGGGCACACCATGCTGGAGGCGCTGGTGGCGGGACGACCCTTGTTGATCAGCGACCGTACCCCGTGGAAGGATCTGGAGGCGAAGCGCGCTGGATGGGACCTCCCACTTGAAGAGCCGGAGCGGTTCAGGGGTGTAATCGAGGAGCTGGTGGCCATGGACCAACCCGCCTACGATGCATGGGTCCGAGGCGCGGCGGCGCTCGGTCAGCGATATTTGGCCGATCCGAGCAGCGTGGAACGCAGCCTGGCCCTCTTCTCCCGATGAACGCGCCCCCCACCGTAGACCTTTCGCGCTTCGACAACTCGAAGACCTTCGATCCCGGTGCGGGCATGGTGAAGCGCACGCTCTGGTACTTCACCAACGCGCTGTTCTTCCTCAATCCGGGCTTCCCGTTCCGCTCGCCGAAGCCCGCGCTATTGCGCCTGTTCGGTGCCAGGGTGGGGAAGGGCGTGGTGATCCATCCCGGCGTGAACATCAAGTTCCCGTGGAAGCTGCGCATCGGCGATCACAGCTGGATCGGCCAACGCGCCTGGCTGGACAACCTGGACACGCTCACCATCGGCAGCAACGTCGTCATCAGCCAAGGCGCCATGATCATCCAGGGCAGCCACGATTACAAGAAGGTCGATTACCCCACGTACAGCAAGCCGGTGGTGCTGGAGGATGGCAGCTGGGTGGGAGCGGGAGCCATCGTCACATTGGGCGTTACGCTGAAGAGCCACAGCGTACTGGCCGTAGGCAGCGTGGCCACGAAGGACCTGGAGGCCTATACGATCTACCAAGGCAATCCGGCGGCGGCGGTGCGGGAAAGGGTGATCGAGCCGATCAGCGGTCCACATGGAGCCATAAGAGACCAATTCAACCAATCGTGAAGAAGCTCATCAATGCGCCGTTCCCTATCCTCGTCATCGTGGTCATTCTTGGGGGCGCGCTGCTCAAGGGATTCGACTTCGCCACGCTGCGATTCGATCACACTCCGCTGGCCTTGGTCTACATGTTGGCACTTGGAACGGCGCTGTTCTTCATCCTGCGTCGCAATCGGAAGGGGACGAACGAATAACAACGATGCCATCGCTGAGTATCCCAACAGAGCAGGGAGAACCGTAGAGGATCGGGATGGATCTGTTCGGTTTAGCCTGTCCTCGTAGGATGGGTCGTTAACTCGAAGCACCTCCTCAAAGGGTTGACCCGCAGCTTGAATGCATCCATGAAAGTCTCCCTCATCACCGTCTGCCGCAACGTGGCCCCGGTCCTCGCCGAGACGCTCGACAGCGTGCTCGCGCAGTCCCATCCGGACATCGAACTGATCGTCATCGATGGTGCCAGCACCGATGGCACGGTGGAGATCCTGGAGCGGTACCGCAAATCTGCGCCGGGTCTCCCGAGGAACGAGGGGACCCTGCGCACCGAAACCGCAGGGTCCCGAAGCGGAGACCCTGCGGAGGTTTCCGATGCACCCGGCCGGCGCGGCATCGACATCCTCGTGAGCGAGCCCGACAAGGGCATCTACGACGCCATGAACAAGGGCCTGGCACGTGCCACCGGCGACATCATCGGCTTCGTGAACGCCGGCGACCTGCTGATGACGCCAGAGACCATCGCGCACATGGTGGCTGCCTTCCAACGCAGCCACGCCGATGCCGTCTATGGCGACATCATCATGGTGGACGAGAAGGACATCTACAAAGTGCATCGCACCTGGCTCAGTGGCACCTACCACCGCGAGAACTTCCGCAAGGGCTGGATGCCGCCGCATGTGGGCACCTTCATCCGCAAGAGCGTCTACGACCGCTTCGGCCATTTCAACACCGACCTCCGCATCGGCGCGGATTACGAGATCTTGCTCCGCTTCCTGTACAAGCACCATGTGCCCACGGTGCACCTGCGCGAGGTGCTGGTGCGCTTCCGTCTGGGCGGCATGAGCAACGGCAACCTGGAGCAGATCCTGCGGGCCAACCGCGAGGTGCGCCGCTCCTGGGGCCTCAACGGGCTGCAAGCGCCCCCGCTGCTCGTCACGCGCAAGCTGTGGAGCAAGGTGATGCAGTTCTTCCATTAGGAAGCGCCCCCCGGAGCCTCGGCAGGGCGCCGTGGGCAGGATCCGATTCGGATAGGGGATTGACGCCGGTTTGGCTGTGCCGGTGGCGCCAGGGTCACTCAGCGCGCGAACACCTGCGGAGCATCGGTCTGCAGGCGATCGGGGGACTTGGACAAGGCGCGGCGGTGGCCCCAAGCGCTGTTGGTGCCGAAAAAGGAAACCTGCAGGCCAGCGCCATGCGCGCCTTGCACCTCCTCGGCCGTGGCGCGCGCTTGGTCAATGGTGATGCCCGTGCAGCCCAGGGCCAGGGCGGTGGGGACGGCGCTGGGCAGGTCCGTGGCATAGTAGAACAGGGGCAGATCGGGCCGCTTACCGTGCAGCAGCCGCAGGAAGTCCTCCACCTGGCATTCCACCACCATGCGGCCGGCAAGCAGGCTATCGGCCTGCAGGCGTGCCAGGGCATCGGTATAGGCCTCCAGGTAGGCCCACCAGTCGGCTTCGGCGAAGAGCTTGGCATCAAGCGTGAATTCCGCCTGCGGGTGCTGCACCGCTGCACCCAGCAGGAAGCTGTCCACCCGCACCACCGGGTGGTGCACGCCGCCGTGCTCCACCGCACAGGCCTGCAGCGCGCTCCACGGCAAGGCATTCACCTTGCCTTGGCAGGGAGTGCCTTCCGCCAGGTCCTCGCCGTGGAAGGCCACCAGGACGCCATCGGCCGTCAGCTGCACATCCAGCTCAACGCCATCGACCCCGAGGGAGAGGCCCTCCGCCAGGGAAGCGCCGCTGTTGAGTGGGTGCGACCCGGCCGTGCCGGCCCCGCCGTGGCCGATGATGCGCGTGCTGCCGCGCTCCGGAACGGAGCAGGCCATCAGCAGGGGCAGCCAGAGCAGCAAGCGCATGGCGGGCCGAAGCTAGCGGGCAGGGCGGATGGGGAGGAGGGGGGATCGCCACGCGGGCCGAATTGGACCGTACGGGGGGCTTCCTTGGTTCCAGCCGCTTCTACCCGACTGCATGCGCAGGTTGTTCGGGAAGCCATAGTCTCACCGCTCGAACCGCATCCGGAACCGGCTGGTATTGCCCCGTTCGTCCGTCACCTCCACCACCAGTTCCTTGCTGCCGGGCGCTTTCGTGCGGGCATCGAAGGTGTGGGAGAGGGCCTTGGTCTTGGGGTCGTACTCCATCAGCATCCACTGACCGTTAAGGGAGGCGGTCCACCGCTGAATGCCGCTGAGGTCGTCCGCCACCTTGAGTATGAAGCCCTTGCGCCCGCGCATGTCGGCCCGGAGGTCTGCATTGGTGATGGTGGGCGGCACGGTGTCCAGTAGCACGGTGTAGGCGCCGAAGGCCTTCACGGAAGCGGTGATCCAGCCGTTGGCCCACTGGCCACCCACGGCGGCCGACACCTTGCCCTCCTTGTCGAGGCGCACTACCACGGCCTTGGCGGGCTGTTTGGTCTGCACGGCCAGTGAGAGCTCCCCGGGGGCATGCAGGGGGATGAGCGGGTCGCCCAAGGCATGTACCGCAGTGAGGCTACGGCCCACAGCCGGTTGGCGGGCGTAGGTCACATAGGCATCGTCATAGAGCGCGTTCACAGGCAGGTGGAAGCGGAATCCCTCTTCTTCCACGCGGTTGTCGGTATCGTAGCGGAATAGACTGCCCATGGGCTGTTCCCTGGGCCAGGAACCGGCCTCTTGGGCATCGGCCCCGCGCAGGGTGAACCGCAAACGGCTCTGATTGCCGTTGGCATCGGTGGACACCACCAGCACCTGCCGCCGCTGGCCGGGTGCCAGTTCAATGCGCCCTTGCGCCGCCTCCCGCCCATAGAGCTTCAGTTTGTTGTTGGGCAGCCGGTAGCAGCGGTGGTAGTCCATCTTCTGCCCCTTGAAGAGGGCGTAGTCCACGTGGGCGTTGCAGTAGCGGTTGAGGTGGAAATCCACGTGGTCGAGGGTGGCGGTGAAGTGGGGGATGCTGTCCACCAGCACTTCCAGCTTGCGCACGCCGCATTTGGCGCTTCCGTTATCGTAACGGTCGAGGGTGTTCACAGCCAGGCCCACGGTGCCATAGGCGGCCGGCTCGGCCTTCAGGGTGTAACGGCCGGTGGCGCCTTGAGCGGCGTAGCCCACGGCGCGCTCGGGATAGGGAGCGCACCGCGAAGAGTCGGTGAGCGGATAGAGGCGGATGCCGAGGATCTCCGGCGGCACGCGGTCGGGCACTGCAAAGCCATGGGCCTCAGGGTCGAGTGCATGCTGATCGCCGGTGCGTCGCACCTCGAAGTGCAGGTGGGGGCCTCCGCTGCCCCCGGTGTTCCCGCTGAGGGCAAACTCTTCGCCCTGCTTCAGGGGCAGGGCCCCCTTCTCGGGGGTCCAATCGATGCTGAAGTCCTTCTGGCGGTACTGCTGTTCCAGACAAGCGGCGCCAACGGAGCCGGTGAGCGCCTGCAGGTGGCCGTAGACCGTGGTGTGCCCGTCGGGATGGTCGATGTACACGGCTTTGCCGTAGCCGTAGGGGCTGATCTTGATGCGGCTCACCCAGCCGTCGGCCACGGCGCGCACCGGTATGCCTTCGCGCCCTTCGGTGCGCATGTC
>DDRC01000101.1:0-2992 GCA_002342985.1 Flavobacteriales bacterium UBA2426
TCCTGCTCGCTGCCGCGGCGGCCCTGCTCGCACTGAAGCCGCGCCCCCCGGTGCTCTGGCTGCTCCTCCCCTTCCTGCTCGCGCACAGCCTGCTGCCGAACAAGGAGCCGCGCTTCCTCATCCCGCTGGCGCCGCTGATGCCTTGGCTGCTGATGGCCGCTTGGGATGCCCTGTGCGAGCGGTGGCCCGCTGCGATGCGGAGTGCCGGGGCCATGCGCATCCTCTTCCCCTTTGCGGCGGTGAACGTATTGGCGTTGGCCGTTGGGATCGCCACGCCTGCCGGCAATGGGCGCATCAAGCTGGCCGAGGCCATCCATGAACGCTATGGCAGCGAGGCCGTGCACATTGACCACCTGGGCGATTGGCGGCAGTGGATTCCGCCCTTCTACCTGGCCCCCAGGAGCACCGAAGCCTTCGTGGAGCGGATCGTGCCCAGCAAGGAGAAGCGCAACCATCTGGTGATCGCCAGGGAGAGCCAGGGCCTCGACCGCGTGCAGAGCCTGGAGCGCATGGCTGTGGCCGCACCGCCTTGGACGCACCGCTTCCTGGCATGGTACGGCCTGGAGGATGGGCATGACCCTTTGGTGCTTTACCGACTAACCACGGAGAACATCGGCCACTGAAGCCGGGACCGATCATGATCTTCGCGCCCGATTGAGCCTACCCCGAACCGTCACCCGCAGGGACATCGACCGCTTGGCGGTGCCGGCTATCATCAGCGGCATCGCGGAGCCTGTGATATCGCTGGTGGACACCGCCTTCGTGGGCCGCTTGGGCACCGCCGACCTCGCCGCCGTGGGCATCGCCAGTAGCTTCTTCCTGCTGGTGGTTTGGGTACTGGCGCAGACGCGCAGCGCCGTGCTGGCCGTGGTGGCCCGTTACTACGGTGAGGGCCGGGTGCAGGCGGTTGCCGGGCTCGTGCCCATCGCCGCCTGGATGAACTTCCTGCTCGGCTTCCTCTTCTTCGCCCTCACGAACGCGCTCGCAGAGCCCATCTTCAGGCTCTACAATGCGGAGGGCGAGGTGCTGGAAAAGGCCGTTGAGTACTACCGCATCCGCAGCTATGGCCACCCGATCGTCCTGGCCACCTTCGCCATCACCGGCGCCTTCCGCGGTATCCAGAACCTGAGCTGGGGCATGTGGATCAGCATCATCGGCGCCATCGTCAATGGCCTGCTGAACCCCATCCTGATCTTCGGCTATGGGCCTGTGGAGGGCATGGGCATCGCGGGCAGCGCATGGGCCAGCCTGGCGGCTCAGGCGGTCATGTTCGGCAGCGCCGCATGGATCCTGGAGACCCGCACGCCCTTCAGCATGGTTCCGCGCGGGCTGCGGCATCCCGAGCTGAAGGGCCTGTGGCTGCTGAGCGGGAACCTCTTCGCGCGGACGCTGGCCCTGAACCTCTGCTACTACCTGGGCAACCGGTATGCCACCGGGTATGGCGAGGCATACATCGGCGCGCACAGCATCGCCATGCAGATATGGCTCTTCAGCGCCTTCTTCATCGATGGCTACGCCGCGGCCGGCAGCGTGCTGGTGGGGCGGCTGAACGGGGAGCGCAACTGGCGCGACCTCCACCGGGTGAGCTGGCAGGTGGTGCGCATGAGCGTGACCATCGGCGCGGGGTTGGCGGTGCTCTACCTCATCGGGTACAACCGCATCGGTGCGCTCTTCACGCAGGACCAGCGCGTGCTTGAGCTCCTGGACGGCGTCTTCTGGATGGTGGTGCTCACCCAGCCCATCAATGCCGTCGCCTTCGCCTTCGATGGCATCTACAAGGGGCTGGGCAACGGCAGGATCCTGCGCAACGTGCTGCTCATCGCCACCCTCGTCGCCTTCGTGCCGGTGATCTGGGCGGGCGATGCGCTCGATTGGCGGCTGCACGCCGTCTGGATGGCCTTCCTCGCCTGGATGACGGTCCGCGGCGCACTGCTGAGCGCCCACTTCGAGAAGCACCATCGCGCGCCTGCCGTGCGCTGAGCGGCGCTACCTTCGGCTCATGGTCCGCCCACCGTTCGCGCTGCTCCTCCTGGTGCTGTCGAGCGCGCCGCTGCGTGCACAGGACGACGCCAAGGCCGCGCCCCGCAAGGAAGCCGACGGGCGGCCGCTGCATGAGCGCTTCTGGTTCGGAGGCGGCATCGGCTTGGCGTTCGGCACGGTCACCGCCATCCAGCTCGATCCGCTGATCGGGTACAAGGTGGACCCCGCCGGGCGGTTCTCCACGGGCGTGGGGTTCAGCTACTGGTACTACCGTGACAACCGGTTCACGCCGCCGTACGATTTCAGCGGCTTCGGCTACCGCGCCTTCTCCCGGTACAGGGTGGTGGACCCGGTCTTCCTCCACGCCGAGTTCCTGAACCTGAACGTGGACCGCTACAGCTATGCGGAAGCGCGGTTCCGGAAGATGTGGGTGCCGCATCTCCTGGTGGGCGGCGGCTACGTGCAGTCCTTGGGCGGACGCAGCGCCATCTACCTGCAGGTGCTGTGGGAGGTGCTCCAGGACCCGAACAGCGTCTACTTGGGCCAGGGGCCCGTGGTGAGCGGAGGCTTCGGGTTGGGGCTCTGAACGCAGCAGGGCGGATGCCATTCGGCACCCATCCTGACCGTGGCTCAACCGAACAGGCCCGCCCAGCGCGCTCGACGCAACCTGGACGACACCCGGCGGATATCCGCCGCCTGCTCGGCTTCTTCTGCCGCGGTCATGGCCGTGCTTCGGGCCGGACGATAGAGGCGAAGCGCTTCCGCAGGGCTGCCCGTGCGCTCAAGGTGGCCGGCCACCGCGGCCAGCACCGTGCACCGATTGCGGCCGAGGACCTGTCGGGCCCGCTGGTAGGCCTCATGCAGCGCCGCGCATGATTTCCATGGCTTGCCTCTCATAGCGGCATCCACGCACTGGCATCCGGGAGGTTGCCCGGTTGCGGAAAAAAGAAGCCCGGCGTGTGCCGGGCTTCGTGTGGAGCCGGAGGGAATCGAACCCTCGTCCAAACGACCG
>DDRC01000101.1:3279-7431 GCA_002342985.1 Flavobacteriales bacterium UBA2426
ACGGGCCTCCCCGAGGGGTACTCGTCCACGCTACTGTTGTTCACGTGGATTAAGCGTCATAGCCTTAGGCTATTAAGCAGCGAGAGCGTAGTCTACTTCGCCAGTTATGGCGTTGATGCACTGGGATACGGGCCGCACATCACGCCCGGCATGCTTACCGCACCTCACGAAGCCGCTGTCGAAACCAGATCGGCCCCAAGTGCTCAAAGAACGAAGGCCAAAAGTAGGCCGTCGAGGTGCCTGCCAATCCAATGCCGATCCGTTGAATTCCATTGGGCTAAGTTTGCCGCCGTTCAGAATGGCAGTCCCCTACCGCAAGATCGGCATCATCCGCGAAGGCAAGCAGCCGGTGGACCGCCGCGTTCCGCTCACCCCCGCCCAGTGCCGAGAGGTGAGCATCCGCTACCCACAGGTGGACCTGGTCGTGCAGCGCAGCGCAGTGCGCGCCTACACCGACGCCGAATACGCCGATCAAGGCGTCCGCCTCGTGGACGATCTGTCAGACCGTGACCTGATCATCGGCGTGAAGGAGGTCCCTGTGGACCTGCTCCTTCCCGGCAAGAGCTACCTCTTCTTCAGCCACACCATCAAAGAGCAGCCCCACAACCGCAAGCTCATGCGGGCGGTGGTGGAGCAGGGCATCACCCTCATCGACCACGAGCTGCTCACCGACCTCCATGGCGACCGTGTGCTGGCGTTCGGCTATTGGGCAGGCGTGGTGGGCGCATACAACGCCTTCCGCGCTTGGCAAATGGCTCATGGCGGACCGGCCTTGAAGCCCGCGCACGCCTGCCACGATCTGGAGGAGCTCGAGCGCCACCTGCATGCCTTCCCGCTGCCCAAGGACCTGCGGATCGTGATGACCGGCGGCGGGCGCGTGGGCAAGGGCGCCATGGGCGTGCTTGAGCGCGCAGGCGTGGAGCGCGTGAAGCCGCAAGCATTCCTGGAGCAGGATTTCAGCAAGCCCGTCTACACGGTGCTGGGAACCCAGGACCTCTATGAGCGACAGGATGGCGCCCCCTTCGACAAGGCCGCCTTCCACCGCGACCCTGCAGGCCATCGGGCGCGCTTCGCCCCCTATGCGCATCGAGCTCAGCTCTACCTGGCCTGCCATTACTGGGACCCGCGCGGCCCCAAGATCCTCAGCGGCAAGGACCTCCGCGACCCGCGCCTGACCCTGAGCGTGGTGGCCGACGTGAGCTGCGACATCGGCGGCCCCATCGACAGCACCCTCCGGTCCACCACCATCGAATCCCCCTTCCTTGGTTACGACCCGGCAACGGGCGGCGAAGTGGCCCCGGGCAGCCCCGGCAGCATCACGGTAATGGCCGTCGATAACCTGCCCTGCGAACTGCCGCGCGATGCTTCAGAGGCATTCGGCCTGGACCTCATCGAGCGGGTCCTGCCGAACCTTGTGGAGCGGGATGAGGAGGGAATGATCGATCGGGCCACGATTGTCCGCGCAGGCCGGTTGACGGACCGCTTCGCCCATTTGGCGGAATACGCCGGTACGGCAGGCACCTCAGTGGCGTAGTACGGCCACCTCGAGCAGGAAGTAGCGGGAAGTGGAGTCGCGATTCACGGCAACGGCCTTCAAGGGCCGCGCTCCTTTCCGGGCGAGGGTGAGCAGGCCGAGTCCGGCGCCACCGCGCTCGGTGCGGCCATCGTGGCTGAGCAAGCGCAGGAAATGCTCCTTCAGATCGGCCTCGGTCATATCGTTGAGCACTTCGATCCGGTGCAGCAGGAGCTCCGCAGTGGCGATCGGCACAGCATTCCCCAGCTGCAAGCGGTAGCCCTCAGGGCTTCCCACCAGCAGGGCATAGACCGTCTCGGGCTCCCCCTGTGCATGCACCCGCAGGTTCTCCAGCGCCTCCACGATCACCGTGAGCAAGCGCTTGCGTGTCACCACGCCGTCGGCATTGGCCAGGCTGGACTCCTCGGCCCGCTGCAGCAAGGCCTGCAGCACCTCGTGGTCGAGCGCCCCGCTGTGGTGAAAAACCACCGAGGACTCCGGCAGGCGAAGGAGCTCCGCAGAGGCTGCGATGGACCAGTGGCCCGCATGCAGCGAGGATGGAGTCGGGGGAGGGGAGCTCAAGGTCGCAATGATTCGACATGACCCCCCCTGGCCAACGACGAAGGGGAATCCGGTGCCGATATACGATGGGAAATGACCCATGGTTGCGACCGTCCATGGTTCTTCATGGCCCTTATAGCGCCCGGTTCGCGAGCGGCGGCTCGGGATTCACCTATGTTCGGGCCCCTGGCACGGGGCAAGGACATCGGTCGACCCATTCGCAACAACCTGACAATGTGCGACAAATCAATGCTCAGCTGGCTCACCGCCGGCCTCCTGTGCACCGGCTGCCCTGGTCCAAGCCGCCCTGACGCGCCCCATGAGGTCCCTGGCCGCAGTGCCTTCGCCTACCCAGCGCTGGAGGACAATGTGAAACATGACACCCTCCTGATCCAAACCACCTTCGACATGGGCGATGGCACCTGCGTGATGGTGGCATCGGCGGTTGAAGACACCTTCGAAGGGCTGCGCCTTTACCGGTACCGCGCGCGCCCTGACAGCAGCGCCGAGGTGATTGCCGTTTCCTCACCGGCCTACGATAGCTGGACGATGCTGCCCCGGTTCTTCGGCAGGGACAGCACCGCCACCGATGACCTCTGGGTGCTGGCGAACTTCGGGGAGAAGGAAAGCTGGGGACAGAAGCTCTTTCGGCTCGACACCGCCTTCCATGACCTGGCCTTCATGGATGCCGCACGGCCGGAGCGCGTCCTGGAGGACGATACACTGAGGCTGAAGCGCCGCGACATCGCGCCCTACGTCCGGTTCGAAACGCACGGCGACACCCTGTGGTTCCGCTTCGCCTGTGACAGCGTGTACCTCTATGACGACCAAGCCGGCGGGTACGACCGCATCCTTCCCGCTGCATCCGTCCGATACTCTTGGGAACCAAGCGGGCTCCTGCTGTGGGTGAACGGCGAGCCGAGGCCCGTGCGGCAGCCGAGCTAGGCTCATCGGTGCGCGGCTCCAGTCCCTTGAATCCGTCCAATGTCTCCTGCACCCTTCAGATCCGGCCACTACTCCACAGTGGGGACTAGCCCCCGTACGCCCATGTCCACCACCACATCGTTGGCTGGTGGCCCAGGCTCGTAGATGCCGTCACCGTTGTCCAGCCACTCGAAGCTGTTGTTGGTGCTGAGCGAGACGGTGATCACCACATCGGAGGTCTCATTGCCGGTGATGGTGAGCGGTGCGGCGAACTGGCCGGTGACCACGCAGGATCCCGGGGGGATCTCGGAGGTGGCGAACAGCGGGTTGGGCACCGTGGTGGCCCCCGGCGGCGCCTGGCCCGTGACCGGCGCGAGCGGGATGGGCGCATTGATGACCTCGAAGGCCCAGAAGCCCTGCAGACGGTTGCCGTTCACGGTAACGCTCTGGTTGCGCACCGGGAAGCTGGTGATGTAGGTGTTGTACCCGATGAAGCTGGCCACCGTGCCCCACAGGTTGAAGGTGCCGAGGACCGCATCGGTGTAGCGGAACCGGATGTCATAGTTCTGATAGGCCAGCGACACTCGGAGCCACTCGTAGGTGCCGGGCGTCATCTGCGCCAGCGGCATGCTGAAAAAGGTCTCGCCATCGCCCACCTGCACGCCCTGCGCGAAATCGATGGCCGTGGAGCCGCCGATGGACGTCTCCGGGGCGTGGTAGACCACCGTGCCAGTGCCCAGCGCGGTGAGCATGCTCGGCGCGAACTCGATGTAATGCGCGCTCATCCGGTTGAATCGTGGGCTTTGCGCGGCATGATCCGGAGGCAGGGTGGCGGGCTGGCCCAGGTTGTTGAGGCGCACCTGCGTGCTGTCGAAGCGGAACTTCATCACCAAGCGGGGGCCGGCGGGCGCGGGCTGGTTGGGCGCAGATGATTCGTCGTTGTCCTTCTTACAAGAACTGGCAAACAGCAGGGCCGAAGCGGCGAGGAGGAAGGCGGGGAGGCGCATGACCGGATGGGTTCGGGTGCGCCAAACTACCCAACACCGTGCCTGAAACCTGTTGAAAACCTCGCCCGCAATTTGTTATGCACGCATACTTTCATGCTGCTACCTTAGGGGCCATCCAGTCCAGCGCATGCGCCCCGAAGAGACGAT
>DDRC01000101.1:7686-8050 GCA_002342985.1 Flavobacteriales bacterium UBA2426
CCCAAGATGGGCATGGAGGCCCGCAGCCTCGTGCGCACCCTGCAGACCATGGAGGACGAGGGCCTCATCAAGCGCATCGCCGACACCGCCGACAAGCGCGTGGTGCGCATCCACCTCACGGCGAAGGGCAAGCAGATGCGCGACGTGAGCCGCAACACCGTGATCAAGTTCAACGAGGCGGTGCAGAGCCGCTTCACACCCGCACAGCTGAACAACTTCCGGCAGGTGATGAGCGAGCTGGATAGGATACTCGAACAGGAACAACTTTTCTGAAATGCCATTCACCGCAAAGACGCCAAGCACGCCAAGGAATTCCACTTCGCGCTCTTCGCGTCTTGGCGGTGAGAATCAGATCGAACAATGA
>DDRC01000059.1 GCA_002342985.1 Flavobacteriales bacterium UBA2426
CTCTTGGACCAAAGGCCCTCGCCAGACGCTCTTCATCCTTCTGGGCACCTTGCTCATGGCTTGCAACCAGCGACCAGTGCCCCCGAAGCGATACCATACGGATGCCTCGAACCAGGCATCCCTTCCCGACTGCTTCATGCTCTATCAGGACCTGTTCCACGCGGACTCCGTTGACTTGGAATCCCTGGGTCGGTTCGCATTGACAACAAGCACCATCGGCCACTTGGAGATCCGCTCGCAGCGGCTCATGGTCGGGGACCCGGTAATCCTGCACGATTTGGCCCCTTTGGCCTTGCCGATACCCAATGGCTATCACCCGATCGACCTCGTTGAGGTGGCGAACCCGAAGCACATTGGTCATCGCATGAACGCATTGATCAGGCTGCGCCTGAACGATGACCCTCCGGAGAATTGGAAGTTTGCGAGCACTGACAGCCTATTGATGGACACGGCGGACGTTCGATCGGATAACTTCCATGGCTTCAGCGTCGATGCCGGATCGGCCCTGCTTTTCGACGCTAGACATCAGAAACGCCTGCTGGATCTAGACTTCGACAGGCTTTGGACCGACTCCACGAACGTGAACCCGGATGTCTTCTCCTTCTCCACCAACGGCGATGGGCGATTCCCGGCCTACTGGGGATTCAACGAGCAGGGCGAGCCCTGCCAGCTTATCATCGACCTGTTGGTGGTCCGTTGCAGATGCACCTGACAAGGCCGTTCTCCGACCCAAGTTCAAGCCGAAGATCGCCCGCGCGCCACATGCTTCGAGCCGGAGCCGATCGTGAGTCTCTACATCGAGGACATTTCCTGCTACATCGCCTGAACTGATCGCGGTGGTGAAGGAGAAGTTCGAGGAGGCTTGGCGCAGGGGGCTGCTGGGCCCCACCTCTGGCAACTAACCGCTCAATCCATAACGCAACGTCCAACTCCTGCCCCAACTGGGCCAGCACGCCGAGCAACACGTCCAGCAACGGATGGAATGCAAGCAAGTGGTGATGTCACCGCCATCGATGACCGTGAATCGGCTGCATCGGCGAGCGGATGGGGGCGTTCTGCGTAACGCCGCTGGCCCACCGACAGCTCCATTCAGGCTTCCGGTTTGACCGCCCTGAGCATCTCCCGCTTGCCTGGCGGGCCCGTCAGGCGCTCCACCCGGAAGCCAGCCCGCTCAAGCGTGCGGCGCACCTCTCCCTTCGCGCAATAGGTCACCAGCAGGCCGCCTGGCCGAAGCGCGCGGTGCATCCGCTCGAACACCTCCAGCGTCCACATCTCCGGCTGGTGCCCGGGTGCGAAGGCGTCGAAGTACACGACATCATAGCTCCCTGGCTCCTCGAACTGCTGCACCGGCAGTTCAACCTTTCGGAAGCGCAGCCCGCCGAAGGCCTCCTGCCATCCGGCCGAGGGATCGGTCATGCGCGCCATGAACGGCTCATGAAGGCCTGGCCATCCAAGGTCGGTGCAATGCCCGAGCCCTTCCAGCACCGAAGCCTGAACCGGATGGGGCTCCAAGGCCGTGTAATCCACCGAGAGCTTGCCTTCCAAACAGCGCACCCATGTGAGCAGGAGGTTCAAGCCGGTGCCCAGTCCCACCTCCA
Organism: Flavobacteriales bacterium UBA2426; assembly: GCA_002342985.1. Lineage (GTDB taxonomy): Bacteria > Bacteroidota > Bacteroidia > Flavobacteriales_F > PHOS-HE28 > PHOS-HE28. The sequence goes on from DDRC01000059.1 coordinate 1,599, forward strand.
GCACATCCGCATGCGCACGGCCCGCATGCTCCAGGCCACTGCGGATGTAGACGTGCGTGCTCTCCACTACCGCCCCATGGATGCTGTGGTAGTGCTCACCGCCCCAGGTCAGCGTGCGCGAGCCATCGCCCGTCCGCACGGCGGTGATGCGCTTCGCTCCTGCTCCTTCGCCATTCGGCATACCTCGGCCAGGGAGCGGTCGCCAACGGTTCGTCACCGCCCCTACTTTCGCAAACCTACTTTTCCTTCCCATGCGCTCGATCCGCGGCCTTCTCCTTCCGCTCACCGTTCTCCCCTTCTGCTCAGCAGCCCAGCACTGGGTTGACCTGATGCTGGATGAGCAGACCAATGTCCAGGAGGTGAAAGCGGCATTCGATGCGCACTGGCAGGGGCGGACGGTGGCGCGCGGCAAGGGCTGGAAGCAGTTCCAGCGCTGGTACTGGTTCATGGAACAGCGCACCTACCCCACCGGCGAGCGCCTCGACCCCGCCATCCACCTGCAGGCCGCAGCCGAGGTCCGTGCTGCACGCGCCCAGCGCAGCGCGGTGCGCGACGCCGCCGTATGGGCGCCGCTCGGACCCACGAACTGGACCAGCATCTCGTACAATCCGGGCAACGGCCGCGTCAACATCATTGAGACCGACCCGAACAACCCCTCGGTGCTCTATGCGGGCACGCCGAGCAGCGGGCTCTGGCGCAGCGAGGACCACGGCGGCAGCTGGCAGCCGCTCTTCACGGACCTGCCTTCGATGGGCGTTTCGGGCATCGCCGTGCATCCCACCGAGCCGGGCCTCATCTACATCGCCACGGGCGATGGCGATGGCGCCGACACGTACAGCGCCGGTGTACTGAAGAGCACCGACAACGGCGCCACTTGGACCCCAACGGGCCTCAACTGGAGCATCGCCCAATCGCGCACCACCCGGGCGCTGCGCATGGATCCCAGCGATCCGGCCAGGCTGTATTGCGCCGCCAGCAACGGCCTGTTCCGCACGGTGGATGGCGGTGACACCTGGCAGATGACCATCAACGGCAGTTTCCGCGATGTGGAATTCAAGCCCGGTGACCCGACCCAGCTCTATGCCTGCACCGACCGCTTCTTCCGGAGCGTTGCGGAAGGCACTTCGTTCACGCCATCGAACGTGACGGGCCTTCCCGCTCCCGAGGAGGTGGGACGGATGGCCATCGCGGTCTCAGCGGCTGCCCCGGAGATGGTCTATGCGCTCTGCAGCCGCGAGGACGACAGCGGCTTCCTCGGGCTCTACCGAAGCACCGATGGCGGCCTCACCTTCAGCCTGCGGTCCGACTCCCCCAACCTCTTCGGCTACGGTGAGAGCGGCAACGACAGCGGCGGCCAGGCCTGGTACGATATGGCGCTCGCCGTCGACCCCCTCGATCCGGAGGTGGTCTATGTGGGAGGCATCAATGTGTGGAAGAGCACCGATGGCGGCGCCACCTGGCAGATCAAATCGCATTGGGTGTTCCCCTCCGAAATCGGCTACACGCACGCCGACATCCATTCCCTCGACATCCGCAATGGCAAGCTCTACTGCGGTTCGGACGGCGGCGTGCACGTCAGCGATGACGGCGCGGCCAACTGGACCGACCTGAGCGCCGGCCTCGACATCATGCAGTTCTACCGCATGGGGAGCAGCGAGCTCCTTCCGCAGCTCGTCATGGCCGGCGCGCAGGACAATGGCAGCAACCGCCTGCTCAACGGCGCATGGACGCACGTATTCGGCGCTGATGGGATGGAGGCCGCCGTGGACCCCTTCAATGCCAACGTGGTGTTCAGCTCCTCGCAGAACGGCGGCCTTCGCCGATCGGACAATTCAGGCGAGGATTGGACCTCGCTCACGGACGACATGTTCGAGGAGGGGGCCTGGGTGACCCCGTTCGCGCTCGACCCCACCGTGCCGGGACGCATGCTCTCCGGCTTCAACAACCTGCTCTACTCCGAGGACCAGGGCGACAATTGGATCGCCATGACCAGTTGGCCCACGGACCAGTTCGTGCGCTGCCTCGCTTTCGCCCCCAGCAACAGCGATGTGTGGTACGTTGCCCGCAACGACCGCATGGAGCGCCTCACCGATGCCGGCTGGGAGGTGACCGACATCCGGCCTGGACTTCCCAACCTCAGCCCCACCTCCTTCGCCGTGGACCATGACGATCCGCTGCATGTGTGGGTCTCCTTCTCCGGCACGAGCAATGGGAACAAGGTGTTCGAGAGCACCGATGGCGGACTCACCTGGGCCAACCGCAGCAGCGGGCTGCCCAACACGCCGGTGAACTCCGTGGTGGCGCAGCCCGGTTCGCCCAACGGGCTATATGCCGGCACCGACCTCGGCGTCTTCTACCGCGATGATTACACCGGTGCATGGGAGCCCTACGGAACGGGCATGCCAAACGTCGTGGTGAGCGAACTGGAGATCAACATGAGCAGCGGCAAGCTGCGCGCGGCCACGTATGGCCGGGGCATCTGGGAGGCCGACCTGTTCATCTCCCCCTTCGCAGGCATGGACGGCCGACCGCGCGAGCCTGCCTTCCGGGTCATCCCCTTGGATGCGGAGGGACGGTTCGCCATCCAGGCCGGCAGTGATGCCGGACGGTTGCAGAGCGTGCGCGTATTCGATGCCACCGGCCGCGCAGTGCTTATGGAAGGGCGCTCCGCCGACCTCTCGGAAATCGACCTGCGGGGCGCGCGTGCCGGCGCCTATCTCGTGCAGGGCACCTTCGAGCAGGGCACTTGGTGCCGGCGCGTGGTGCGCTGAGCGCCTAGAGCACGGTGAGCTCCGTCCGGCGATTCAAGGCCTTGTTGGCATCGGTATCGTTGGGCGCCACGGGGCTCGTCGCGCCGTAACCAACGGCCACCAGGCGGGCAGCATCCACGCCTTGCGCAACAAGGTGGTCGCGGACGGCCTGCGCACGCGCCTCCGACAGCTTCTGGTTGAACGCCTCGGCACCGTCGCTGTCCGTATGCCCAGCGATCTGGAGCCGGAGCGCACCGTTGGCCCGCATCAGCTGCACGAGCTGATCGAGTTCCGCCTTGGAGGCGGCCTCGAGCTCAGCGCTGGCTGTGGCGAAGAACAGATTCCGCAGGGTGGTGCTGCTGCCTGACTTCAGGGGCTCGAGCTCCACATCCATGTCCATCCGCAAGGCGCCGCCGCCTTCGGGCACGGTGATTCGCTCGCTGTGCACCAGGTGGCCCTCGGCCTTGATGAAGAGCGCATAATCCCTGCCGCCCGGCACAGCCGCCATGTACTCTCCGGTGGCTGCATCACTCCGGAACCGGGCCACCAGCGAAGCGTCCGTGAGGTCCATGAGCTCCACATCGGCTTCCATGCCATTGATGAACTGGAGCGAGCGGATGCGCCCCTTGACGAGCACCGTGGTAGGCGCAGCGGTCATGACCGGCGCTCCGCCCGCGCTCGCCACGGGCTCGCCCATGGGCGCATCGGCCAGGAACTCGACCTGATAAAGGTCGTCCTCCCCATGCCCCGATGAACGGAAGGAACTCAGGTAGCCATGCCTGTTATCGGCGGTCAGCACGAAGAAGAGGTCATCATCTGGCGAGTTCACCGGCCAACCCATGTTCTCGGGCTTGGTCCAGCGGCCGTTCTCGAGGCGCGTCCGGAAGACATCGTAACCGCCCATGGTGCTGTGGCCCTTGCTGCTGAAGTACAGCGTTCGGCCATCCGGATGAACGAACACCCCCTCCTCGTCGTGGATGGTATTCACGGTAGGGCCTAGGTTCTCGGCAGGGCCCCACTGGCCCGCTGCGGCATCCCAGCGGCTGCGATAGATGTCCTGGCCGCCCACGTTGTCGTCAGGCCGCTCGCTCACGAAATAGAGCCACTGGCGATCGAAACTGTACCAGGCGCTGCTCTCGTGGTGAGGCGTATTGATATTATCCCCCAGGGGCTGCGGCGCCGACCACGCATCGCCACGGCGCGTGCATTCGTACAGGTCTCCCGTGCCGTCCTGGTCGCGGTAGATGAGCATGGTGCGCCCGTCGTTGAACAGGCCCACGCTCGCATCGTTTCCGGGGGTGTTAACCGGCTCGGGCAGGCGCTGTGCAGGCCCCCAGCCCATGTCGCCACGGCGCGTGACGTAGACATCCTCGAAGTAATCCCCGTTCACCTTGTTCACCTTGGCGGCGGGCTCCGATGGCCGGCGCGAAGTGAACAGGAGCAAGCTGCCATCGGCCGTCATCACCGCCCCGTAGTCGGCTTGCTCCGTATTGATGGCCTCCCCCATATTGGTTACCTCAGCCCTTACCGGAGCAGCCATAAGGGCCTTGCCGTTCCGGCATTCGGCGATATGCTTATCGGCCGTGTTGTACAGCGGGTCGGGGTCTTGAAACGGATTCTGTGCCTTGTGGCGCTGGAATGCGGCCACGGCATCGTCCCACCGCGCATTCAGCTGGAGCGCGTAGCCAAGCAGGAACTGGAGCCGGGGGATGCCCGGATTCACTTGAGCGGCCTTCTCCAGGAACGGCAGTGCCTTGTGGCGGTGCGGGCCGTTGAGCTGGCATAGGCCCATGCGCATGTTGGCCTCGGCGTCATCAGGGGCCAGGGCGAGCGCCGCCTCGTAGAGCGTCTCGGCATGCACGAATTGGGCACTGCCCTCGCGCTCCGCCCGCTCCGCGCGCTTGAGCAGGTCCTGCATACGCTTGTCGCCGGGCTGTTCCTGGGCTTGCGCGCCGGCAGCAGCCAGCACGGCCAAGGCCGAGTAGAGGTATCCGCGCATGTTCATGGCTCGGGGTCGTTGAAAAGCGCTGTTCATACGTCATTCCCGCCTCAAGGTTCGGGGCCTTGGGCCCTGGGCTATGTTTGCCCGCCGACCCACGGCATGAAACGAACCCCGCATGGCCAAGAAGCAGCAACGGGCAAAGGAGCCCAAGAGCATCCTCACCAAGGATTCCCTCACCTTCCTCGAACGGTACCTCAACAACCCATCGCCCACCGGCTTCGAGAGCGAGGGCCAGAAGCTCTGGCTGGACTATGTACGCCCCTATGTGGACACCCACCTCGTAGACCCCTATGGTACCGTGGTGGGCGTGATCAACCCGGAGGCGAAGTACAAGGTGGTGATCGAGGCCCATGCCGATGAGATCAGCTGGTTCGTCCACTACATCACCAAAGAGGGCTTCATCTACGTACGGAGGAACGGCGGCAGCGACCACATGATCGCCCCCAGCAAGAGCGTGAACATCCACAACGAGAAGTG
>DDRC01000026.1 GCA_002342985.1 Flavobacteriales bacterium UBA2426
CCGTAAGGCTCCCGCGGAATGCCCATCCAGTTCGTATCCAAGGTCCCGTTCGCATTCACATCATGGAACACCTTGACGGCATGCGGGCCGTGAGGCAGGTCAGCGAATACCACGCGTTCCACCGCCCCTTTCACGGGCACGCGCATGGTGCGACAGCCCTTGTCGTTCGCGAACGAATCGGCCGAAGGGCAAACCGCCAGCATGAGGTATCCGCCGGCATCCGGTTTCGAGAGCACGACCTCCACGGTAACGCCTCCTTGAGCTGCGAGGTGCCCGGCGGAGGCCATCGCGATGACGGTTACCAAGCTCCTCATTGGAATCGTGCTGTTTCGGTCAGGGCATCGGCGAGGCGCCGCTCGAATTCGGACCGGCTTACCTCGAATGCTCCGAGGGATCGTGTGAAATCGTTGATGTACTGCGTGTCAAAAAGCCTGAATCCGGCCTTCCTAAGGATTCCGGACAGGGAATGGAACGCCGCTTTGCCGGCATTGTTCACGCCGAACATGCTTTCCCCGAAGAAGGCCGCACCCAGCGCGACGCCATAGATGCCGCCCACGAGCGCTCCATCACGCCAAGCCTCCACAGAATGCGCGTATCCCCTGCGATGCAGGTCCGAGTATGCCAGGACAAGGCGCTCGTCGATCCAGGTCGACTCCCGGTGCGCGCAGCCCCGCATGACCGCCTCGAACGACGTGTTCACGGTGATGCTGAATCGGCCGTTCCGCAGCTGACGCGCGGTTACGCGATCGGGCACAATGGCGCCAAGATCGAAGATGGCGCGAGGGTCCGGTCGGTGCCAATGCAGGTCGCCATCCTCTTGCACCATGGGGAAGGCCCCGATGGCATAGGCCCTCAGAAGCGTGGCGGCATCAAGCGCTTGATGCCTGGCTGCCGTATTCATGTCTTCATGACCCGCACGGTCATCGAGCCTTGGCCCAGCATGACTTGGACCAGGTAGGCACCGGAGCGCAGCGCATCCAGACCTTCCAGTCGGAGCTCACCCCCTTCGAAGCGTGCCTGGCGCTCCAGCGCAATGCGACCGGCCACATCCCGGAACTGTACGGATGCCTGTCCCTCCCCTCCGGGCATGCGGACCACGAGGCGGTCATCGAACGGCACCGGATAGGCGAGCAGTTCATCGGCCTCCCGGTGACCGTCCATCCCGACCTGCATGAGCCAGGCGTGCGCCTGCAGGAAATCCGGTATGCCGTAGCCCATGCTGTCATTGGGCGTCCCGTAGAGGTGGGCGCTTCGCCTCACGGCGTCCATGACTTCGTGCGCCGTTCGCTCCGGGTGCAGCTGCCACAGGCAGGCCACCAGGCCGGCCAGGATGGGAGCTGAGAAACTCGTTCCATTCAGCGGCGCTATGCTATCGCCCTGTGCCCGCAAGCCGATGGCGCCTGCGCCGAGCGCCATCACGTCCGGCTTCACGCGGCCATCGGCGCTGGGCCCGAAACCGCTGAACCCGGCGTGCATGCCCTGGTCGCCCACGGCACCCACGGCCAGGATTTCCACGGCATCCGCAGGCGCGCTGATGCGGCGCCAAGGGCTCCATCCGTTGTTGCCCGCGCTCTGCACCGGTATCATGCCCTTCTCGGAGGCGATGCCGGCCGCGATGCTGATGCGCGTGGTGGCACCATCGAGGTCGGCGTAGGCATGGCTCTGAAGGCTGTCGTCGTAGGTGGTGTAGCCAAGCGAGGTGTTGAGCACGTCGCAGCCCAGGCTATCGAGCAACTCGGCACCCGCCACCCAGTTATCCTCCTCGATGACCAGCTCGTATGCCACCTCCTCGGTACGCACCAGGGCATAGTCGGCCAAGGGGGCCGTGCCTTGAAGGAAACCCGGAAGGATGCCGGCCATGCAGGAAAGCACGCTGCGCCCATGCCAATGATCCGCATAGACATCCCCGTCGTGAGCCACCAGGTCGCGCGCGAGCACGATGCCCTCCCGTGCTCGCAGACCATCGAACGCGGCAAGCGAATCGGTGCCTTCGAACCCGGAATCGAGCACGCCGATCAGCATGCCCTGCCCTTTCGCCTCCATGGCGTGCAGTTCATGGCCATTGAGCATGCTGATCTGCGTCCACGATGCACCGTAGTCCTCGGGTTGCCCACCGCGCTGCACCATGGCAGGCGGCGCCTCCAGCGAGAACTTGTCGACAGGAGCGGGGACCGGCGCAACGGCGCGCCGGGTGCTCCGGACCGTCTGCACGAAGGGCAGCGCCTCGATGGCCGCAAGGGCAAGCTCGTCCGTCGTGCGGATGGTAATGGCGTTGAACCACTTGCTGCGGTTGACGAGCTCCACATCGCCGGTGGCCAGCACGGCTCCGATGTAGGAGGGATCCACCGGAAGGTCAAGCTCATCGATGGCGATGCCTTGGGCCTGGCGCCGCGCGATGGAGCGGGGTGAAAGGAAGGCCTCGGGTTCAGCAATGGAGTACGGCGTGCCCTCCTTATCCGAGAATCGGACCCAATAGGAATCAGGGCCTGTCTGCGCAATCAGAGACGATGCGCTGAAGAGCATCAGGAAGCCTGCCGTATGACGCGCGCGTTTCATTCCGTTCCGAAGGCCACTGCTTCCATCTCGAGCCTCCATCCCTGCGTACCGGAGGATTGCGTGGTCGATTCGTGCCACACCTTCTGGACCAAGCCCACCCCCTTTGCATAGCGCTCCTCGAAATCGCGGCGCTCCACCACATTGGCGGGCACGGTGTTCCGCACGAGCACGGTCTGGGGGAACCCGAGCGAATCACCGGTCCACGGCAGCCCCACGTTCCGGAACGCCACCTCCAGTCCCTCCTCGGCATTGAGCGCATTGATGTCCCAGCGCCGGCCATCACGCACGGGAAAGGACAGCTTCAGGCGGCGGAGGTTCTCCTCGGCCACCTCGGCCGCAACGGCGTTCATGGTGCTGGTCCACACATCGCGCACCACCCACTCGCCCGATCCATCGCGCACGACGCGGTGGATGCGCCAGGCCGGGCGGCCTGCGGGATCGGTGTAGGCCTCCACCACCTTTTCCCTCAACCGGTAGCTCACGCTGCCCGTCACACCGGCCGCCTCATCCTGCCAGGTGGAATCGACCTGGTACTCGATCCAGGAACCCACCTTGCGCGGGAAATAGTCGAAGCCCAGGTCCACCGGGGAGGCCTCTTCCTTGCCGCATCCTGGAGCCAGCAATGCCAGGAACAGCGCGATCGGGATCGGTGCTTTGCTCATGCGATGGGTTGCGGGCGATCGATGAACCCTCCGCCGAGCACATCGTCCCCCATGTAGAAGACGGCGCTCTGCCCGGGTGCGATGCCTGTGACGGGCGCATGGAAATCCGCATGGACCCGGTCGCCGTCCATGCGCAGCGTAGCCGGCGTGCCCTTGTCCTTGTACCGGATCTTCACCACGGCCTCCATCTCCCCCTCCAACGCGCTAACCTTCTGGAAGTTCGGCTGCCGCACCCACATGCTGGTCCGCTGCAGGTCGGCCTTCCGCCCCAGCACCACGGTATTCGTGTCGGGCCTGATGTCCGTGACGTAGAGCGGCTCGCCTGTGGCGATGCCCAGGCCCTTGCGCTGGCCGATGGTGAAGAAGGGGTAACCGTCGTGCTCGCCGAGCACCTCACCGCTCACGCTCACGAGCTTGCCGCCCGCCAGCTTGGCGGTCGCCTCAGGCTCCTTGCGCTTGAGGAAGCCACGGTAGTCGTTGTCCGGGATGAAGCAGATCTCGTAGCTCTCGCTTTTCTGCGCCAGTTCAGGGAATCCGCTTTCGAAGGCCATCTGCCGGATCTCGCTCTTGCGGAAGTGCCCGATGGGAAAGCGCGTGCGCGCGAGGTTCTTCTGCTCGAGCCCCCACAGCACATAGCTCTGGTCCTTGGTTTCATCGCGGCCCTTCGACACCACCCAGCGCCCGCTCTCCAGCTGCCTGGCTTGGGCGTAGTGCCCGGTGGCGATGAGTTCGCAGTCCATCATGTCGGCGCGCTTGAGCAGCGCCTCCCACTTGATGAAGGTATTGCAGAGCACGCATGGATTGGGCGTGCGCCCTGCCATGTACTCGCGCGTGAAGTTGCCGATGATCGCCCCGCCGAACTCCTCGCGGATGTCGATGATCATATGGTGGAAACCGCGGCTCACGGCCATATTGCGCGCATCGCTGATGCTGTCGAGGTCGCAGCAGCCGGTGATCCGCCTGCCACCGCTGGCATCCGCATAGTCCCAGGTCTTCATGGTGACGCCGATGACCTCGTAGCCCTGCTCATGCAGCCTGAGCGCGGCCACGGAGCTGTCCACGCCACCGCTCATCGCTACCAGGATTCGCCCGTGCTTGCTCATGGCTGTGCCACGCCAGCCGCGTAGCGCGTTGTCTTGACCAGCCTACCCCGCTCATCGTATTCGCGCACCTCGCCCTCCAGCTGATCATTCACATAGGTCCCCTCCAGGCGCTTCGTCTGACCCTCGAGCACGCGCTCCACATCCGCCGGAGCGCCCATCGTCGGATCAGGCTGCACCGGTTTCATCACCCAGCGGCCATTGGCATGGTACTCGGCGAAGGGGCCCTCACGGCGGCCCTTCCGGTAGGTGACCTCGCGCTTGAGCTGCTCGTCATCGTAGTACTCCCGGAATGTCCCGTTCTCCTTGCGCTCCTTGATGAGTTGACCGCGGGCGTAGAGCATCACAACCCGGATCGAGCCATCGGAATTGTAGTAGTACCACGTGCCATCGCGATCGCCGTTGATCATCTGGCCCTCGATCTCCTTGTTCCCTGAGGGATAGTAGAACACCATGCGGCCCTCCGGCTCACCGTTGCGGTAGTGCGACTCGCTCTTCACCTTGCCGCTTGGGAACCAGCTCATGCTCGGCCCTTCAAGGATGCCGGCTTTCCGCTCCTCGCGCTCTGCCACCTGCCCTCCAGGGTAGTAGGTCACCTGCTCGCCGTCGAGCTTGCCCGAAGCATACCGTTCCACTTTCCGCAGCGAACCATCCAGCGCGAAGTAGCTCCATGTGCTGTCCTTCGACTGCCCCACGTACCGGCCTCGTGCCATCACCTGGCCGTTTGCGTGGAAATGCTCCGCCCGGCTGACGCTGCCATCGCCCGCATGATGCTGCACCGTGGTGAGCTTGCCATCCTCCCCGAAGTGCCTGAAGACGCCCACCGGCATATCGTCCACGAACTGACCCGTGTACCGCAGCGTACCGTTCGGCCAAGCCTTGGACCACGGCCCCTGCTTGCGGCCCTTCGCATCCGTCGCATTCTGGCCGAACGCGCCGGACAGGCCGCCGATGAGCATGGCGCACAGCAGAAGGATGGCACGGAACCGCATGGAATGGCTCAAAGGTAATGGCCTGTGACAAGGCCCATGCCCTTCTTCTGTGGAGGCCGAAGGGCCGCGCACGGCCGAGCCCCTCGCCAACGCTGCAATCAGTCCGTTCGCGCAAATTCGTCAGGGGGGCACCGCGAAAACTGAAGAAATGACCGGAAGCCGGGCCCCTGCGGCGCCACATCGTCCGAATCCTTACGAAGGCATTCCATTGGCTGGACTGGACGTCCGATGAGCAACTGCAAACCAAACAATACCAAGCACGCCATGACGATTGCGAAGTACCGTCCGCAGGCTGTGTTCACCAGCCCCTTCAATGATTTCGTGAATGAGTTCTTCGGTCGCGACATCACCCAGTTCCTCGGGGCCGATGAGGTGCGCAAGAGCGCGCCTGCCGTCAATATCGTTGAGCGAGAAGGCGAGTTCGAACTGCGCGTTTCCGTGCCAGGCTATGGGAAGGATGAGCTCAAGCTCAACATGGAGGCCGACATGCTCACGATCAGCGCCGAGAAGAAGACGGAGGACCTGAAGGAGTCGGAGCGCTACACGCGACGCGAGTATGTGCACAGCGCCTTCAGCCGCAGCTTCCGCCTTCCCGAAACGGTGAACCCGGATGCGATCACGGCTGAATATACCAATGGGATCCTGCACGTGCGCCTGCCGAAGGCCGAGGCAGCGAAGCCGAAGGCCCGGGAGATCGGCATCAACTGAGGCGCCATGAACGGTTCGGGAGCCCCGCTCGGCGGGGCTCCCGCGTTCGAGGAAACCCAAGCCGTACAAGTAGCGTATCGCCGTCGTGCAATCCCACTCGGCCATGAGCACCGTACCGGTCTCCTATTACCAGGAAGTCCTGGACAAGATCAGCCATGCGGACCGCGGCGTTTTCCGCAAGGAACTCCGCAAGGCATTCAAGCGCCTCCTGCCGGAGCAGCGTGAAGAGCTCAAGAGGTGGTTCAGGACAGCCTGCGTGTGCCGGGCTGCACCCACCGGGCGGCGCCGATGATCAGTTGAAGTAGCGGCTATTCCAGGCCTGCTGGCTGAACTGGCCGAAGAAGGCGAACCAGCCGAAGGTGGTGAAGCCGCTGAAGGCCATGACGGACCAGAAGAGGAAGAGGATGCGCTGACCCGTGAAGTAAGCCCCCCCCCCCCCGCCCAACCAGGACGCGGGCACCAAGGCGGTGCAAAGGAGAGCGGCCAGGAGGATGGTGGCCGCCAAATGGACCGGACTCCGGACCGGCCAGTAGCTCACCGCCCGCCACGGAGCAAGATCGCTGCCCCATCTGGCCACCAAGTAGTACCTCTCATCACTCAAAGGCACGAAGAGCAAGGGATCCACCTCGCTGTCACAAAGCCTGAACTGCGCTGAAGGGGCCATGACCATGTAGCTCGTCACAGGCGCTCCCACCCGCTGCTCCAGGTCGCGCATGGCGAGCACCGCGCTGCCGGGGATGGCTCCCTTGAAGAGCCCTCCCTCCAAGAACCGGAGCCGGTACTTGATGCAGAGCGCCCTGATCGCATCCCGCGTGAATACGCGCTCGGGGTCATTCACGGGCAGATCCACGGTGACCTGCTTCCGCGACGACCGCAGCGTGGCGCGCAGGATATCGTCGCGCTTCTGCTCCTCTTCGAGCCATGCATGCACCTGCTGGACAAGCTCGGCCTGACCAAGCAGGACCTTCTCGAGCCGCTCTCGCTCCGTCTTCGCAGCCATCAGCAACCAGGTTTAGTGATTCGGATGGAATAACGCCGTGATCCGCCGATCCGTTCGCGGTTGGTCACATGTCCGCCTCGGCCTCAGGCAGCGCCTGGGGCTCGCCGGCATCGGCAGCCTCAGCCAAGCGGACGTGCTCAGGGGCATCCACCGCCACCGAGGAACGCACGGTGCTGTTGGGCGGCAGCACCCCGCACTGCGCATTCACCTCCAGGGGATTGCGGAATGTGCCCTTCTCCACCACAACGTTCCAGACCGATTCGAAGGGAACGACGAACCGCACGGGCGACTCCTCGAACAAGCCCCCGTAGTACGTGTGGGTCTTGCCCATCTTGTAGTTCTTGAAATCTCGGCCGGTCATGAACTTGACCTTGGCAGCGACATCGATGTGGACCTCGATGATCTCCTTCTTCTTGAGTTCGAAGGTCTTGTGCAGGAACTTCATGCAGGTGGCTTGTTCGGTTCAAAGATAGGCAGGTGCGCCGGGCTCAGAGCTTGACGCTGAGCACCGGGAACGTGGTGTGGTTGACGATATCCTCGGTCAGGCTTCCGTTCACGACATGGAAGAACCCTTTGCGGCCGTGGGTGGCCATGGCGATCATATCGGCATCGATGCCCCGGGCGAAGTTGAGGATGCCCTCCTCGATGCTGAGGTCGTTGTAGATGGTGGCGGTGAACTTCCGCAGCTCATGGCGCTGGAGGAAAACATCGATGGCCCGGTGGCTGTCCTCGCTCCGCTCGAAGCTCTTGGGGGTGTTCACCTTCAGCAGATGCACCTTGGGGTCCCACACCTCGAGCAGCGGGCGAAAGGCGTCGAACTTCTCGACGTCCTGCTGTGTGAAGTTGGAAGCGTACACCAGGTCGTTCACGCGAAGATCCTCCACAGGGTGCTTGATGACCAGCACGGGCATGGGTGCCGTGCGCACGATGCGCTGCGTGTTGGACCCCACGATGCCGCGCAAGCCTGTGGCGCCGTGCGACCCCATTACGATGAGGTCGGCCGCGGCGATGCGCTCATTGCGGAACATCTCAGTGAGCGCGAGCTGCCGCAGCATGAACTTCTTCAGCTCGATCCCTTCGAGGAAGGGAAGCTGCGGGACGCGGTCGAGCCGGGACTCGATCTCCTCCCTGAGCTTCTGGTTCTCGGGGTGGAAGTCGGTCATCTGCTCGTACACGTGCACCACATCGATGCAAGCACCGGTCGCACGGGCGATGGAAGCGGCCGCGCGGAGGGCATCCGTGGCGCAATCGGAGAAGTCGTAGGGGACGATGATGGTCTTGACACTCATGGCGCTGAGGTTCAATGGCCGCTGAAAGGTATGCGCTGGTGGAATAAGCCGGCCCCTCGGGCGTAAGCCGCTACCTTCGTCGCCATGCCCCTCCCCCCCGCTCCCTATCGTGCGGAGGCCACGCCGAAGACGCCCTCCATCCTCTTGGACCCCGGGGGCACCCTGTCCATCAGCGGGTGCTCCATCCCGGAGGATGCCGACCGGGTCTTCGCACCGGTGTTCGACGCCGTGGAGGCCTATTCCGCACAGCCGGCGGACCGCACCACGGTGCGCATCGCCCTTTCCTACTTCAACTCGAGTTCCGCGAAGCAACTGCTTGACCTCCTGAAGGCCTTGGAAGACCTGCATGCGAGCGGCCGATCGAAGGTGGAGCTGGAATGGTGCCACGGCCCCGGAGACCTCGACATGAAAGAGGCAGGGCGCGATTACCGCAGCCTCTTGGAGTTCCCCGTGCGGCTCGTGGAGCTTCCGGACTGAGCCCTATCGTGGCTGAAGGGCCTCGGTCCACTCCCGCTCACTGATGGCCAAGCCATCGCGGAAGTGCACCACCTGCCCCCACGGATGGGTGACCTTGCGGTACACGGCCTCCGAGCCGTTCCGCCTCACGCGTCGCTCCAAGACGACCGCGCGCCCCTCCAGGAAGGTCCGCTCCTCCACGCCATCGGGCACGTGAAGGGGCTCCGGCTCCTTGGCCACCGGGGGCACCTTGACCCGCGCCACAGAACGGACGGGGGGGGCGCGCACCACATGGGGCACTGGCGCTGGAGAAGACTCGAGCTGAACCGGCTCCACCGCTTGTGCGTCACGGGCATCCGGCAGGGGGTCTGGCCGGACAGGTGCAGGGACCGAATCGCCCACTGGGCCGGAGCTTGCGCGTGGGGCGTGGGCAGGCTCTTCGGCCACCTGCTCGGTGGCCTCCTCCAACGCCTTCTTGGCAATCAGTGCCTCCAGGTCCTGGATCTTCACCTTCGGATGCACATTGTAGGGGCGCATGGCCCGGGCTTCCCGGAACCGCTCCAGGGCCTGGTCGTACCGTTGCAGCTGGAACAGCGATTCGGCCTCCGCCATGACGGATTGGAAACGCTCGTCCTTGACCGCAGCCGCCTGCTCCTCCTGCGCGATGCGGGCACGTTCCCGGGCGCTGAGTCGGCTGAAATCCCGCGTCAGGCTGCTATCCGCTTGAGCCGCCAGACTGAGTGAGGCGGTGAGCACGATGGCGCAGGCGGTGAAGCGCATGGTGGAAGTTGGCATCAGGCGTCGCACGCGCGCCGATAGCCATTCAAGCGCCAGTATACGGCAGCGGGAGCCGCCCTGTTGCATGGTGCGGAATACCTTCGCGGCGGCGCGGCAGGGGCACGATATGGCCGCCGAACCGCGTTGAACCACCAATGCTGCATCCGATGAAGACGCTCATCCGCCTGCTTCCGCTGACCGCCTTGTTCCTGGCTTGCCAAACGGACCCCAAGGAAACCCCTCAGTATCAGCAACTGGCCGAGGACGCCGAACGCACAGCCGGTATGGTTGCCGAGCGGGACTCCACCATCAACATGCTCTTCGGCACGATCAACCGCATCAGCGACAACCTGCGCACCATCCGGGCGAAACAGGGGCAGCTGGGTGCCCCGGACCAAGGGGTGGAGAAGGCCGAAATGGAGCAGCGGATCATGGACGACCTGGCCAGCATCGATGGCCTCCTGGCCGAGAACAAAGACCTGATCGCCAAGCTGCGCAAGCAGGCCAAGGCCTCGGCAGCCAGCATCACCGAACTGGAGCGGACGGTGGCCGCCTTGGAGACCAGCATTGCAGAGAAGGACACCGAGATCGGCACCCTGAAGGAACAGCTCGCCAGCACGAACAGCTCTTTGGCCACGCTCATCGAGATGTACAGGGACAAGAGCCAGCTGAGCGACATGCAGCGCAACGAGCTCAACACGGCCTTCTATGCCGTCGGCACGGTCAAAGAGCTCCGCGCCAACGGTGTCCTGACCAAGGAGGGCGGGGTCGTCGGCATCGGTGCCGTGAATAAGCTCAATGCCGAGAGCCTGCCTAAGGACTACTTCACGCGCGTCGATATCACCCGTACGCTGGAGGTGCCCTTGGC
>DDRC01000208.1 GCA_002342985.1 Flavobacteriales bacterium UBA2426
ACTTCATCCATGGCGCCGACGACCCCGTGATCGCCGCGTGGCTCGATGGCCATGCCGTGCGCCCCCGCCGCTGGCCCTTCTCCATCGAACGCACCCTTCCGCAGGGCGCTTGCCTCATCGGCGACCGCCTGCGCATCAACACCAACCAAACCACCTTCGATATGAGCATTCAGGAACTCGCGCTTCAAGGCAGGCACAATGTGTACAACAGCATGGCCGCGGGCATCGCCGCCCGCATCCTCGACATCCGCAACGATGCCGTGCGCGAGAGCCTGAGCGATTTCCAGAACGTGGAGCACCGCCTGGAGCGAGCCGGAATGGTCAATGGCGTGGAGTTCATCAACGACAGCAAGGCCACCAATGTGAACAGCGCCTGGTATGCGCTGGAGAGCATGCGCAGGCCGGTGATCTGGATCGTGGGCGGCGAGGACAAGGGCAATGACTACGCCCAGCTCCTCCCGCTCGTGAAGGAGAAGGTGAAGGCCATCGTCTGCCTGGGCAAGGACAACGCGCGGATCAAGGAGGCGTTCGGAGGCGCGGTGAAGGACCTGGTGGAGACGACCAGCGCGGAACAGGCCGTGCAGGCCTCCTATGCCCTGGCCGAGGAGGGCGATGCGGTGCTGCTGAGCCCGGCCTGCGCGAGCTTCGACCTGTTCGAGAACTACGAGGACCGCGGCCGCCGCTTCAAAGCCGCCGTCAAGGCCCTCTAACCCCTGCCGATCATGGAGGACCGCGATCAACGACAGCCTCACCTGCGCATCGCCGGGGGGCAATTGGTGGAGGCCCGTCTCTCGGCCATGCAGGCCTGGGGCCCGCACCGCATGGAGGCCGTGGCCTGCGTGGCCGATGTGCTGTACGTGAACGACAGCCGCGCCACCTTCCTCGACGCCACGCTGGAGTCGCTCGGCACCATCGACCGCCGCATCGTTTGGATCGTAGGCGCATGGAGCGAGGACATGGGCGAGGGTGCCCTGCAGGAGCTCATGCGTGAGCGCGTGGGCGCCGTGGTGCTCTTCGGGCCCCTGGCCGATGGCTCCGAGGACAGCCTGCCGCCGCACCTCTACCGAACGGATGACCTGCGCACCGCGGTTTTCATGGCACGCGAACTCGCCTGCGCGGGCGATGCCGTCCTCTTCAGCCCGGCCTGCCCGAGCGGCAACGGCTTCGCCAACTATGAGGAACGGGGCGCCGAGTTCCGTCGGGCGGTGCGCGACCTCTGAACCGAAGGCCACGGAACGAAACGCGAAAGCACCATGAACACCGTCCTGCACCGGCTGAAAGGCGACCGCACCATCTGGATGACGGCCCTCTTGCTGGGGGTGATCAGCCTGCTGGCGGTATACAGCTCCATCAGCTCCCTGGCGGTGAAGCGCGATGGCAGCACCTTCCACTTCCTCTTCAAGCATGCGCTGATGCTCGGTTCCGGGGGGCTCATCATGTACTACGCCAGCAAGCTCCGGTACGCCGTGTATTCCAGGCTGGCTCAGCTCTTCATCTGGGTCACGGCCGGGCTTCTGCTGCTCACGCTGCTGCTCGGGTCCAACATCAATGACGCGAGCCGCTGGATCACCATCCCCATCATCAACCAGAGCTTCCAGACGAGCGACCTGGCCAAGGTCGTCCTGGTGGCCTACCTGGCGCGGGTGCTGGGGCGGCACGAGGGCGAGTGGACACTGCGCGATGTGGCCTTGAAGCTGATGGTGCCGGTGGGCGTGATCTGCGGGCTCATCCTGCCAGCCAACTTCAGCACGGCCGCGGTGCTCTTCACCGTGTGCGTCACGCTGATGTTCATCGCACAGGTGCCCCTGAAGCACCTGGCGCTGCTCATCGGATCGGCCATCACGGCCTTCGCGCTGCTGCTGCTCATCGCCGACTCGTTCCCCGACGTGCTGCCGCGCATGGCCACCTGGGCGGCGCGCCTCAAGGCCTTCAGCTCCGGCGCCGCCGACCCCGATGCGAACTACCAGGTGGAGCATGCCAAGATCGCCATCGCGACCGGCGGGCTCTTCCCCAATGGGCCGGGCAGCGGGGCATCGCGCAACTGGCTTCCGCACCCCTACAGCGATATGATCTATGCGTTCATCGTGGAGGAGTACGGCAGCATCCTCGGCGGAATGGGGCTTCTCCTGCTCTATACCATACTCCTGCACCGTTCGGTAGCGGTGGCCAAGCGCTGCGAGAAGCGGTTCGGCGCGCTCGTCGCCCTGGGCCTCGGGCTCATGCTCGTGGTGCAGGCCATGATCAACATGGCTGTAGCCGTGAACCTGGTGCCGGTCACGGGCCAGCCGCTCCCCTTGGTGAGCATGGGCGGCACCAGTATCTGGTTCACCTGCCTCGCCATCGGCATCATCCTCAGCGTGAGCCGTGGCACCGAGCAGCAATCAACCGTCAGGAAGGATGAGCGACCACGCACAGCGACCGCTTAGGGTGATGATCGCCGGCGGCGGCACCGGCGGGCACATCTTCCCGGCGATCGCCATCGCCCAGGCGGTGCGCGAACGCGAGCCGGATGCGCGTTTCCTTTTCGTGGGCGCTGAAGGCAGGATGGAGATGACGAAGGTGCCGGCCGCAGGGTTCGAGATCGAGGGCCTGCCCATCCGCGGCTTCCAGCGCGGCAGCCTGCTCAAGAACCTCGGGCTGCCATGGCGCCTGCTCCGCAGCATGCTGAAGGCGCGCGCCCTTCTGAAGCGATTCCGGCCGGATGTGGCCGTCGGCGTGGGCGGGTATGCGAGCGGTCCGCTGCTTGCGGCGGCCCAGCGCATGGCGGTGCCCACGCTGATCCAGGAGCAGAACAGCTTCCCGGGCAAGACGAACATCCACCTCGCCCGGCGTGCCAATTGCATCTGCGTGGCCTATGCCGGCATGGAACGGTATTTCCCCCGGGACCGCATGCTGCTCACCGGAAACCCTGTACGGGGAGAGACCGTGCGGCTCAAGGGCAAGCGGCCGAGGGGCCTGGAGCACTTCGGGCTCGATGGGGATGCGCCGGTCCTCTTCATCACCGGTGGCAGCCTTGGTGCGCGCGGCATCAACCGTGGTGTGGAGGCCGCATTGCCCATGTGGAAGGAAGCGGGCCTGCAGGTGGTGTGGCAGACCGGAACGCCCTTCCTGAAGCAGGCGCAGGACGCCGTGGATAGGCTATCCTACGAACGCTGCAAGGTGCATGAGTTCGTTGACCGCATGGACCTTGCCTATGCCGTGGCCGACCTGGTGGTGGCCCGCGCCGGCGCGATCAGCGTCAGCGAGCTCACCATCGTGGCGAAGCCGGCGATCCTGGTGCCGCTGCCCACTGCGGCCGAGGACCATCAGACCCACAACGCCCGGGCCCTCACCGATCGCGGTGCCGCCGTGCTGCTGCGCGATGCTGATGCCGTGGGCCGGCTCGGCGCGCAGGCGCTGGAGCTGCTGCGCGACGAGAAGGCCCTGGATCGCCTGCGGCTGGCCATCGCGGGCATGGCGAAACCGGATGCGGCGCAGGCCATCGCCGCGGAGGTCATCAGACTGGCACGCGCATGAGCACCCTGGACGGCAAGCGGTTCTTCTTCATCGGCATCGGCGGCATCGGCATGAGCGGCCTGGCGCGCTACTTCCGCCGCAGGGGAGCGCAGGTGGCCGGCTACGACAAGACCCCGAGCGAGCTGACCAACCAGCTGCAGAGCGAGGGGGTCGAGGTGCAGTTCAATGAACGCACGGAGCTGATCCCGGAGGAGTACCGGACCGCGCCTCCCGAAGAGGTGATGGTGGTGCGCACGCCCGCCGTTCCCGCCAACAGCCCGCTCCTGGGCTTCTGGGAGGAGCGGGGGGCGCGCATCCTGAAGCGCGCCGAGGTGCTCGGGCTGGTGACGCAGGACAAGCCCACGGTGGCCGTGGCCGGCACCCATGGCAAGACCACCGTGAGCACCATGCTGGCCCACCTGCTGACGGTAGGAAGGGTCCCCTGCAATGCCTTCCTCGGCGGCATTGCCGCCAACTACGGCACCAATGTGCTGCTCAACGACGATGCCCAGCTCAACGTGGTGGAGGCCGATGAGTACGACCGGAGCTTCCTTAAGCTGTGCCCGGCCCAGAGCATCATCACCGCCATGGATCCCGACCACCTCGACATCTATGGCACCCCGGAAGCGATGTTCGAGGCCTACACCCAGTTCGCTGTGCAATGCGATGGGCCGTTGCTCGTCCATGAACGCATCGCCCAGCACTTCGCCCACCGCACGCAGGTGACCACCTACGCCATCGGCAGCACGGGTGAGCCACGGGCGGAGGGCATCTTCGTGGGCGACGGCCTCTATGTCTTCGACCTCATCGCGGAGGGCCATTCGCTCCGGGGCCTGACCTTGGGGATGCCCGGCCGCCACAACGTGGAGAACGCCATCGCGGCGGCCACCGCCGCGCTGCGTCTGGGCGTCGACGCCGATGCGATCCGCCAGGGCCTGGCCTCTTTCCGTGGCGTGGCGCGCCGGTTCGAGACCCGCATCCGCAGTCCGCGCGTGGTGCTGATCGATGACTATGCGCATCATCCGCGGGAAATCGAGGCCTGTCTCGGGAGCGTGCGCGAACTCTATCCCGGACGCAAGGTCACCGGCGTATTCCAGCCCCACCTCTTCTCCCGCACGCGCGACCTCGCCCCCGAGTTCGGCCGCAGCCTGGCCGCCTTGGATGAGCTCCTCCTGCTCGACATCTATCCGGCGCGGGAGGAGCCCATTCCCGGGATCACCTCCGCCTGGCTTCTCGAACAGGTGCCCATGGATAAGAAATCCGTCGTCGCTTACGGCGCGCTCGTGGATGCCCTTGCTTCGCGCGAGGTCGATGTCGTGGTCACCATGGGGGCCGGGGACATCGACCGTCTGGTGCCCCGGATCGAACGCTCGCTGAACGAACGCCTCAAGCCATGAACAAGCTCAAGCGCCTGCTGCGCCCTTTGGGCATCGCGCTGGCCGCCGTGGTCACGGTGATCACGCTGGGCTTCGTGGACCGCAGCACGGCCGGTGCGCCCATCACCGACCTGCACGTGCAGGTGGAGGGCGGAGAGGGCGTGCACTTCATCGATGAGGGCGCCGTGCGCCGCGCCATCCTGGATCAGGGCACGGCCGTGGTGGGCGCGGCCAGCGGGCAGGTGGATCTGGCGGGCATCGAGGCGCGCCTGCGCGCCATCCCCTGCGTGGCGGGCGCCGAGGTCTACCATGACCTGGGCGGGGCCCTGCACGTGAGGGTGCGGCAGCGGCAGCCGGTGATCCGCGTGCTCAACGGCGACGGCACCAGCTTCTACATCGACGAGGAGGGCTGGACCATGCCGGTTGACGGCGACTACACCGCACGCGTGCCGGTGGCCATGGGATGGCTGAACGAGCCCGGAGCCGCCAATGGCGTCATCCAGGTGCATGGCCACGACACGCTGGTGCAGCGCTACCGGTCGGACGACCTCCACCGCTTGGCGCTCTTCCTCCGCGACGACCCGCTGTGGAAGGCCCTCATCGACCAGGTGGTGGTCACCGCCGACGGCGCCTTCGAGCTCATCCCCATCGTCGGCGGCCAGCGCATCCTGCTGGGCGGCGCCGATGCGCTCGAGCAGCGCTTCGCCAAGCTGCGGCTATTCTACGCCAACGGAATCCCCAAGGCGGACTGGCGCCGCTACGCGCGCATCGACCTGCGCTTCAACGACCAGATCGTCTGCACCAAACGAACCAACCCTTACGAGCAGTGAGCACCATGAACGAGCACCAGGACATCGTCGCCGGCCTGGACATCGGCACCACCAAGATCGCCTGCATCGTGGGCCGCCGGAATGCCCAGGGCAAGATCGAGATCCTCGGCATGGGGAAGGCCCGCAGCGAGGGCGTGAGCCGCGGTGTGGTGGCCAACATCCCCAAGACCGTGGATAGCATCAAGGCTGCCGTGAACGATGCGGCCGACATGGCCGGCGTGATCATCGAGACCGTGAACGTGGGCATCGCGGGCCAGCACATCCGCAGCATGCAGCACCGCGGCATGAAGATGCGCCAGAGCATGGATGTGGAGATCTCGCAGGCCGACATCGATCAGCTCGTGGAGGAGACCCACCGGCTGGTGATGCCTCCGGGCGAGGAGATCATCCATGTGCTTCCGCAGGAGTACATCGTGGACAACGAGCAGGGCATCCCCGACCCCATCGGCATGAGCGGCATCCGCCTGGAGGCCAACTTCCACATCATCAGCGGACAGGTCACCGCGGCGCGCAACATCAACAAGTGCGTGCACCGTGCGGGCCTCAACGTCACCGAACTCATCCTGGAGCCGCTGGCCAGCGCAGAGGCCGTGCTCAGCCAGCAGGAGAAAGAGGCCGGCGTGGTGCTCGTGGACATCGGTGGCGGCACCACGGACATCGCCATCTTCCTCGACAGCATCATCCGCCACACTGCGGTCATCCCCTTCGGCGGAAACGTGGTCACCGAGGACATCCGGCAGGGCTGCGGCATCATGCGCGACCAGGCCGAACTGCTGAAGACCAAGTTCGGCAGCGCCCTGGCCAAGGAGAACAAGGAGAACGAGGTGGTGTGCATCCCCGGTCTGCGCGGCCGCGAGCCCAAGGAGATCAGCCTGCGCATGCTCGCCGAGATCATCCAGGCGCGCATGGAGGAGATCATCGAGCACATCCACTTCGAGATCCGCAACAGCGGCATCGAGAGCCAGCTCATCGCCGGCATCGTGCTCACCGGCGGCGGCGCGCAGCTCAAGCACCTCAAGCACCTGGTGGAGCTGATGACCGGCATGGATGCCCGCATCGGCTATCCCAATGAGCACCTCGGCCCGAGCAAGATCGAGGCTGTCACCAGCCCGCTGTTCGCCACAGGCGTGGGCCTGGTGATGAAGGGCTTCGCTCACCTCGACCGGACCCGTCTGCGCATGCCCGATTCGGCCCAGCGCAAGGTGCCGGTGAACGCGGGCCCCAGCCGGCTCGGCAGCTTCTTCAACAGCGTCTTCAAGCAGACCACCGACCTCCTCAACCCCGAGGACGAGGATTGACCCGCAGCGCCCCTGATCCAGCAATCACCTCTTAAGACCCCCAGGCCATGAAATTCGACCTTCCCAAGGAGCTCAGCTCGATCATCAAGGTGATCGGCGTGGGCGGCGGCGGCAGCAACGCCGTGAACCACATGCACGGGCAAAGCATCCGCGGCGTGGACTTCATCGTCTGCAACACCGATCGCCAGGCGCTCGACATCAGCCCTGTTCCGGTGAAGCTGCAGCTCGGCCCCGGCCTCACCGAGGGGCTCGGCGCCGGCAGCGTGCCCGACAAGGGCAAGGACGCCGCGCAGGAGAACATCGATGAGATCCGCCAGATCCTCAGCACGCGCACCAAGATGCTCTTCATCACCGCTGGCATGGGCGGCGGCACCGGAACCGGCGCCGCACCCGTGGTGGCCAGCATCGCCCGCGAGCTCGGCATCCTCACCGTCGGCATCGTCACCATGCCCTTCCAATGGGAAGGCCATCGCCGCAAGAAGCAGGCGCTCGCAGGCGTGGAGGAGCTCCGCAACACGGTCGACACGCTGCTGGTGATCAACAACGACCGCCTGCGCGACCTCTACGGCAACCTGAGCCTCGACAATGCCTTCGCCCACGCCGACAACGTGCTCACCACCGCCGCGCGCGGCATCGTGGATATCATCAACAAGACCGGTACCGTCAACGTGGACTTCGAGGATGTGAAGACCGTGATGACGCGCAGCGGCGTGGCGATCATGGGCATGGCTGAGGCGGAAGGGGATGACCGCGCCATCGAAGCCGCCAAGCTGGCGCTGGAATCGCCGTTGCTGAACGACAATGACATCCGGGGCGCCAAGTACGTGCTGCTGAACATGGCCTACAGCGAGCAGCAGGTGCGCTTGGATGAGGTGGATGACATCACGGCCTATATCACCAAGGCCGCTGGCGAGGGCACCGATGTGATCTGGGGCTATGGGCACGAGGAAGGCCTCGGCGCCAAGCTGCGCATCACCGTGATCGCCACGGGCTTCCAGACCAGGCCGGACACTGGAGAGGGCATTGCCGAGCGGACCAAGCGCACCGTGATCCCCTTGGAGGCCGATGTCCCCACGATGATCACCCAGCCCATCGCCAATCCGGTCACCGGGGCATCGGCACCTGCCGCCCCCGCGCCGCCGCCGGCCGTGGAGGAGCCCGCCATTCCGGAGCCCTACCTGAAGACCAGGGAAGAGCCCAAGCCGGAGCCGGAGCAGCGCGCGGAGCCGGTGACCGCCGTGACGCAGCGCTACATCGAGTTCGAGGTGGAGCCCTTGGCCCCGCGCGTGGTGACGCCCGATCCGCCCACGGAGGAGAACGAGGAGAAGGTGGTGCATGGCCTGTACGATGAGTCCGAGGCGCCGGCCCCCGTGGCGGAGGAGGCCCCTGCCATCGTGGGTGCCGCGCCGGCCAGCGCGCCAGGCCCCGCGGCCCAGGAGGCCCGGCAGCCTGAGGCGAGGGAGGTGCGGGTGAGCCCCGCCGAGCATCAGCAGCATCATGAGGAGCGCATCGCCCGCGTGCGGGAGATGAACCTGCGCATGCGCTCTCCCAATGGCTTGGGCGATTATGAGCGCGAGCCGGCCTACGTACGCCGCAAGCAGCAGCTGCACGAGGGCCCCAAGAGCACCGACAGCAGCATCAGCCGCTTCTCCCTCAACGAGACCGTGGACGAGAACGGCGAGCGCCGCGTGACCCTGAGCAAGAACAATCCGCACCTGCACGACCGGGTGGACTGAGCCCGCAGTGTCGAGCATCCGCGATCGGCCGGGATTCCCCGGCCGATCGCCTTTTGAGCGATCTTCAGCCCATGAACCTCAAGGACCGCATCGACTCCGACATCAAGGCCGCCATGCTGGCCCGGGAGAAGGACCGGCTGAACGCGCTGCGCGCCATCAAGAGCGCCATCCTGCTCGAGCTCACGAAGGAGGGCGGTGGCGGTGAGCTGGATGAGGCCGTGGGCATGAAGATCCTGCAGAAGCTGCACAAGCAGCGCGCCGAGGCCGCCGCCATCTACCACCAGCAGGGCCGTGCGGACCTGGCTGCGGAGGAGGAGGTGCAGGCCAAGGTGATCGAGGCCTACCTGCCCGTCCGCCTGGATGCCGCAGCGCTGGAGTCCGCCGTCATCGCCCTGATCGGCGAGCTCGGTGCCAATGGGATGAAGGACATGGGCCGCGTGATGGGCGAGGCCAACAAGCGCTGGGCCGGCCAGGCC
The DNA here is from genome assembly GCA_002342985.1 of Flavobacteriales bacterium UBA2426. Taxonomy (GTDB): domain Bacteria; phylum Bacteroidota; class Bacteroidia; order Flavobacteriales_F; family PHOS-HE28; genus PHOS-HE28. The sequence continues at coordinate 9,212 of DDRC01000208.1, forward strand.
GATGGCAGCGCGATGGCAGGGCTGGTGAAGAGGCTGCTGGCGGGCGGATGATGCACTGGGCGCTCAAGCCCGGTCCACCACCAGCTTGAAACCCACACCATGCACGTTCACGATCTGCACCTTGGGGTCGAGCTTCAGGTACTTGCGCAGGCGGCTGATGAAGACATCGAGGCTGCGGCCGAGGAAGTAGGTGTCGTCGCCCCAGACCATATTCAGCACCAGTTCGCGCGGAAGAACCTGATCGGCGTGCAGGCATAGCAGGCGCAGCACATCGGCCTCCTTCTTCGTGAGCTTGCGCTCCTCGGTGGGATGGCTCAGCATCAGGTTGCGGTGGTCGAAGGTGTAGTCGCCAACCTCGAACCGCTCGCGCGTGCGCGCCTCCTCGGTGCGTCCCTGCGTTCGCCGCAGTATGGCCTCCACCCGCAGCACCAGCTCCTCGTGGCTGAAGGGCTTGGTGAGGTAGTCGTCCCCTCCGGCCTTGAAGCCCGCGATGCGGTCCTCCGTCTGGCTCTTGGCCGTCAGGAACACGATGGGCACCTGGGCGTTCACCAGCCGGATGTCCTCCGCCAGGCTGAAGCCGTCCTTGCCCGGCAGCATCACATCCAGCACGCACAGGTCATAGGGCTGCTCATTGAACTTCTTCAGGCCCTCCTTGCCATCGCGCACCAGATGCACGGTATAGCCCTTGCGCTTCAGGGCATCCTGCACCACGAATCCAAGGTTCTGGTCGTCCTCCACGAGGAGGATGTTCGCTTTGTCGTTCATGGTCGATGGTGGTTCAGGGGGAGTGACAGGGTGAAGACGCTCCCTTTGCCCGGCTCGCTGTGCACGCTGACGCCGCCGCCGTGCGATAGCGCGATCTGGTGCACGTAATGAAGGCCGAGGCCGAAGCCCTTCACATCATGCACGTTGCCGGTGTGCACCCGGAAGAAGCGCTCGAAGACATGGCGCTGGTCCTCCTTGCGGATGCCGATGCCCTCATCCTTCACGGAGAGCAGCAGCTCATTGCCGCGCCGGCTCGTGCGGATCTCGATGGGGGTGCCGGGCCTGCCGTATTTCACGGCATTGTCTAGCAGGTTGAACACGGCATTGGTCAGGTGCACGCGGTCGCCCAATACCGTGGGTTCCATCGCCTCCAGCCGCAGGTCCACGCGCATGCCGCGCTCCTGGGCCGGGAGCCTGATGGAGTCGGCAGCGGTCTCCGCCACCTGGTGCATGTCCACGGGCTCGCGCTTCATGCGGATGGTGTCCCGTTCCAGCGTGGCTAGCTGCAGCACGCGTTCCACCTGGGTGCGCAGCCGCTCATTCTCGCTCCGGATGATGCGCGCGTACTCCTGCAGCCGGTCCGGCTCCTCCAGGATGCCCGGATCGGAGATCACTTCCGCGCTCAGTGCGATGGTGCTGATGGGGGTCTTCAGCTCGTGGGTCATGTTGCCGATGAAGTCGTTCTTCATCTCGCTGAGCCGCTTCTGGCGAAGGATCACCCATACGCTGTAGGCGAAGAAGGCGAAGACGATCAGCGTGACCACCACGGGGAAGACCCAGGTCCAGCCCACGTCGCCGCCCTCGTCCCAGAGGGTGCTGCGCCGCGTGGGGAAGTACACGCCGAAGTAGTGCCCGTCCTTGTCGAGCTTCTGCAGCTGCGAGTGCGGCATGGTGTCCCCGGCCAGCGTGTCCTGCGAAACGTAGTTGCCATAGACGATGCTGTCCGTGAAGCAGTCGTAGATGCCGTACTCGAAGTCCTCGGCGATGTGCCGGCGGCTGAATTCCTTGCGCAGCAGGGCCTCCAGCAGATAGGGGTGGAGCGTGTCGTTGATGGTGACGGCGAAGTAGTTGGGCCGCACCTGCTTCACCGCATCATAGAGGTCCGTGCTGTCCTTGTTGATGGTGAGGATTTGCTCGGTCACGTCCGTCAGGGCCATCACCACCCGGTCGTTGAACTGCTTCTCCAGCTGCGAGGCCTGCTCCTTGTTGAGCGCCACCTGCTCGCGGTGGTAGTGCGAGGCCTGGTTGAGCCAGAGGAGCTGGATCACCACCACGCCCACCACGCTCAGCGTGGCCAGAAGCAGCAAGGTGCCTATCGCACGGCGTCCCATCCCTGCAATGTTAAGCGCGCGCCGCATGGGCGATCACGGCCTTAACAAGGCTTTTCATCATGGGCATGGCTACGTTTGAGGCCGCTCCCGCCCGTGGTCGCCCGCACCCGCTTCGCTCCCACACCGAGCGGCTTCCTCCATGCGGGGAACGCCGTCAACTTCCTCGTCACAGCACTGGTGGCGATGCGGGAGCGCGCTGCTGTGCGGCTGCGCATCGACGACCTCGATGCGGAACGGATGCGGCCGGAGTACGTGGATGACATCTTCGATTCGCTGCATTGGCTCGGGCTGGCGTGGACGGAGGGCCCGCGCGACCGCAGGGAGCATGAACGGGCTTACTCGCAGCTCAATCGCATGCCACGCTACCTGGAGGTGATCGGACTCCTGAAGGAGCAGGGCGACCTCTATGCTTGCGGCTGCAGCCGGAGCGAGTTGCGGCGCAGGCCTTGCTCATGCCGGGGGAAGGGCCTGCCATTCGATGCTCCGCACCTGGCCTGGCGACTGCGCCTGCCGAGCGATGCCATGCTGCGCATGGAGCGCTGGCCTTCCGGTGCAGAGATGCTGCGGCCGGCGGAGCTGCTCACCGACCCCGTCGTGCGGCAGCGGGCCGAACTGGGGGGGCGCCCGGCCTACCAGATCGCCTCGCTCGTGGATGACCTGGACCATGGCATCACGCACATCGTGCGCGGCCAGGACTTGCTGCCGTCCACGGCGTGCCAGCTCTACCTCGCAGAGCGCATCGGCGCCGACGCGTTCAGGCAGGTCCGCTTCCTGCATCATGGGCTGGTCGTCGATGGCGAGGGGCGCAAGCTGTCCAAATCCGAGGGCGCGGGCTCCCTGCTGGCCATGCGGAAGGCCGGGGTCGGACCGGAGGCCCTGCGTGACCGGGCCGCGCTGGTGCTGGCTGAGGCGCTGAGCGGAGCCTAGAAGTCCGTGCCGTAGCGACCGATGGACATGGCGGTGAGCAAGGCCGCCAGCACCCCGGTCATCAAGGCGGCGAACGCGAAGCCCTTGCCAGCCTGCTCCTTGCGCCGGATGCGGCGGATGGAGAGCCCAGCGAGGAGCAGGGTTAGCGCAATGGCACCGACCAGTGCCAGCAGGTTGGTACCGAAGCCGAGTGCGATGGTCCCGAGGCCGGCGGCGAAGGCCGGAACAGCCAGTGCATTCCACCGCTTCTTCGGCATCAGGTCATCCGGATCCTGGTCAGCGGTGGTTGACGGTAGGTACGCTGGAAGCGCTTCCGCAGGCCGCGGGGCGGAGACCATGGCAACCTCGACGGGCTGCATGGCAGGTAGCGCGTGCCAGGGCTGCTGGCGCAAGGCCGGCTCGGGCAAGGGCGCGGCGAAGGGCGGCGGGGGGCGCTCGCCCAGCCGCTGCACGGAGGCCATGGGCTCCCGTTGAACGGATTCGCGGCGGAGGCCGAGGTCCAGGTGCCAACCCGGTCGATGCACCCTGCGCTGGAGCCCGCTTTCGTGCACCGAGCCGCGCTGGCCGCTGCATGCACCGAGCAGAATGAGGAGCAGGATCGTGGCCGCCCGGGTCATGGGGTGAAGGTAGGCGCGGCCCGACTCGCCCCGTAAGCGGCGCTGCGGATGCTCAAGAAGGGGCAGAGGACCATTGCCCATGCCGGTTCTTACACAGGCGTGACGGAACAGGCCCTGTTGCAGTGATCCCGGGCTTGGACCGGGGTGTTTGTCAGCCGTTGCTTTGCGCCACCAAATCGGAATTCCGCATGAAACCCCTGTTCTCACTCGCCCTGGCGTTCGCTGTGACCGCTTCATTCGCTCAGACCGAGGTCACCATCGCCACCGGACCTTCCAATGCCCAGCAGGTCTGGTACAGCTTGGAGAATGGCGTGCAGGCCACCACTGACCTTGCCGCATGGGACCTCGCCTTCGAGATCAATTCCTTCAACTCCTCCGTCCTGGTGAATACCGCCAAGGGCCTCTCGGTATGGCAAGCGTCCACCGCTCTCGCCGACTGGAGTTCCATCACCAGTCCGAACGAGGCGGGCTGGACGGCCATCTACAATTCGGAGATCGATTGGTCCGCCGGCGCCCTCACCTACGGCAACAACCTGGATCAGGCCAATGGCTTCAATGTGGGCTGGGGGGACTACAGCATGATCACCCACGCCATCGTGGGAGCCAAGGTGTATGTCATCAAGTTCCCGGGCGATATCTACAAGAAGCTGCGTATCAATTCGCTCGCTACCGGTACCTACTCCTTCACGTATGCGGACCTGGACGGCGGCAACGAGCAGAATGCGACCCTGGTGAAATCGGCCTTTCCGGGGAAGAACTTCGGCTACTTCAGCTTCGCCACCAACGCCGCCGTCGACCTGGAGCCCGCAGCGGATGCCTGGGACCTGGTGTTCACCAAATACACGTCCATCATCCCTTCTCCGGCCCCAACGCCGTATGCGGTGGCGGGCGTTCTCCAGAACAAGTCGGTGCTTGCCGCACAGGTGGATGGCGTGCCGACCGGTGATGCCCTCTGGACCAGCCAGCCCTTGGACTCTGCCATCAATATCATCGGCTACGATTGGAAGACATACAACGCCTCGCTCATGCAGTACGAGTATGCGCAGGACCGCACCTACTTCGTGAAGGACCGCGCGGGCAGCATCTGGAAACTCGTGTTCATCGGCTACGGCGGCGGGAGCACGGGCACCATGACCTTCACCCAGGAGCTGGTGAGCGCCACCGGCATGGCGGAGACGGCCGAAAACGGCCTCGCCTTGTATCCCAACCCGGTCACCGACGGCGAGTTGAGCCTGCTGCTCGATGAGCCGTTGATCAAGGGCGCGCTGCAGGTGGTTGACCGCAGCGGCCGCATCGTGAAGGAGGCGCAGATAGCCGCCACGGGCGCTGCAGCACGGGTCCTGGTCGATCTGCGCGGACTCGCAAACGGAATCTATATCGTGCGCCTGGCCTCGGATAGCGGGGTGCGTGCGGCGCGCGTAGTGGTGGAGTGATCGGTTCGGCGCTGCTGCCCATGGATTGCTCATGCAGGAGAGCGGCATTCCGGGCCAACGGTCCCCAAGGAGAGGAACAGGCAGTTGACGGAGGAATGATAACGAGCCGGATAGACTGTGTGGCGGCGGCCCTTGCGGCTTGCTTCTTGGCGCTGAACGCCATGGGGCAGCGCGCGGTCACCGTGCGCGATGCTTCCGGCGCCCCCGTGCCTTATGCGCACATCGTGTGGCAGGCATTGGGAAGCGGGGGGGGCAGCGGCATGGCGGTGATGGATGCCCATGGGCAAGGAAGCATCCCGGCCATGGAAGCCGCTGCCGACCGCCTTGCGCTGCGCGTCTCCTTCGTCGGCTATCGCACCATCACGGACACCGTGGAGGCGCGCGGCACCGCCCCTCTGGTGTACAGCATGCGGCCGGAGGCGCTTGCGCTATCGGAGTTCGTGGTAACCGGTCAGTACGCGCCGGCATCCCCGGAGAAGGCGGTGCATCGTGTGCGGGTGATCGATGCCGCGCAGATGCAGCGGATGGCCGCCAACAGCCTGGCCGATGCGCTCCGCAACGAGCTCAACATCCGTCTTTCACAGGACAATGTGCTCGGCACCTCCATTTCCATGCAAGGGCTTGGCGGCCAGAACGTGAAGCTCCTGATCGATGGCGTGCCGGTGATCGGCAGGCAGGACGGCAACATTGACCTGGCACAGATCGACCTCACGGGCATCGAGCGCGTCGAGGTCGTGGAAGGTCCGCTGAGCGTCAATTACGGAACCAACGCGCTCGCAGGCACGATCAACCTGATCACCCGGAAGAGCGGCGGACAGCCCTTGTCACTCAAGGCCTCGGCATACGGCGAGCATATCGGCCGACTGAATACCACGATTACCGGCGCCCGACAATGGGGAGGCCACGATGCGGTGGTCACCCTGGGCCGCAACTTCTTCGCCGGTTGGGACCCGCGCCATACCGGAATCGTCGACCTCTCCCCGGCCATCGCCGATTCCAATCGGTTCCAGCAATGGAAGCCGCGTGAGCAGTATTTCGGCCGACTCAGTCTCAGGCGCTCCGCGGCGGATTGGGACCTAGGATACAAGGCCGAGGCCATGCACGATGTGATCATCAACCGGGGCAGGCCGCGCGCGCCTTACTTCGAATCGGCGTTCGACGAGCGGTATACCACCATCCGGTTCGACAATGCAGTATCCGCGGAGCGTCGTCTCTTGGCGGGTCGCAAGGTGACCGCCCTTGTCGCGCACAACCGCTACCTGCGCAGGAGCAATCTCTGGTACCGCGACCTCACCACCCTCGGTGAACAGCTCGTGGATGGCGCTGGCGAGCAGGATACCTCCCGATTCACGCTTACGAACGTACGCGCGAATTTCATCCGGGCCCAGGCCGGCGCACGATTGAATTATGAGCTGGGCGCCGACCTGAACCTGGAGACCGGGGGGGGGCGCAGGATCGGTGATGGCATGGAGGAGATCGGGGATTTTGCCGTGCTGGCCAGTGCCGAGTACCGCCCGGTGGAGGCCCTGACCATCCGGCCCGGTGCCCGATACGCCTACAATACGCGCTACGGTGCACCCATCGTGCCCTCCTTGAATGTCCGCTGGCAGATGAGCCGGGGCTTCACCCTTCGCGCCTCGTATGCCAGCGGATTCCGGGCCCCATCGCTGAAGGAGCTCTACCTGTTCTTCGTGGATGTGAACCACGACATCACCGGGAACACCGCCCTGGAGGCCGAGCGCTCGCGCAACCTCAGCGCGGCCCTGGGCTATCGCCACGCGAAGGACAAGGGCGTTTATACAAGCGAGGTCTCCCTCTTCCACAACAGCGTGGAGGACCTCATCACCCTCGCCCAGGTCAGCGGCACGCAGTACTCGTACATCAATGTGGGCGGGTTCCGCACAACGGGTGGGAGCATCGGTGCGGGGTGGGACAACGGCCACTGGGTGGTCACCTGCGGCGCGGCCGTGACGGGCCGCTACGATGATGTGGCACGGTCTACGGGAAGCCCCTACCTCTTCACCAGTGAGGTGCGCGCCTCCATCACCAAGCAATGGCTGCGCAAGGGGTGGAGCGGTTCGGTCTTCTGGAAGTGGCAGGATCGCCTGGTGAACTATGCGCTGATGGCGGACGGAAAGGTGGGCCAGACGTGGATCGATGCCTTCCACATGGCGGACGCCTCCCTGACCAAGCGTCTTTGGCGCGGCCGGGCGGCGATGACCGCAGGCTGCAAGAACCTGTTCGATGTGCAGGCGATCGCAGCAACCATGGCAGGGGGTGCGCATGGCGGCGGCGGTGCGAGCGTGCCGATGGCCACCGGACGCCTGGCTTTCCTGAGGATCGAGATGGACCTGAAGCGCGGATCCGAATGAGGACGAAGAGCATCATCATCGGCTTGGGCCTCATGCTTGCCCTGAGCGCATGCATGAAGGAGGAACTGCCCGTTCAGCCCCGCACGCGGGGCGATGCCATGACCGTGAGCGCCTGCATGGGTCCCGGCTACCAGGACCAGCTGTGGCTCGACATCAGCAGCGGCATGGCGGTCAGCACGAATCCGAAGACGGCGTGGGACCTGGCGTTCGAGAGCGCACCCGAGGGATGGCGCATCTACTTGAACGGATCGAAGCTGATGACCGCTTGGGACCGCGGGGCCGTGGCCATCACCCAGCCGCACGATACGGCGGGCATGGGTGCCGGACGGCGGATCGACGCGCCCAGCGGGCATCGGGACAGCACCGCCATCCGGGATTGGCGCGGTACGGATGCGGTGTACATCATCGACCTCGGCGTGAATGCCCTGGGTCAGTCGCAAGGGCTGCGCAAGTTCCGCTTCCGCTCCGTCACCGGCACCGCATACGAATTCGAGGTGGCGCTGCTCGACGGCACGCAGCTTGAGACCGTCACCGTGGTGAAGGACCCGTCGCGCTCCTTCACCTGCTACAAGGCGGGGGTCGGCACGGTGCCCATTGAGCCGCCGCGCGGTGCTTGGGACATGGTGGTGACGCAGTACACCCACCAGTTCTACGACCCCTTCATGCCCTACATCGTCACCGGCGTGCTCACCGCGCCCACCACGCGGGCAGCCCTCATCCCCGATGCGGAATTCGAAGCGGTCACCCTGGCCGACACGCTCATGCACCCGCTCGGGTCGAAGCGCGACGCCATCGGCTACGACTGGAAGCGCTACTCCTTCGAGACCTCCACCTATGCCGTGGACACGCGGATGGTGTACATCCTGCAGGATGCGGAAGGGTACTTCTACAAGATGCACTTCATCGACTTCTACGGTGAGCAGGGCCAGGTGGGCTGCCCGCGCTTCGAGGTGGTGCCCCTGTGAGCGGTCCGCCTACATATCCATGTCGCCGCCTCCGTTGCTGCCGGGCTCGGGCCGCTGGTTCTGCTTGCGCCGGAAGAGCGAGGTGTTCTGCTCACCGAACTTCCAAGTGAGCGTGAAGCGCACGAAGCGCATCTCCCGCCTGCGGAAGCTCTCCTGGTAGAGGCGGTCGGTGTCGATGATGTTGCCCCAGCGTCGCGTGAAGAACACGTCATTCACGTTGAGCACCGCGCTGACCCGCTTCGTGATATCGTGGCTCAGGGAAAGGTCCACGCCGTACTGCGCCAGGCTCAGGCCCTGGGGCTGGATCCGCGGCGCCTCGTACTCGGCATTCACCTGCACGCTCCAGTCCTTGCGCATGCGCCAGGCCAGCAGCCCCTTCGCGTTCCAGTTGAAGCCCTTGTTGCGCAGCCCCCCTTGGGCATCGCCCAGTGCGACGTCGGTGTACTGCAGCGTGCCGCTCAGGGTGAGCTGCAGCCCCTGCAGGGGTTCGATCTTCACGATGTTCTCCCACCCGCCGCTGATGCTCTGGCTTCCGTTCACGAATGTGTTCAGGAGGAGCGTTGTGTCCGAGGGCAGGGGAGTGGCGTAGCTGGTGATGACGTCCTGCGTGTAACGGCCGAAGACGCTGGTAAGCCAGCTGCCCTTGCCCTTCATGAACGGCAGGAGGTGATTGGCCTCGGCCAGTGTGCTCAGTTCCGGGGCGAGCGCTGGGTTGCCGATGCGCACGTTCCGGCTGTCCGCGTTCATGATGAAGGGCATGATCTGCCAGAAGCTCGGCCGGCTGATCTTCCGCGACACATTGAACTGCGCCTCGCGCAGGCTGCCGTCCCATTTGCGGGAGAGGTAGAGCGCTGGGAAGAGCGCCTTGCCGAGGTTCTCCATCCCATCGGGATAACGGTAGCTGAAGGTGATGTCCTTGTTCCGGATCACCGTCTCGAACCAGGTCTGCTCGAAGCGGAAGCCGGCCTGCATGCTCCAATGGTCGCTCAACCGGTGCTGCCAGTTCACGTAGGCCGCATTGATCAGGTCGGTGATCCCGTAGTCGTTGGTCAGGCTGGTGTCCAGCACCTCCTGGCCGATGGACGGCGAGGAGACGAAGACGTCCAGGTAAGTGTCGTCGAGCTTCCAGCTCCCCTTGATGCCGTATTCCAGCTTGTCGCTGTCGCCCAGCGGCTCGATGAAATCGGCCTGCAGGTTCAATTGCCGGTAGCCGCTGCCGCCCAGGTTGTCCTGCAGGCGGGGGCTTCCGCTGAGCAGCCCGCCGGATGCATCGTACGCGTATTGGTCGAAGTCGGCACGGCTGCTGCGCCGCCAGGTGTTGTAGCTCAGGTCCGCGGTCCATTCACGTCCCTCCTTGGCCGACCGGCGCCTGAATCCGATCTGGGTGTTGGTGCTCATCGTCTCCCCGCGCGTGGCGTTGCGCTGCTCGGCGGTGCTGAGCAGCTCACGGCCGGGACCCAGTATCCGCGCATCGAGGTCCTCCGCGTTGCTCATCTCGTGCATGCGCAGGCTCTGGGAGAACGTAAGGAGGTTGCGGTTCGTCACCTGCCACTCGGCGCCGATGCGGCCGCCGTGCATGGTGCGCGCGCTCTCACTGGATGCATCCTGGATGAAATAGCCGGTGGTGCTTCCAGCGCTGCGCTCGGTGCGCTCCGTGCTGCCGTCCGTGACGTTGGTGCCAGTATTGAAGTTGTAGCCCAGGTTGAAGGCCCATCGGCCCTCCTTCATGTTCAGGTTGGCGCTGCCCTGGTAGCGTCCGTTGGTGCCGATGCCGGCCTGCACCTGTCCGCTGTACCCCGGCTTGGTGCTCCGCTTCAGCACCACGTTGATGATGCCGCCCGTGGCATTGGCATCGAACGCCACCGATGGATTGGTGATCACCTCCACGCGCTCGATCTCCTCAGCGGGCAGCTGCTCCAGCGTCATGGCCGTCGGCCTGCCATCGATGAGGATCTGCGGGCGCGTGCCGCGCATCTCCACGTTGCCATCCAGGTCCACGCTCAGGCCCGGAACGTTCTTCATCACATCCACCCCGCTGCCGCCCTGGGTGCTCAGGTCCTTCTCCACGTTGAAGACCCGGCGGTCCACCTGCATCACCATGGTGGCGCGCTCACCCGTCACCTCCACCTCCTGCAAGAGCTCGGTATTCGGCATCAGCGTGATGTTCCCGAGATCCTGCTCGGGCCGGTCCCGGGTCAGGCGCAACTGGCTCTCGTAAGGCTTGAATCCGATGAAGCTGATGGCCACCTTCAGCGGCGGCCCCACGGGCAGCTTGTCGATGCTGAACTCGCCCGAGCTCCGGCTGATGCCCCCGCCCACGATGCTGTCGTTGGCGGCCATCCGGATGGCGATGGTGGTGAATTCAGCGCCCTTGCGCGTCTCGCCATCGATCACGCGGCCGAGCACCCGCCCCACAGCGGGCGTCCCCGCTCCGGAGGTCCCCCCCGGGCGTTGTCCGTGCGATGCGGCTGCACTGAGGACGGAAAGGGCGAACAGGGAATAGCGAAGCGTCATGGAGGCGCGAAAGTACCGGCCCGTGCCAGCATGCCGGGCCGAGGGCTCCTCGATGCGAGGCGGCGCGTGGCCCCATTGACATCTTTTGGGAGGGGCCGAAAAAGGAAGAGGCCCCGCAGCGCGGGGCCTCTCTTTCTTCGGGGTATCGATCTAGTAGTCGTCGTTGCGCGAGCCGCGGTCGCTGCGATAGTCGCTGCGATAGCCGCCGCGATCGCCACCGCGGTCATTGCGGTAGCCGCCACGGTCGCCGCCCCGGCCTCCGCCGAAGCCGCCGCGGTCCCCCTCGGTGCGGGGACGGGCCTCGTTCACCACGAGGTCACGGCCGTGGAAGTTCTTGCCATTGGTGCCCTCGATGGCGGTGCGGCCAGCGTTATCATCGGACATCTCCACGAAGCCGAAGCCGCGGCTCCGGTTGGTGGCCTTGTCCATGATGATCTTGGCCGAAGTCACTTCTCCGTATTGCTCGAAGAGCTCGCGGAGGTCCTGGGACCTAAC
>DDRC01000002.1 GCA_002342985.1 Flavobacteriales bacterium UBA2426
ACACCGGCCCAGATGCGGCCCGCATTGTCCACCAGCATGTCGGTGATGGGATTCAGCTCATCGGGCGGCGGCAGGATGAAGACATGCTCATGATCGGCGCTGTGCACGTTGGAGGCATCCAGCACGGAGACGCCCTCGGCGGTGCCCACCCATTTGCTCTGCTGGGCATCCACGGCGATGCTGCGGATGCGGTTGCTCAAGAGCCCGCTTGCCATGGTGATGGCGGTGAACGCGCTGCCATCGTACACGATCACGCCGCCCAGGCCGCCGCTCAGGAGCACATCGCCATTGCTGGCGAAGGCCACGTGCGTGGCGCCGCCGAAGGGGATATCCGGTGAGCCGAAGGCCGTGAAGTCGCCGGCGCCGGTGCGCCTGGTGGCGCCGTTGATGGTGGCGAACCAGATGTCGCCGTTGGGCGCCTGCTTGATGTTCTTGACCTCGTTGTCGCCAAGGCCATCGGCGGTGGTGAAGGCGGTCCACGACGATCCATCGTAGCGGCTCGCCCCGAAGTCGGTGCCGGCCCAGACATCGCCGTTGCTCATCACGGCGATGGCGTACACATCATCATTCACCAGGCCAGGACTGGTGGCCGCCGTGTAGGTGGTGAAGGTGCTTCCGTTGAAGCTCACCACGCCGGCGCCGGTCGCGAGCCAGATGGTGCCATTCGGCGCCACCGCCACATCGCGCAGGTCATCCGTGGGCAGCCCCTCGGCCATGCGCCACGTGGTGAAGGTCTGGGCTTCGGCGGAGAGCAGCCCGGCGAAGGCAAGCAGGGCAAGGAACTGTTTCATGGGATGATGATGAAGGGTTTGCTCAGGGTGGCGTCGCCGAAGGTGGCGCGCAAGGTGTAATGCCCGGCAGGAAGGCCGTAGGCATCCACTTCGACGAGTTGACGGCTGCTGCGTTTGATCGGGCCGGCCATCCTTCGGCCATCGGCGCGGAAGACCTCCACCTCGAATTCGCCATCCCGGTCGACGAAGGCGAGGACCTGCGCGGTGGCCGGATTGGGCCAGAGCTGGAAAGCCGCGTCGGTATCGAAGCCTACTACGATGTGGTTGTAGGTCTTGAAGGTCGGTGCCATCCGCTTGAACGCGCCCGTTCCGTTGGGTGACCGCGCCCAGGAGTAGATCGGGTACTGTTGGCCGAAAGCGACCTGATCGATGACGTTCTCCGCATCGTAGGCGAGCAGAAGGGTCCCCCCTTCCGCATCGAGCTTGAAGCCGGCATGGTAGTCATCCACCCACTCGCGGTCGTCGGCCCAGATGATGAGGTACTCGCCGGGCGCCAGGATGAAACCGGGCATGAACCACTTCTGCGGATCATCGGGATCGTCGCTCATGTACAAGCCCGCCGTGCTGATGGTGCTGCCGCTCGCGTTGTACAGCTCGATCCAATCACCGGTGGCGCCAGAGGCATCCGCTTGGGTGCGGTTGTCGGCCATGAACTCGTTGATCACCAGCATGCCCGGCTCGATGCGCGTGAACGCGCGGTGTGTCTTGTATGCGGCGCCACGGGGGTTGAATTCGCCCGCTAGGGCATTCTCCGCGTAGATGTAATACTCGATCAGGTTCGATTCGGCGGTGATCACGGCGCCGTAGACGCCATCGTCCGCCGCGCCGTCGCCGTGCAGGCCATCGTCGAGCAGGGCGGTCTTCGCGAACCGACCATTCATACCGAACCGGTAGGCAAGGAAGGCCGTGTCGCTGCCGCTGATGGCGCTGGTGATGGTCAAGGGCTCCCCGACCACGATGTCGACCGGCGCGGTCTGCGGCCAGCCGATCGAGGGCTGCCCGGTGAAGCCCGGATAGGATTGCAGGTAGGCGGCGCGCCCGGTCATGAGCTGCGCGATGCCGGGATAGGTGATGGTGAAGCTCACCGGGTCGGCCAGGTTGTCGAGGAAGCCCTGGTAACTGTAGAACTTGTTCGGGTCGGCCTGAACATGCGCATCGATCAGCGTGCGCAGCTGCGCTGCGAGCTGGTAGATATCGCCGTTGGTGAAATGCTCATCGAGGATCGCGCGGATGTGCGCCAGGTACATGCGCCGCCGCATCGGGTCCTGGAAGAGGCTGCGCATGAGCGGCCGTTCCGACACGCTGACGCCGTTGTAGTGGCTCAGGGGATCGATGTTCATGGCCTGCGCGATGCTGAACCCGTTCCAATAAGTGCTGGCATCGGTTAGCCGGAAGGCTCCGAAGCTCATGTTCATGTCCCATGGGATCGTGTTCCACAGGCCATCGCGGTCGCGGTACAGGTAGTAGTTCTGCGCGTAGCCCACATAGCTGTCGAAGTTGATGAGGGCATAGTTGAGCGCATGCATCCAGAGGGCACGGTCCACATTGAGCACGCTGTCGATCCGGTCGGGATGTAGGTTCAGCGCGTCGATCAGGTCGAGCAGGTGGCCCCAGCCGTGCGCGCTCTGAAGCTCGTACAGGTCGAAGTAGGCCGTGCTGTCGGTGCCGGGCGCATCGCTCAGGTTGCAGTTGTCGCCGGTCAGGTCGACCGTGGGCGGATTGCCTTTCACGAAGGAGCCGTCGTTGTCGCCGAAATGCGCGGCGAGGAAATCGTTGCCGACATCCTCGGTGATGACATAGAGGCCCTGCAGCGTGTCGTTCACCCACACGTTGGCATAGCCGGTCCGCGAGGCGGGCATGTACTCGCGGGCGATCGCGTAGGTGAGCGTCTCGCGCAGGAAGCTGGGGTCCTGGAACACGTTGCTGAGCTTGAGCTTCTTCTGGCCCTGGTAGCTCTGGCCGCTCACCGTGTGATTGAGGTCGATGTTGAACGGGTTCTTGATCCGGCCGGCGCTGTACGAGCTGTAGCCCTTGAAGCGTACTCCGCAGCCGCTCAGCACCGTCCCGTTGATGCTCACCTGCCCGACGAGGCGGCCGTTCTGCCCCTCCGTGTAGAGGTCCTCGAGCCGCGCGCGCCAATCCGGCACGGCGAAGCTGATGCGGATCTCATGCACCGCGCTCAGGTCGAACAAGGAGGCTTGCGCCCGCGCCTGGATCGCTGCGGCCGTGAACAGGACCGAGAGCAGGATACGCGACCGCATCAATGCGCCACCACCAGCCTGCGGGATTGTCGCTCACCGGTGCCATGCTCAAGCACCACGGTGTACACGCCATCGGGCAGGTCGCTCACGTCGATGGTCCACCCGGGAAGCTCGCGCTTCACCTCGCGGCCGCTGGCATCGTGCACCACGAAGGCGCGAAGGGTCTGCACGTCAACCCCCATAAGGTTCACTTGCTCGCGCGCCGGATTCGGGAACATGCCGAAGGCGGCCAGCTCCTCATCGGTGGGCACATCGGTGGTGATGCCGCAAGGGTCATTGAGCAGGTTGATGATGCCAGGGTGGTCGCAGGTGTACCGGAAGGCACGCTGAGGGTTGGCATTGTATTGCCAGATGACCTGATTGCCGCTGTTCACCTCGTACAGGTACTGGCCGCTGGGCGCGCAGAACACGTTGCCGTTGGGCATGATGTCGGCCGAGCTCTGCCCGCTGGCATAGGCCAGGCAGGTGTGTCTCCAGCCGTAGTTCGCCGGCCCCCACACAGTGCCGGGCGTCCACGGGTAGGTGTAGCCATTCCGGTCGGGGTTGATGGCATCGACGGTGCTGGTGCTGCTGCCGCCTCCGTTGTTGTTGAAGAAGGAGATCCAGCCGTCCATGGAGCCACCCTTCACCCATTTCACATCATGGACCGCCGCCGGGATGCGCTGCGGGCCGGCCACCGCGTAGTTGGCGGGCTTGCCCCAGCGGAAGAGGAAATCGCCGCCACGGCCCGCGTTGCCGCCGGTGTGCCCTGCGGCCTCGGCGGTGGTGGTGCTGTGGTCGATGATGAAGATCTCGCTCAGGTGGCGCGCACTGAAGGCGATCTGGTCCAGCTCCTCGTTGTAGTCGATGCCGTTCTCATGGAACCAGTCTATTCCGCCGCCCGGACCGCCGCCGCCGCTGATCGCCACATTGATGTTCATGCGCTCCGGGTGCTCCGCGATGGGCATGTAGTTGGGCTTGGCCGGGTCAGCGTACTGGATGAAGCGGTCCCACATATCCCACTGCCAGACGATCTGCGCCGTGCTGCCGTTGGGCTGTATCTCGATGATGCGCCCTGGGTACTTGGCCGATCCGCCTGTGTAGCCGGCCGCCTGCAGCTCCGCAAGGGTCTTCCGGGCATACGCCAGGAGCAGCACGTTCCCGTTGGGCATGAGGCAGAAGTCGTGATGGGTGATGTAATCAGCGCTGGAGTAAACGAACTCCCACACCACCTGGCCCTGCGGATTCAGTTCCTGCACCTTGCCGCTGCCTGCGGCGGTGTTGATCTGGTTGCCTACGTTCACCGCGGATCGCACCAGATTGCCATTGGGCTTCAAGGCCATGGCGTAGCTGAAGGACGTCGGGCAGTTCCACGTGTAGGCGATCTGCTGGTTGGCGTTGATGAGCCGCGCCGTGGTCTGGTTGGTGAGGTTGTAGAGGGCGAAGCCATCGAACTGGGCGGCGGCCTCGATGGCGGCCAGGGCCCAAGCGGCTGCAATGGCCTTGCTCAGCAGGCGGTCAGGGAACATGCACATGGGGTTTGGGTGGGGGCATGCGCCCTGATGCCAGGTCGCATGCAGACAAATGTGTTAAAGGGATGGACACGCACGATTAATGATGGTTTAATGCAGTCCCCTTCGCGACCAATCAGCGCCCCGAGACGACCAACCCGGCACCGGTAAGCGCCGTCAACCCAACGGAATCGCCGCCATCAGGGCATACTCCGCCCCTGGCACCAAGGGCCGCCGCAGCAACTGCACATGCCGCACCTCCTCGGCTGCGGCGAAGCGGTGGGGCGCCAGCATGGCCCAAGCCTCCTTGAACTGATCGGGGCGGAGCCCTGCGGCAATCGTCAGGTGCGGGTGCGTGGTCTCGCGGATGGCCTGACCGATACGCGGATCAGCCAGCGCGGCAGCAGCCAGCGGTGCGCGCATTGCTCCGATGCGCTCCTTCTCCACCGGATCGATGTAGATGGTCCGCCCATCCGGGAAATGGGTGATGCCGGAGTAGGTCAGTCCGAACGGCGCCAGGGCCACAGCGGTCGCTTCAACCGCCTGCTGCAGCCGCGGCCCCAGGCCCTCTTCCAGATCAGCGAAGAACAAGGTGAGGTGCGGCACCACCCTCCTGCCACTGAAGCTTCCGATGCGCGCATGCAGCCGGTCACGAGCGGCGCAGACGAACGTGGAAACCGACTCGTCCGGCCGGATGATCAGCAGGAACCGATGGCAGGGCGCCATGGTGCAAAGCAAGGGCATCGTAACCTTGCTCCATGTGCTACGGGGTGAAGGCCCGCACCGAGATGGCCCTGCGCATCGCGAAGAGCCGCGGGAACAAGGGGGCTGCGGAGAAACTGGCACGCCTGCTCGCCCCTCCTTTGGAGGGCGATGGACCATCGGAAGGCCTCACGGACCTGCATTTTGGCAACGCCTTTTCCCACCCTCGGCTGGTGGTCTATACCGATGCCGCCCCCCACGAGCCTCAGCTGTCCATCTGGGGGCTCATCCCCTCTTGGGTTAAGGACGACGGGAAGCGCAAGCAGCTCTGGAACCAGACCCTGAACGCACGGGGAGAGACCATCTTCGAGAAACCGGCTTTCCGCGCGTCGGCCCGGGAAATGCGCTGCCTGGTCCATGTGGAGGGCTTCTATGAGCACCACCATCTGGGCAAGCGCACCTATCCGTACTTCATCCGGCTCAAGCACCGCCCCCACTTCGCCCTCGCCGGCTTGTGGGAGCGCTGGAAGGACCCGGCAACCGGGGAGGCCCACCATACCTTCAGCATCGTCACCTGTGCAGGGAATGACCTCATGACCCGCATTCACAACAAGCCCAACGCAATGGACAGTGCCTCCAAGGAGACCGGACGCATGCCCGTGATCCTCACCGAGGCCGAAGAGGACCTCTGGCTGATGCCCATCCGGTCGGATGCGGACCAACGGGTCATTCAGGGGCTCATCAAGCCCTACCCGGCCGATGCCATGACCGCGCATCCGGTTCGGCACCTGCTGGGCAAGGATGGCATCGGCAATCATCCGGCGGCAAGCGCCCCCTTCAACTACCCGGAACTGGCCCTCGCCGACCCGCTTCATCCTTGAGAGCGGACCGCGTGAACGGCCGGCTCTTCCCCTACAACGCCACAGCGGACCAGTATGCCGCGCACATCGCCGAGCACTTCAGCGATCCGGACCTGTACGAACGGACCGCGCTTGCCGCCTTCGACCACCATGACCAGCAGCTTTCGTGGGATGCCGTGGGACATCGTATCCAGGACATCCTGCTGGCCGCCATCGGGAACGGCCATGAAGTGGTCACCACCCGGTGAACCTGTCGCCTTCCGCCGTGTACTGCCGGCCATGAACTATGCGATCCTGTCCGGGTGCTTGCTGCTGACCTTGGCCGTTCGGTCACAACCCGGCCCGATGGAGCAACCCCTCCATGTGGTGGTGACCCTCGACCATGAGCTGTTCCGCAACGGCGTGGCGCAGTACATGGTGTTCTCGCCCGGGAACGACACCCTGCTGGCGGACAAGCTCCGACCTGCGCAGGGGGACAGCGTGCTTTCGTTCATAGTGCATGCCTCCAGCGCAGACCATCCGTGGCGCGTGAAGTACCTGCCCGGTGGTACCTTGATGGACCTTCACATCGACCACACCCCGTCGCTGTTCGGCTTTACCCTGCGCATGCCCTTCACGCAAGGCAACTTCGAACTGGACAGCCGTCGCCTGATGAAATGCCTTTCGGACCAGGCGGAGGACCTGCAAAGGCGCGATGCCCGGCGGCCCGGCTGGAACCTGGAGCATCCGTTCGGCGCGGCGGATACCCTGGCCTGCCATGGTGGGCTGTTGGTCTATTCACGCGGCGGTAAGATGCACTCCGAAGTGCGCATCCTTGACCTGATGCCCTTCGTGAAGCGCTACCCACGTGTGCCACCCACAGCGGCGCGTGAAACCAGCTATCCCGGCGGCCCGGCCAACTTCGATCGCTTCATCCGCGCGCACTTCAGCAAGCCATTGATCGAGCGCACCAATGCCCGGGTGAAGCTCTCGGCGCTGGTGACCATCGAGACCGATGGCAGCATCCACCGGGTGGACCTGAACGGCAGCGCCTACCCCGAACTGGACCGCGAATTCAAACGGGTGCTGCAACTCAGCAGCTGGTGGGAGCCGGCCGTGGTGGAGAACGTGCGCAGCACCATCGACCCGCGCACCTTCCGCTATGTGGAGCAGAGCCAGGTTATCGAGTTCACCGTGGACCCGGACAGCATCTGGACGGAGATCCCGGAAGCGGCGCTCACGATCATGCCGAAGGACCCCAGGAGCAGCGACGAGCTCACCGTGACCTTCCACTGG
>DDRC01000008.1 GCA_002342985.1 Flavobacteriales bacterium UBA2426
TTGCCTTGGCGCACTGCCAGTGCGCGCACGGCCTTGCAACGGCCCGCCGTCCGCGCTTCGAACCACCGCCCGCCACCGCACCCGATTCCTCCATGCCCCATGCTGCTCAACAGCGAACCCATCTCCGAGGACTTCGGCTACCTCTTCCTGCGCCTCACCGCCGGGGGCACCATGCTCTGGCAGCACGGCTGGCCCAAGCTCATGCACTTCAGCGACCGCATGGACAGCTTCGCCGATCCCTTCGGGCTGGGCAGCGCCATCTCGCTGGTGCTCATCATCCTGGCCGAGGTGCTGTGCGCGGCGCTCGTGGTGCTGGGCCTGTGGACGCGCCTGGCGGTGATCCCGCTGATCATCGGCATGGCGGTGATCGCCTTCATGGTGAAGGGCGACGCCTCGTTCGGGGAGAAGGAGCTGGCGCTGGTGTACCTCTTCGCCTTCGTAGCGCTGCTGTTCACCGGCAGCGGCCGCTTCGCGGTCGACCGCATCTCCTTCAAGTAGCCGCCAGCGCGCTGGCCGCGCTCAGGCGCAGGCGGTCGGCCGGCAGCGCGCCCCGCAGCAGGCGGTGCAGGCTGCCCCATTGCTCGCGATGGAGGCTGAATTGCAAGCGCTCGCCGGAGCGGAGCGCGATGAGCAGCGGCGCGCGCGGCGTTCCACCCGGGCTGCCCAGCACCGCCTCGCGCAGGTCCTCCAGCGCGATGGGGATGGCCAAGGTCTCCAGCCGCGACCGGAAGCGGATCACCAGTCCCTTGGGCCGCACCTCCAGGCTGCAGTAGCCGCGATCGTCCGCGCGGTCCACGGCTTCCAGCATCGCGGGCGGGCCCTGCTCCAGGCGGAAGCGCGCCGAGCCGGTGCCGCCGCGCCGGATGCCCGCCCAGAAGCCGAAGGGCGGGCCGCACACGGCCTCCAGGGCGCGCTTCACCCGCAAGTCGTTGTAGCTGATGTTGAGGATGAGCACCGGAGGGCAACAGGCGGAAGGGCGTCCCGGTTCGTCCGGCGGCGGATTGCCTCCGGCATACCGTAGCTTCAACACCCCAATCCCGGATCATCAACACGAACGACCATGCTCGACCAGATCATCCCCCAGTTGAAGGCGAAGCTCCAAGGCGAGCTCACCGGCAAGCTCGGCGTCGACCCCTCAAAGGTGGACGGCATCGTGAACGCCGCAGGCGACAGCGTGAAGGAGGGCATGGGCCAGGGCCTGGACCTGAACGCTGCGCTCAACCTGTTCAGCAAGGATGCCAACGATGCGCACGGCTCGGCGCTGCTGGGCAGCATGGGCGAGTCCTTCCTGGGCAAGCTCACGGGCCCGCTCGGCTTCGATGCCGCGAAGGCCGGCTCCATCAAGGATCTGGTGATGCCCGTGCTCACGCAGCTGGTGACCGAGAAGGTGGGCGGCAACAAGGATTTGCTCTCCGGGCTGCTCGGCGGCGGTGGCAAGGACCTGCTCAGCGGCGCGGCCGGGAAGCTGGGCGGTCTGGGCAAGCTCTTCGGCAAGGACTGATGCCGCCATTGCGATCGGGTGCGATCTTGGCGCCATGAGCGATCGCGACGAATTCATCCGTGCCATCTCCGAGGGCAATGCCTTCAAGGGGGGCAGCATCGAGCTGGGCGGAGCGCTGTTCCACGGTGAGGTGCCGCCCGGCTGCACCGTGAAGGTGCCGCTGCGCACCATGAACCGCCACGGCCTCATCTGCGGGGCCACCGGCAGCGGCAAGACCAAGACCCTGCAAGTGCTCGCCGAGCAGCTGTCGCTGCACGGGGTGCCATCGCTGCTCATGGATGTGAAGGGCGACCTGAGCGGGATCGCCGCGCCGGGTGCGGGCAATGAGAAGATCGAGGCGCGCCATGCCAAGCTCGGCATCCCGTACGCCCCGCAGGGCCTGCCGGTGGAGCTGCTCTCCCTGAGCAAGGAGCCCGGCGCCCGCCTGCGCGCCACGGTGAGCGAGTTCGGCCCCGTGCTGCTGGGACGCATCCTGGAACTGAACGATACCCAGCAGAGCGTGCTGGCCCTCGTCTTCAAGTACTGCGACGACCACGGCCTGCCGTTATTGGATCTGAAGGACCTGCGGCGCGTGCTGCAGTTCGTGACCGATGAGGGCAAGGAGGAGATCCGCAAGGTGTACGGGCAGGTGAGCGGCTCTACGGTGAACATCATCCTGCGCAAGCTCATCGAGATCGAGCAGCAGGGCGCCGACCGTTTCTTCGGCGAGCGCAGCTTCGACGTGAACGACCTCCTGGAGCTGCGGGACGGGAAGGGCGTGGTGCACATCGTGCGCCTCACCGACATCCAGGACCGCCCGCGCCTCTTCAGCACCTTCATGCTCTGCCTGCTGGCCGAGATCTACAGCACCTTCCCCGAGGTGGGCGATCCCGATAAGCCCAAGCTGGTGCTCTTCATCGACGAGGCGCACCTGATCTTCAGCACCGCCACGAAGGCGCTGCTCGAGCAGATCGAGACCATCATCAAGCTCATCCGCTCCAAAGGCGTGGGCGTCTACTTCTGCACGCAGGACCCCAGCGATGTGCCCGAGAGCGTGCTCGGCCAGCTCGGCCTCAAGGTGCAGCACGCCCTGCGCGCCTTCACCGCCAAGGATCGCACTACCATCAGGAAGACCGCGCAGAACTACCCCATCACGCCCTTTTACGATGTGGAGGAGCTCATCACCTCCCTCGGCATCGGGGAGGCGCTGGTAACCGCCCTCAGCGAGAAGGGCACGCCCACGCCGCTGGCCCACACGCTGCTGCGGGCGCCGGTGAGCCGCATGGATGTGCTCAGCCCGCTGGAGATCGATGGGCTGGTGGCCCGCAGCGCCCTAGCGCGGACCTACAACGAGGAGATCGACCGGGAGAGCGCCTTCGAGCTTCTGGAGAAGCGGATGCAGGGCAGGGAGGCCGATGCGCCCGCGCCCCCCGAGCCGAAGCGCGCCGCCAAACCCGAGCCAGGCACCTTGGAGAAGATGACGAAGAACCCCATGGCGCGCCAGGTGGGCAACACCATCGTGCGCGAGCTCACCCGCGGCCTGCTGGGCGTGCTGGGCATCCGCACAACCGCGCGGCGGCGCCGCTACTGATGGCCGCGAAGCCCCGGCCAACCGCCGGGGCTTCGCGTGCACGGGCCCTGCGCGGTCAGTCGCGGCGGCGGCCCATGAAGATCATCACGTAGTACAGGAGCGTGGCGATGGAGCCGATGGCGGCCACCACGTAGGTGCGGGCGGCCCACTTCAGCGCATCGGCGCTCAGGGCGTATTCGCCGGCGGTGACGATGCCGTTGCGCTTGATCCAGGCCAGGGCGCGGTTGCTTGCATCGTACTCCACCGGCAGGGTGATGATGCTGAACAGCGTGGTCATGGCGAAGAGCACGATGCCGGCCAGCAGCAGCTGCGGGAAGGTGTTGAGCAGGAGGATGCCGCCGAGCAGCACCCATTGCATCCATTGCGAGGCCACGCTCACCACCGGTACCAGCTTGCTGCGCATGGTGAGCCAGCGGTAGGCCGTGGCGTGCTGCACGGCGTGCCCGCACTCGTGGGCAGCCACGGCGGCGGCGGCGGCGTTGCGCGCATGGTACACCGGCTCGCTCAGGTTCACCGTGCGGTTGGCCGGGTTGTAGTGGTCGGTGAGCGCGCCCGGCACGCTCACCACGCGCACGCCGCTGATGCCATGGTCGCGCAGCATGCGCTCGGCCACCTCGCGCCCGCTCATGCCGTTGGCCAGCGGGGTGCGGCTGTACTTCTCGAACCGGCTCTTCAATTGCTGGCTCACCAGCCAGCTCACGGCCATGATCACCATACCGATCAGGTATGCGCCCATCATGGGATTGCCCTCCATCATCGCGTTTCCAGGTTTTGCGGATGCAAAGCAACATCATTGCCAAGCCCGGGGCCGCGACAGATCGTCAGGATGCCGGCCATCGGCGGCGCGGTGCACGCCTTCTGCGTCGTTCCCTGCGGTCCGTGGCGCGGGGGCGGCGGCTTCCGGCATGCGCCGTTCCTTTGCACCATGCCCGTTCCCTTCCGTTCGGCCGCCCTCCTGGGGGCCCTGGCCCTGGCCTTTGCGGCCACGGCCCAATGCGACCGCTGGCAGCAGCGCGTGAAGTACGACATGGCCGTCACCCTCGACGATGCCACCCATCGCTACACCGGCACCACGGCGCTGGCCTACACCAACAACAGCCCCGACACCCTGCGCGAGCTCTTCTTCCACCTCTACTTCAACGCCTTCCGGCCCGGCAGCGAGATGGATGTGCGCTCGCGCACCATCGCCGACCCCGACCCGCGGGTGCGCGACCGCATCGCGCAGCTGAAGCCCGAGGAGATGGGCGAACTGGTGGTGGAGCGCATGGAGCAGGGCGGCAAGCCGGTGGCGCTGGAGCATCTGGGCACGGTGCTGCGCGCCGTGCTGCCGGAGCCGCTCCTGCCGGGGCGCGCCACCGCGCTGGCCTTCGCCTTCCGCGGCCAGGTGCCCGTGCAGATACGGCGCAGCGGCCGCGACAATGCCGAGGGCGTGGCCTACAGCATGGCGCAGTGGTACCCCAAGCTGGCCGAGTACGACCACCGCGGCTGGCACGCCATCCCTTACGTGGGCCGGGAGTTCCACGGGGTGTGGGGCGATTTCGACGTGAAGCTCACGCTCGACAGCGCCTACACCGTGGCGGCCACCGGCGTGCTGCAGAACCCCGAGCGGATCGGCCACGGCTACCCCAGCCGCAAGCCGGTGAAGCGCCCGGAGGGCACGCGCCTCACCTGGCGCTTCGTCGCCAAGGACGTGCACGACTTCGCGTGGGCGGCCGACAAGGACTACAAGCATGTGGTGCGCCCGATGGCCGAGGGCCCCGAGCTCCATTTCTTCTACAAGGACCAGGCGGAGCTGGAGGCGGTGTGGCGCGAGCTGCCCGGCTACATGGAGAAGACCTTCCGCTTCATGAACGAGCGCTTCGGGCGCTATCCGTGGCCCCAGTACAGCTTCGTGCAGGGCGGCGATGGGGGCATGGAGTACCCGATGCTCACCCTCATCACCGGCCGCCGCCGTATCGGTAGCCTGGTGGGCGTGAGCGTGCACGAGAGCGTGCACAGCTGGTACCATGGCGCGCTGGCGAGCAACGAGGGGCGCTTCGCGTGGATGGATGAGGGCATGACCGAATACGCCAGCAGCGAGGTGATGGCCCACCTCTTCGGCGGCGAGGGCGACCCGCATGCCTCGGCCATCGACGGCTACATCGGCCTGGTGGAGAGCGGAAAGCAGGAGCCGCCGAGCGTGCATGCCGACCATTTCCTCACCAACGCCGGCTACGGAGCCACGGCTTACAGCTTCGGGGAGATGCTGGTGCACCAGGCGGGCGCGGTGGTGGGCGAGCGCACCCTGGCGCAGGGGCTGCTGCGCTACTGGGACGCGTGCCGCTTCAAGCACCCCGAGCCCATCGACCTGGAGCGCGCGCTGGAGAAGCAGAGCGGGCTGGAGCTGGACTGGTACTTCGACCAGTGGGTGAACACCACGCGCCGGCTGGACTACGCCATCGCCGAGGTGCTGCAGGTGGGCGATTCGCTGCGCATCACCGTGGCGCGCAAGGGCGAGATGCTGATGCCGGTGGACCTCGACCTGGTGCTGCGCACGGGCGAGCGCCGCAGCTACCACATCCCGCTCTCCCTGGCGCGGGGCGCCAAAGCGCCCGGCAGCGACCGCGCGGCCTTCACGGTGCTGCCGCGCTGGCAATGGACCGACCCGACCTACACGCTCACCGTGCCCGGCGACATCGCGCAGCTGGCGGCCGTGACCCTCGATCCGCTGCAGCGCACCGCCGACATGGACCGCGCGAACGACCGGGTGGAGCTGCCCGAGGGCGCGCGGGGGTTGGTGCGCCCCTAACGGGAGAGGATCTCGCGGAGCACGTGCACGAAGGCCCGGGGCCGCTCGATGTTGGCCACGTGACCGGTCCGCGGAATCACCGTCCATCGGTCCTCCGGAAGCCCGTGCCGCTGCAGCAGCGCGCGCCCGGTGGCGTTGGGGATGAGCTCGTCGCGCTCGCCCCAGATGAGGTGCACGGGCATGCGCCAGTCGTAGCGCTTGTGCACCAGTTCCCGCTCATGCGCCATCAGGTCCTGCAGCAGGGTGATCTGCGCAGCCCGGTAGGGAGCGGCGAACTCCCGGTAGATCTGGTTGAGGATGAAGCGGGGCAGCGGCAGATCGCGGTAGAGCGAGAGGCGGATGCCGAAGCGCAGGTCGTCCGCCGAGGGCGTGCGCATGACCGCGAGCATGCTCGGCGCCCCCTGGGCGCGGGCGATGCTGTCGGCGAGCGCCGCGCTGTAGTCCGTCACCAGGCCGTCGTAGATCACCAGCCGGCTGATGCGGTCCGGATGCAGTTCGGCCAGGCGCGCCGCTACACCGCCGCCGTAGCTATTGCCGACAACGGGGATCGGCCCGTGGACCCCGAGGCTGTCCAGGATCAGGAGCACGTGAGCGGCCTGATCGTCGAGGCTGAGGCCCGCCCGGCTGCTGTCCCACTTGGCGCTCTGTCCGTGGCTCAGCAGGTCGGGCAGGACGCAATCGTAGTCCTTGCGCAGCAGGCTGGCGCTCCTGCTCCATTGCAGCGCGCCCGTGCCGGTATAGCCATGCAGCAGCAGGAGCTTCGGCTTGCCCGTCTCACGGTGCCACGCGAAATGCGGCCCGCTCGCATGGAAGGACCTCGCCGTGTATGCATGGCGCGACAGACGCTTGTCACTCATGCGGCCGTGCATGCGTGCGAGGTTGCAGGCGGGAAGCGCGAGGAGGAGGAGCGGGAGGAGGAGCGCGGTGGCGCGGCGCATGCGGAGCCGCGGCAATCGCTGCCGGAGGCCTTCGCCGTGGATGCGGTGCGGGGTACAGGTCTCCATCGTCATTCCGCCACCACGCGCCGTGCCAGCACCGGTGCGCCGTGCCGCAAGGCCAGCAGGACATAGATGCCGGCTGGCAGGCCGTCCCGTTCAACGGTCATCCGCTCGCCCTGCGGACGGCCCAGCCGACGCACCGTGCGGCCGTGGATATCGGTGAGCACGAGGTCGGAGTCCCGGGCGCCCGGCCCGGTCTCCAGCAGGAAGCGTGCGCTGAACGGATTGGGGCTGGGCGCCCCGATGAGGGGGGCTGCCGCCTCAGCCATGCCCACGGTGTTGCTGTATTTCTGCGTGACCAGGTGCGAGCGTCCTGCGGCATCCATGGAGATGCCGGCGACGTAGATGGCCGACGGCGTGACGGCGATGCTGGTGAGCGCATCGTCGCCGGAGTCCGGGCCGTCGTACCGCAGCTCCCCGATCAGCGTGCCCTCCGGACTCACCTTGGTGATGCTGAAATCGTAGTGGGTGGTGATGCCGGCATGCTGGCTCTGGCCGGCGGCGTACGCATTCAGCGCATCATCCAAGGCGATGGCGTTGCCCATGTCGCACGAGTTGGCATCCTGGTAGGCATAGCGATCGGACCAGGCAAGGGTGCCGGATGCATCCAGCTTGAGGGTGAGGACATCGCAATTGGTGTAGGTGGGCCCCAGGTAGTCGGGACCGGCGATGCGCCCCGTGGCCCGGATGCTCCCTTCGGCATCGATGGCCAGGGCATTGCATTCATCGGCCGAGACGTTCCACGGGAGGTTGGAGGGGTGCTCGTAGAGCCAGTCGGTGGTGGCGTCGGGCCGGATGCGCATGATGCGGTACCGGCCGAACACGCCCGCGTAGCCGTAGCCGTCATCGTCGATGGCGTAGCATTGGGCGCTGCCGAAGCCCTGTATGCCCGGGCCCTCGGCATGGGCGATCAGCGTGCCGTCCGCGCTCACCACAGTCTGCGTGAAGCCGGCGCTGCCGATGTACGGCCAGTAGTGCCCGAGCACGCGGATGCCATCATCCAGCACCTTCACCAGGCGGCCGCTGCAATCGTATTCGTCTGCCGCGCCGAGCACATGCGCCCAGAGCAGGGCCCCCTCCGGCGAGAGCTTCTGCACGAGCAGCTTGGCGGGCCTCAGGGTGTCAATGGCCGCATAGCCGGTCACGTAGATGGAGCCGTCCGCATCCAGCGCGATTGCGACGCCGGCATCCGGTCGCTGCACGCCGCCATCGAAGGTGTAGGTCCAGGCCGCTTCGCCATCGGGCGTCACCTTGATGACGGCCAGGTCGGTATCGGCGCTGTCCACGCGTGCATAGCCGGTAGCGATGACGGCGCCCGCGGCATCGACCGCAGCGGCGGCGAGGTGATCGTACGAGCCGGAAGGGCCATCCCAGGTGAAGGTCCAGAGCGCATCGCCGGAATCCGTGTAGCGCGCGATGAGGAAGTCGCTCTCCGATGCCCCTTCCAGGGTATTGCCGGCCACGAGGAGATCCGAATCGGGTGCCCGGAACAGCTGCGGGGCATCGCTGGTGTACCACGTGAAGCCGGTGAGGATGCTCCGCGTCCACTCCAAGGGCGTTTGGGCCGCGGCCCCGAGCGCGGTGAGCGCCAGCGCTGCGGCGATCGCGCGGGCAGGGACGGTGGGCGGGGTTGGCATGGCGGCAGGGTGAAGGTAGGTGAGCGCGCGCGCCCCGCGGTTTCCCGCAGGGCGCGCGCGGTCGGACTGCATGGCAACTAGGCCAGCACCTCTTCCTCCTTGTGCCCGCTCACCAGCCTGTGCTGCAGCTCGGCCGGCACGGCTTGGTAGGCATGGAACTTCTCGGTGTAGGTGCCGCGCCCCTGCGTGAGGCTCCGCAGCGCGGTGCTGTAGCGGTCCAGCTCGGCCAGCGGGGTCAGCGTCCGGATGATCTGGTAGCGGCCGCTGCTGTCCACGCCCATCACGATGCTGCGGCGGCCCTGCAGGTCGGTCATCACATCGCCCATGAGGTCGGCGGGCACGCGCACCTCCAGCTCCTGGATGGGTTCCATCAGCTGCGGGTCGGCCATGGTGAAGGCCTCGCGGAAGGCCTGCAGCCCGGCGATCTTGAAGCTGATGTCGTTGCTGTCCACGGGGTGCATCTTGCCATCGAAGACCACCACGCGGATGTCGCGCGCGGGCGATCCGGTGAGCGGGCCGCGCTCCATCTTCTCCATGACGCCCTTGAGGATGCTGGGCATGAACTTGTTGTCGATGACGCCGCCCACGATGCAGTTGTAGAAGACCAGCTTGCCGCCGGTGGGCAGCTCGAGCTCCTCCTTGCCGCGCACGCTCACGCCGGTGGGCTCGGGCATGCCCTCGTGCCACGGCTCGATCCGCAGGTGCACCTCGCCGAACTGCCCGCTGCCGCCCGTCTGCTTCTTGTGACGATAGCTCGCCTCGGCGCCCTTGCGGATGGTCTCGCGGTAGGGGATGCGCGGGCTGCTGAAGGCGCAGTCGACCCTGTAGTGGTGGTTGAGCTTCCACTTCAGCAGGCTCAGGTGCAGCTCGCCCTGCGCGCCCACCAGCTGCTGGCCCGTCTCGCGGCTGTACTGGAGCACGATGGTGGGGTCCTCCTTCTGGATCTCGACCAGCGCGGCGTGCAGCTTCTCCTCCAGCTTCAGGTCGGTGGCCCTGATCACCTGCCGCAGGCGCGGCTCGGGGAAGGCGATGGGCTGCAGCTTCACCGCCTTGCCGGGCGCATGCAGCGTGTGGGCCGTGGCGGTGTCCTTCAGCTTGATGGTGCCTCCGATGTCGCCGGCCGCGAGCTTCTCCACCGGCTTGCGCTCCTTGCCGTCGACGATGAAGAGCTGGTTGAGCCGCTCGGTGCTGCCGGTGTTGTCGTTCACCAGCTCCATGCCTTCGGCCACCTCGCCGCTCATCACCTTGAAGAGCGTGATGTGGCCCGCCTTGGGCTCGATCATGGTCTTGAAGGTGAAGAGCACCGGCGGACCGTCAGCGCGGCATTCGAGCGTGCCGCCGTCGGCGCGCTCCTCGGCGGGCATCTCCAGCGCTGCGGGCGCCACATTGTCGATGAAGCCCATGAGGCGTCCGCTGCCCATGTTGCGCAGCGCGCTCAGGCAGAACACGGGGAAGCAGGTCCGTTTCATCATGCCCTGCTTCAGACCCTTGCGCATCTCGTCCTCATCGAGCTCGCCCTTGTCGAAGTAGTGCTCCATCAGGGTCTCGTCGTTCTCGGCCGCTTTCTCCACCAGCTCCTTGTGCAGCGCGTTGGCCTTCTCCAGCTCATGGGCGGGGATGGGCTGCTTCTCGGGCTTGCCGCCGGCGTCCTTGAAGACATACATGGTCATCTTCAGCAGATCGATGATGCGGTGGAAGCCGTCGCCCTGCTCCATGGGATACTGCATCACGGTGACGGCCGGGCCGAAGTGCTCCTTCGCCTGGCCCACGGTGGCCTCGAAATCGGCGTTGGGATGGTCGAGCTGGTTCACGCCGATGATCACCGGACGGTCATAGCGCTGCAAATGCTCCCAAACCAGGTCGGTGCCCACCTCCACGCCATGATGGGCGTTGAGCAGCAGCACGCAGGTATCGGCCACGCGAAGGGCGGGGATGGTCTCGCCCACCAGGTCGTCGAGGCCCGGGGTATCGATGATGTTGATCTTGTAGCCCTGCCACTCGGTGTGGAGCACGGTGCTGTAGACGCTGCTGCCGCGCTCATGCTCCAGTTCGTGGTAGTCGCTCACGGTGTTCCTGTCCTCGACTCGGCCGCGGCGTTGGATCAGACCCGCTTCGAAGAGCATGGTTTCGGCCAGCGTGGTCTTGCCGCATCCGTGGGATCCCAGGAGGACGATGTTCTTGATGTGCTTGGCATCGAAGACTCTCATGGCACAAAGGGTTTGGGGTGGATGTTGGGGTCACATGCCACCGTGGAGGTCCCTCCGGGCCATGGGTCACGGTCCGGAACGGACGCGCGGAGGACGGCTGAAGGTAGCAACCCTGTTGCGCCGAAAACAAGCATCCGTCAGTGCCGGGCCGCAAAAGCAGAAGGCCCGCTGGTGGCGGGCCCGATGCGGAAGAGCAAAAGCGCTCAGTTGAGCGATTCCATGGCCCTGCTGCCCTGCAGGCGCTTGAAGCGGGCCAGCACCTCGTCGTAGTTGGCGGGGAGGTTGAGTTCCTTCATGGGGTCGAAGGCGAACTTGCCATCAGCCTGATAGCCGGGCTTCTGCACGGCCTGCTCGTTGGAGGCCTCGGTCGGTTTTTCCTCGCCCGAAGGCTGGGCATTCGCAGGGGTCTTCATCACGGTTCCGCTGGTTCGCCTCTTTATAACACAGCCGGAGCCGCATCGTTCATCAGAAGCATGGCGAAGGTAGGCGGTGCGGCCGTCCGTGTAAAGGGGCGCGCGCGGCAGGTGCGTGCCAGGGTTGGGATCCCGAAGCGTCCGGGGCCGGTCGCTTACCTTTCGATCCGCCCAACCTCTTGCCCATGCACCGCATCCTGCTGCCGCTGCTCCTGCTCGCCTCCGCCGCCGCCCATGCGCAATACAACGCCAAGGGCACCTTCCACGCCGGGATCGGCGGCGCGATCGGCGCGCACGGCATCGCGTACGACCAGACCTTCAAGGTGAGCCTCTTCGGCGCCACCATCTCGCAGTCGCGCAGCACCACTGATGCGGCCGCCACCACCACCCTGCCGATCGAACTGGGCATGGGGCTCGGCAGGGCGTTCAGCATCGGGCTCTTCCTGGAGCCCGGCGCCTATGTCGACTCCAGCGGCTCGGCGGCCACCAATGCCCTGCTGCTCGTGGGCCTGCAGCCGCGCTTCTACCTGGTGAACAAGGACCGCTTCGCGTGGATGGCCTCCCTGCAGCTCGGGGCATCGGCGCTGCGGATCCAGCGCGAGGAGGGCGCGGTGAAGGAGGATGCGCGCTATTCCGGCGCGGCGGTGGGCTTGGGCACCGGCGTGGGGCTGAAGTTCACCGATGCCTTCGGGCTCGAGTTCCATGTGCGCTACATGGGCACGGTGATGGACCTGAAGGCCCGCGAGGTGAACGATCGGAGCACGATGGATTTCTATGAGGCCACCTTGCGCTCGGGCGGTGTGTTGGCCCAGCTGGGCCTGGCCTTCCATTTCGGTGGGAGCTAGCACCTACATTCGGCCCGCGCAATGGTTCCCGCCTGCGGGCGGGATGAAAAGGGAATCCCGTGCGAACCGGGAGCTGTTCCCGCAGCTGTGAACCGCTGACGCCCGTCGCAATCGCCACTCGCAAGGGGAAGGCGCGATGGGTAGGGCGGTGAGCCAGAAGACCTGCCAGTGCGCCTTCGTCATACGGCCACGGGACCATGGCCGCGTCGCTTGCGGTACAGGCGAACGGCCGTTCCCGGGGTTTCACCATCGAGAACGCCGCGCGGTGAACGCGGCAGCCCAATCCTTCCATCCATGTACCGTTCCATCCTCTCGTGCGCGGCGCTCGCATCAGCGCTTCTGCTGCAGGCCCAGCAGCAGGTCAGGCAGGTCTTCGTGCTCAGCGAAGGCTATTATGATTATTTCGGCGGCGGGGGCCAGCTGATTCCCGTGACGTTGGGGAGCTACGACCCCGCTGCGGGCACCTACCAGACCGTGGCCACGCTCAACGGTCCCCGCTTCGGCAGCGATGTGCTGGTGGATGCGGGCAGCGTCTACGTGGCGGCCGACGACCGCGTGGTGCGCTTCGATGCGGACTCCTACGCCCAGACCGGAGAGGCCCTGGTGCCGGGTGTGCGCAAGCTGGCCGTCTGGAACGACCTGCTGCTGCTCACACGCGGTGAGCTGGGCGGGCTTCCGCACTACTTCGAGGCCCGCGACAAGGCGACCCTCGCGCTGCTGTGGACCATCGCGCCGGCCGACGGCCTGACCATGAGTGCCGAGGATGTGCTGGTGGTGGGCGACAAGGCCTACCTGGCGGTGAACAACGCCTTCGATTGGAGCAGCCTGGCCGGCAAGGTCGGCGTGGTCGACCTGGTTGCACAGGCCTATGCGCAGGAGATCGACCTGGGGCCCGAGGGGCTCAATCCGGAGAAGCTCTTCGTGCGCGACGGCGCGGTGCTCACCTTCAACAACACCGACTTCGCGCGCAGCTCCATCAGCCGCTTGGAGGCCGATGCCGCTGCACTGGAGTACACCGTGACCGTGGCCGAGAACTCCGGCTGCGCCACCTCGGCGCTGGTGGAGGCCGCGGAGATGGTCTACTTCCTGGAGTACGCCCAGGGCGAGCTGGTGCGGTTCGATATCGG
>DDRC01000180.1:0-6646 GCA_002342985.1 Flavobacteriales bacterium UBA2426
GCCGACATCTTCCTGGGCGTGCCCTTCAACATCGCCAGCTACGCCTTGCTCACGATGATGATGGCCCAGGTCTGCGGCCTGCAGCCGGGCGAGTTCGTGCACACCTTCGGCGACGTGCACCTCTACAACAACCACCTGGAGCAGGCCCGCCTGCAGCTCACCCGCGAGCCGCGCCCGCTGCCGAGGATGGAGATCGACCCCACGGTGACCGACCTCTTCGCCTTCCGCTACGAGCACTTCGCGCTGAAGGGCTACGACCCGCATCCGCACATCAAGGCCGAAGTGGCGGTATGATCGTCAGCGCCATCGCCGCCGTTGCGGAGAACGGCATCATCGGCCACCAGGGCGACCTGCCGTGGAGCCTGCCGGACGACATGGCCTGGTTCCAGCGCGTGACCAAGGGCCACCACGTGATCACGGGCCGCAAGAACTACGAGAGCATCCCCGTGAAGTACCGCCCGCTGAAGGGCCGCGTGAACCTGGTGGTGAGCCGCAACGCCGCCTATGATGCGCCCGGCGCCGTGGTGGTGCCCAGCATCACGGCGGCGCTGGAGCGGGCGCGCGCGGCCGGCGAAACGGAGGCCTTCCTAATCGGCGGCGGCGAGATCTACCGCGCGGCCTTCGCGCAGGGCCTGGTGCAGCGGCTCTACCTCACGCAGGTGCATGCCCAGGTGCCGGGCGATACGCACTTCCCCGAGGTGGACCCGCGCCACTGGGTGGAGCGCAGCCGCGCGCACCACCCGGCGGACGCCCGCCATGCGCATGCCTTCACCTTCGTTGTGATGGACCGGATCTAAACCCCGGGCACGGTGCTTGCGTCCAAAGGCCGTCACCCCCAACGCCACGACCCCGATGCCCGCGCCCGGCCACGGCGCCACCCCATGAGCACCCGCATCCTCTACCTCATCCCCGCCCTCGCCCTCCTCGCCACCGCCTGCCGCAAGGACAAGGAGGACGCCCCCGACATCGACTTCACCTCGGCCAGCGACAACGCGCGCGCCGAGGACGCATTCAGCGACATGCTGGCCCAGGTGGACAAGGCCGTGGAGGACAACGGCCTGCGCGACCAATGCGACCCCGTGGTGACCTTCGATACCACCGCCACGCCGCGCACCATCACGCTGGATTTCGGGGATGTGAACTGCACCGCCGCCAACGGGCGCCTGCGCCGCGGCCGGATCCTGGTGAGCTACACCGGCCGCTACCGCGATGCGGGCACGGTGATC
The DNA here is from genome assembly GCA_002342985.1 of Flavobacteriales bacterium UBA2426. Lineage (GTDB taxonomy): Bacteria > Bacteroidota > Bacteroidia > Flavobacteriales_F > PHOS-HE28 > PHOS-HE28. The sequence continues at coordinate 1,227 of DDRC01000180.1, forward strand.
ACCATCACCCCGCAGGACTACTACGTGAACAACAACCTGGTCACCGGCACCAAGACGGTGACCAACCTCGGGCTGGACGCCAACGACCACCTGCACTTCAGCGTGACGGTGAACGGCGCGCTCACCGCCGGCGACGGCAGCTGGACCTCCACCCACCAGGCGCAACGCACCCGCACCTGGATCCAGGGCTCCGACACTCCGGCCCTGGCGGATGATGTGTACCTGATCACCGGTGGAGGCAGCGGCGTGAACCGCAACGGCGTGGCCTACGCCACCGCCATCACGCAGGCGCTGCGCGTGGCCCTCAACTGCCCCTTCATCACGGCGGGCACCGTATCCATCACACCCGCCAACCGGCCAGCGCGCGTGGTGGATTACGGCAATGGCACCTGCGACGGCACCTTCACCGTGACGGTGAACGGCCAGACCTTCACGGTCACCATCGGCTGAACGAGGCGCTTTCCGCAGAGGGCCATCGGGCAACCGGTGGCCCTTCGTCATTCCGGGCGGCGTCAGCGTGCCGAACCGCTCATCCCGCCCCTTGCCGCTCATCACTGTTCGTCCCAATGCCTCTGGTGGCGGGTCTAGCTTCGTGCGACAGCTCCGCCATGTCCTACTTCCGTCGCGTGCCCATCCGCTACCGCACGGTGCTCCTCACCGCCGTGGTGCTGGCCACGCTCTTCCTCTTCCAGGCCTACATGCACCATTACGTGTACCGGGACCTGAAGGACATGGGCGAGTTCCGCTGGTGGCGCGAGGCCCCCGTGCCCTACCTCAACTTCTTCTTCTGGGCGCTGCTCTGCCCGCTGGTCTACTCCATCTTCCAGCGGTGGCCCTTCACGGAGCGCCCGCTCTGGCGGGTGCTGCTCATCCACCTCGGCCTGGGCCTGCTGATCGCGGGCTTCCACGAGGTGGTCACCTCCTCCATCTACTACGCCATCCTGCAGACGCGCGGCGAATTCGACCTCACCGACCCCAAGTACCGCGACTGGGCCTACCACGCCCTGCTGCCGGCCACCTTCACGCGCACCATGGAGTACTGGGTGCTGATGGGCGTGCTGGTGGCGCTTGACGGAGCCCGCCTGCGCCGCGAGGAGCACGAGCAGCTGCTGCGCCTGCGCAATGAATTGCAGGTGACGCAGCTCAACGCGCTGAAGAAGCAGCTGCAGCCGCATTTCCTCTTCAACACGCTGAACACGGTGAGCGCACTGATGGACGAGCACGTGGGCGATGCGCGCAAGGTGCTGAGCCGGCTGGGGCAGCTGCTGCGCGTGACGCTCGACCAGTCACGGCGTGACCGGGTTCCCCTGGAGCAGGAGGTCGATTACATACGCAACTACCTCGACATCGAGAGCATCCGCTTCCGCGACCGCCTGCGCGTGACCTACGATGTGCCGCAGCCGCTGCTGGGCGCGCAGGTGCCCAGCCTGGTGCTGCAGCCGCTGGTGGAGAATGCCATCAAGCACGGCCCCGATGCGACGGAAGAGCGCGTGGAGGTGCGGATCAGGGCTGAACGGTTGGACGGGCGGCTGGCCCTGGAGGTGCGAGACAACGGAAAGGGCTGCAAGGATGTCCATAACGCGATGGCCAACGGCGGCATCGGCCTGCGCAACGTGAGCGAGCGCATCAAGCTCCTCTACGGCGACGGCGGTTCGCTCACCATCACCTCCCCCAACGGCCGGGGGTTCTCGGCCACTGTCCTGATCCCCTACGAACACGACACGTCAACCTAAGCGTAACTCCCATGAAGCACATCCGCACCCTCATCGTCGATGACGAGCCCGCCGCCCGCGCCCGCCTGGCCAAGCTCCTGGCGCAGGACACCGAGGTGGAGCTGATCGGCGAATGCCGCAACGGCCAGGAGGCCGTGGAAGCCGTGCAGAAGCACCGGCCCGACCTGCTCTTCCTCGACGTGCAGATGCCCTCGCTCAACGGGCTGGAGACCGTGGACCGCATCGCCGGCGACCGCATGCCCTTCGTGGTCTTCGTCACCGCCCACGACCGCTACGCACTCAAGGCCTTCGACGTGAACGCCGTGGACTACCTGCTGAAGCCCTATGACGACGACCGCTTCTTCGCCTCCCTGGAGAAGGCCAAGCGGCACATCGACATGCGCATGAGCGACAAGCTGACCGGCAAGCTCATGGACCTGGTGCGCGAGCACATGCACGCGCGCAGCGAGTTCACCGAGGTCTTCACCATCCGCGACAAGGGGCGGGAGCACAAGGTGAGCGTGGCCGACATCCATTTCCTGCGGGCCGAGGGCAACTACATCAACCTGCAGCTGAAGGACCGGCACTACCTGTACCGGATGACGATGAACGCGGTGGAGACCGAGCTCGACCCGCAGCGCTTCCTGCGGATCCACCGCAGCTACATCGTGAACCGGGCCCACGTCCGCGCCGCCCGGTACAGCGGGAACAACGAGTTCATCTTCTCCATGGAGACGGGCGACCGCATCGTGAGCGGCCGCAGCTACAAGGAACCGATCGCCCGGGCCCTGCAGGACCAGGCGGTCTGACCTGGGGGGCTTCCGCCGTACGGCTCGTTTCCCTAGTTTCACGGTCCTTTTCGCCGTGGAAACCGCACGCCCGAAGTCCCGTACAGCATCGCTCCCCGCAGAAGGGCTGGGCGGAGCCCGTCCGACCGGCGGATCGCAGCCACCGCGCCTGGCCCGCTGGGCGCCGCTCGTTCTCCTGGCGCTCGTGGCGGTCGTGGCCCTTCCGATCGTGCGCCAGACCCTCGACCTGGGTGATGAAGGCTTCATGGCGCATTGCGCCGAGCGTGTGCTGCACGGCCAGCTGCCCCACCGCGACTTCTACTCCCTGCAGGGGCCGCTCTCCGCGATGCTCATGGCGGGCTGGAGCGCCGTCGCGGGGCTCTCTTTCCTCAAGCTCAGGGTCGCCGGGGTGCTCATCCACGCGGCCATGGTGCTGCTCACCTATGCCATCGCGCGCCGCTTCGCTGGGGCGCCATGGGCGTTCGGGGCCGCGGCGGTGGCCGTGCTCGTGGGCCTGCCGCACATGCATTTCGCACCGCTGGCGATCTGGCAGGGGCTGATGCTGAGCCTGCTGAGCGTGTGGCTGGCCGTCCGCAGCCTGCGCGCCGTGCATGGCGTCCTGGCCTTCGCCTCCGGCGCCGTAGCCGCGCTGAGCATGCTGGTGCGCCATGACCAAGGCTTCTACATGGCCCTCTCCATCGCCGCGCTCGCCATCGCCCTCCGCTTCGTCCCCGCCTCAAGGCTGGCGCCCGGGCCGAGGTTCCGGCTGGGCAACTGGCTTCTCGGCGCTACAGCGGTCGCCCTTCCCGCGCTGCTCTTCTTCTGGACGCAGGGGGCGCTGCCCGCCATGTGGGACCAGCTGGTGCTCTTCCCCCTCACCCGCTACAGCGCCACCAGCGCCATCCCCATGCCCTCCCTCGGCCAGGAAGGGCCCGCCGGGAGCCTGCTGGCCTTCGTGGTCTTCCGCATCACGCCGCTGGCGGTGTCCGCCACGCTGGGTCTCGTGGTCTGGCGCGCACGCCGCAAAGGGTATGGCGAGGGCGAGGCCCTTGGCCTGTTCCTCGCGGCATGGTCCATGCTCATGTATGCGCAGGTGCTGGTGCGGTCCGACCTCCCCCACCTCGTGATCACCCTCCATCCGACACTGGTGCTCCTGGCCTGGTTGCCGGGCTATGCGATGCGCGCCCTGGGGCTTGAGGGCGACCGCCATGCGAGGGGCCGATCGCTGATCGCCGCGGGATCGGCTGCCTGCTTCGCCGCCCTGGCGATCGTGGCGTGGCACATGCTGCTGCCGCCCTTGGAGCGGGACCTGCAACCCCTCCGGGCGGAGCGCGCCGGGCTGCTGGAACGGGCTTCGGAAGCCGATGTCATCGACGCCACGGTACGGACCATCCAAGAGCGCACCGGGCCCACCGAGGCCGTCCTCGTGCTCCCCTACCAGCCCGCCTATTACGTGCTCAGCCAACGGCGCAACCCCACCCAGTGGGGCTACCACTGGCCCGGGGACCGCACGAATGCGGAGCTGGCACAGATGGTCAGCCAGCTGCAGCAGGACCCGCCTGCGCTGGCGGTGGTCTTCCACCGCGATAGCACGGCCACCTACTTAGGGCCCGTGGTGCAATGGCTGGAGGCGCACTACGCGCCTGTGGACCCGGCGGCCGACCCGGTGATCTACACGCCGCGCGAGCCCTAAGGGTACCTTCGGGGCCATGCACCTCAGCTCGTCCCGGGCACTGCGCCTGATCGCGGTCGCCCTCTTTCAAGTTTCGGCTTTCAACTTTCAGCTTTCAGCACAACGCCCCCCCGCACAGCCCCACGCCGGCGAGATCCTGCACCGCATGCAGAAGCTCAACGTGCTGGGCAGCGTGCTCTACATCGTGGCGCATCCCGATGACGAGAACACCCGCCTGATCGCCTGGCTGGCCAACGGCAAGAAGGTGCGCACCGGCAACCTCAGCCTTACCCGCGGCGACGGCGGACAGAACCTCATCGGTCCCGAGCTGGGCGATGCGCTGGGCATCATCCGCACGCAGGAGCTGCTAGAGGCGCGGCGCATCGATGGCGGCGAGCAGTTCTTCACCCGCGCGGTGGACTTCGGCTACAGCAAGAACGCCGCCGAGAGCTTCGAGAAGTGGGGCAAGCAGGAGGTGCTGAGCGATGTGGTGCGCGTGATCCGGATGTTCCGGCCGGACATCATCATCACCCGTTTCGCGCCCGACCGCAGTGCGGGGCACGGCCACCATGAGGCCAGCGCCATCCTCGCCGAGGAGGCCTTCGACCTGGCCGGCGACCCCAAGGCCTTTCCGGAGCAGTTGGAGCAAGGGCTGGAGGTGTGGCAACCGCGCCGCCTCTTCTTCAACGGCAGCACGTGGTGGAAGAAGGACCTGGCCGAGATCGCGAAGAACGACCCCGACTGGTTCACCGTGGACGTGGGCGGCTACGACCCGCTGCTGGGCCTGAGCTACACCGAGATCGCCGGACGCAGCCGCAGCATGCACAAGAGCCAGGGCTTCGGTGCGGCGGAAACGCGGGGGGAGATGCTGGAGTACCTGAAGCTCGTGAAAGGCGACCGGCCCAAGACGACGGACATCTTCGAGGGAATCGACATGACGTGGGGACGGGTGAAAGGAGGGAGTGCGATCACTAATGCGATCCAAGAAACCATTAGTTCATTTCAACCGGCTCGACCATACGGATCGATTCAGAAGCTCGAAAAGATCAATGAATCGATGCACAATTGCGTCGTGCACGATAGCCCATTCGGGTACAAGCTGAATGACTTGAACACGCTTGCTTTAGCCTGTACCGGTATCGTAACGGAAGCGTTATCGGCTAGCCCTTACGTTTCTGTCAGTGACTCCGTCGCCACCACTCTGAGCGTCATCAATCGCAGCCCAGGAAAAGCAGCCGTGTATGAAGT
>DDRC01000180.1:6805-7700 GCA_002342985.1 Flavobacteriales bacterium UBA2426
GTATGAAGTAGGCTTCGATTGTGATGGTTGGAAGAATGAGGTGCCCTCGTTTTTCGATCAACAATGGTCGGAGTCGCTCACTTGTCGATTAGGCAGTGTGACATCCCCGTATTGGCTTGACAACACCCACGGAGGGCTGCACGTGGTCAATGATAATGCCCGAATCGGCAACCCCACATGGAATGCTCAACGCTTTCCTCGGTTGAGTCTATCCTATGAAGGCGTCCCTCTCAATTCTGCCCCGATGGTCACCTACAAATGGGTCGACCGCGTGGCCGGTGAACGCATCCGCCCGGTGTACGTCACGCCCGTGGCCTCGGTGATCCCGAAGAGCGATGTGCTCATTGCACGTGGCGGTCCGCAGACCATCACCGTGGAAGTGGAAGCGCTCACCGACAGCCTCTCCGGTGAACTTGAGGCCATACTTCCGCAAGGGTGGAACTTCGCTGGAGAGACCCAGGTAACGCGACAACCTTCACTACAGATCCGATCGGAAGTCGTTCTCATTCAAAAGCGAAATGAGCGTCGATCCTTCACCTTCCAGGTCATCCCCGGAGATTACGCCCAAGCAGACCCCGTGAAGTTCGCGTTCACCGGTCCCAAGGGCATAGCTGACCGCACCCTGCACGAGATCGACTATCCGCACATCATGCCGCAGGTGTACTACACGCCCGCCGAGGTGAAGCTGGTGCCGCTGGATGTGACCACCACGGCCAAGCGCGTGGGCTACGTGAAAGGCGCCGGCGATGAGGTGCCGCAGGCCCTCGAGCAGCTCGGGGTCATCGTGGAGTTCATCGACCCTTCGACGAGCTCCGGGGGACAGCGCTCCTTGGAAGAGCTGAAGAAGTACGACGCGATCGTCACCGGCATCCGCGCCTACAACGCCACCAAGGGC
>DDRC01000175.1:0-2391 GCA_002342985.1 Flavobacteriales bacterium UBA2426
GCCCTGCATGCTCTGGATGGTGTTGGTGCCGCCGTTGGTGCCGGCGTTCAGGTCGATGTCCCACGTGGCCATGTTGCCCGCTGCCGGGTTGAAGAAGGTGACGTAGTCAGCGACATCAGCGCCGCGGGCGATCTGGTCGAAGGCGATGGGGCTGGGCAACGGGTTGGCCACCAGGTTCCAGCCATCCACGGCCGGGTTGCCCGTATTGGTGTAGGTCATCGGCAGCGTGATGGGCGTGCTCGCGATCACCGGCGACTGATTCTCGATGTCGATGGTGAAGGCCGCTGTGCTGATCAGGTTGTCGCCGCACCAGGCTGCGAAGCCCTGCCCGGGAGTGAGGAGCTGCGTGTTGCTGCTCACGCCGGTCATTCCGTTGTTGACGCTGGCGCCCGTGTTGGTCTCATCGTACCAGCGGATGCTGGGCCAGGGGTTGCCGTTCTGCGTGAAGCCGGGGAAGTGCGAACCGGGGAAGCCGGCGGTGTAGAAATCGTCGATCCAGTGGTTCACACGGCGGCTCTGGATGGGGCTGCCGAGCAGGCGCCAGTTCGTGGCCCCTGCGGGGATGTACCGCTCCATGCGCATGTGTCCGGTATAGCTCGCTGTGCCGCCCACGGGCCCCAGGCGACCGGTGTAAGAGGCGGTGCTGCGCATGATCACCGGATTGCCCGTGCAATCGAAGGCGCCATCCTCCAGCAGCAGGGTGCCGCGCATCTCCACGGTGCCATTCACGTCCAGTCCATCGGGCGCATCCACCGTCAGGTCCCAGAAGCTCGTGGAGGATGCCAGCGTGAGTGTCTTGGCGCCGCTGCCGGCGAATGCCAGCTCGCTGTTGTCCTGCGCAGTGAGCGTTCCGTTGAAGGTCGCCGCTGCACCGTTCACGGTGAGCGTGGCGCCGCCGTTGAGGATGAGTGTGCCGCCGTTCGCCACGGTGAGGTCATGCACATCGGCATCGGCCGCGGCATTCACCGTGTGGCCGGCCTGCACCACCATGCCCGTGATGGAAGAGAAGGTGGCCGGACCTGCCGCACCGCTGGGGGTGAGGCTCCAGATCGCATCCGTGACAGCGCCCGATGAACGGCTGTAGTAGGTGCAGATCGCCACGTTCACCGTCACCTCGTCAAAGCTCTCCGTACACGGTGCGTTGGTGATGGTCCAACGGAACACGTAGGCCCCGGGGGCGGTGAGCCCGCTGATGGCCGTGGAAGGGGACGCCGCATCGGCGAAGCTGGCGGACACCGGACCGCTCACCTGCGTCCATGCGCCGGAACCGGATGTGGGCGTGTTGGCGGCCATCGTCGCAGTGCTTTCGTGCAGGCAAGCATCCATGTCGGCGCCGGCATTGGCCACGGTGGGCTGCGGCGTCACCGTCACCTCCACCGTGTTCGAGCTCGTGCAGCCGTTGGCCGCGTGAGCCGCGGTCACCGTGTAGGTCTGCGTGCTGGTGGGAGAAGCCGTGACTGTGGCTCCGCTGGTCCCGCTGAGTCCGGTGGCCGGGCTCCACGTGAACGTGACTTGCGGCGTGTAGGTGAAGGTGATGCTCCAGCTGCCCACGGAGCCGCCGTCGCCGTTGGCATCATCGCGGATCAGCAGGTTCCACGTGCCGTTGAAATTGCCGGTGAACAGCGAGAGCGTCGGGTTGGACTGGTTGAACGAGCCAGGGCCCGGTGCATTCGGCCAGGTGTCAGGGGTGCCGATATTGGTCGGCGCGTATACACCGGAAGCGATGGACGACGCATCGGGCAGCGCCGGCTCGCCGTCCATGAGCACCACGTTCACCCCGGTGATATTCGGATCTCCGCCCACGTCGCTCATCAGGATCACGTTGGTTCCCGTGGGCGCTTGCAGCAGGATATCAAGGTCATCGGGGTAGGTGTGGGTGATGCCGTTGAGGGTCACGCTCTCGACGGTTACGCCGCTGGCCGGCAAGCCGCTCACGCTCACGGCCCAGGGGTAGACACTGCCGTCGTTGGCGCCACTCGCTCCCACGGTGCTTGGCCCCCCCGTGCTGGTAAAGGTTACGCGTGCGGTGCTGGCGCTCGAGGCTGAAGCCGTCAGGTCCACGTTACCTCCATTGCAGATGCTCGCACTGGGCGGTGTAATCGTGGGCACCGTGGGGGAGCCGCCGGGCACATGGAAATCGTCGAAGACGGCGCTCTCCGCGAAATCGCCGTCGTGGTTCCAGAGGCAACCGATCACGGGCAGGCTTGTGCCGGTGTAGGTGGCGTCGACCGCGGAACCGGCCGAGGTGGCGGCTGTAAGCGGGTTACCGAACTGCGTATTGCCGTTGTCGCGGTAGAATAGGCTCCATGTGTTGGTCGACGGCACGTAGGTCACGCGCACATCGAGGTAGTCGTTATCGAAGTTCCCGGCCTGGATGATGGTGGTGAGGCA
>DDRC01000175.1:2539-8659 GCA_002342985.1 Flavobacteriales bacterium UBA2426
CCGTTGTAGCGCACCAGGCGAACGCGGTCCGTATTGCCGCCTTCACCGAGCACCACCGCATAGCCCTGGCCCAAGGTGAGGTTGGCATTGGACCCCGCGAGCACCACGGCCATGCCGTCCTCCCCGGGGTCGAAGCCGCTCAGTTCGGTTTCGGTCTCGCTCTGCCTGAAGCTGAAGGCCCAGGTGAGGGTGCAGTTGTTCTGGTCGAGCGTGGTGCTGTAGCTGCCCGGCGTGTTCTGCGTCACGTACTGGCGGTTGTTGCCCGAACCCGTTCGCTGCAGCCTCAACCGGCTGCCGTTGATGGATGCCCCGGCCGCGCCGGTCTCCGTCTCGGTCCACCCTCCGCCAACGGTGTTGCTATTGGCCCGGTTGAACCTATCCACGACGTCCTGCGCCTGTGCTCCGGCTGCAGCCAGCAGGAAGGCCAGGCCCACCAGGAGCGGCCGCAGCCGCCGATGCGTGGGCCGGCAATGGGTTTCCGGAGCCTGAATCGAGCCTTTCGGGTAGGTAAGCGTGCGTTCCATGATCAATGCCCGTAGCGTTTGGGGCGGCCTTGGAACGGGAGGGGAAGCCGATAGGTTTCGATGAAGGCGGAATCGCTTCCGACCATTGCGCACTGCACCCCGACGGAAGCACGGAATGCAGCGGTCAATCCCGTCACGGCGCAGCCGAATCCAGCTGAACGAAGGCCCTGCAGACGAACCAATCGCCTCTTCCTCAGGTGGTTGAAAGAAAAAAGCCGAGCGTGGCCGGGTCCGCCCTAGCTTTGCCGCCGTTCCGGAAGGACCGGAACTTGCCCCGAGCGCCCAGCTTCTCCCGCGCATTCAGCGCGGTTGTCCTGTCCAGGCGCCATCCCCAGCGGAACATTGGACGCCGGACCCGATTGAAGGGGCAGACCAGGAATCTGAACAAGGTGTGCCCAGGGACAATGGCCTGAGCCCGCCGCAATCAACCCGCGCCAGGGCTTCTGGCGCACGAAGCATGGAACGTACCACGTTCGACCGACTGGGGCTCATCGAGCCCATCCTCAAAGCCCTTCAGAGCGAAGGCTACACCCACCCCACCCCGATCCAGGAGCAGGCGATCCCGCACCTGATCAAGGGACGCGACCTGCTGGGCTGCGCACAGACGGGCACCGGCAAGACCGCCGCATTCGCCATCCCCATCCTGCAGGAGTTGCACCAGCGCCAGCAGCCGGGCGGCAAGCGGACCGTGAAATGCCTGATCCTCACCCCCACCCGGGAATTGGCCATCCAGATCGGCGAGAGCTTCGCCGCATACGGGCGCAACCTGCAGCTGCGGCACACGGTGATCTTCGGCGGCGTGGGCCAGAAGCCCCAGACCGATGCCCTTACCCGTGGAATGGACATCCTGGTGGCCACGCCCGGGCGACTGCTCGACCTCATGGGCCAGGGCTATGTGGACCTGCGGGGCCTAGAGGTCTTCGTCCTTGACGAGGCGGACCGGATGCTCGACATGGGGTTCATCCACGACGTGAAGAAGGTGATCGCCAAGCTGCCCCCCAAGCGGCAGACGCTGCTCTTCAGCGCCACCATGCCCACGGAAATCGCCAAACTCGCCCACAGCATCCTCACCGATCCCGTGAAGGTGGAGGTGGCACCGGTGAGCAGCACCGCGGATACCATCGACCAGTCCATCTTCTTCGTTGACCGCACGGACAAGAACAAGCTGCTCGTGCACCTGCTGCAGGGCGAGGCCATCCGCGAAGCCTTGGTGTTCACGCGCACCAAGCACGGCGCCAACAAGGTGGCCAAGGTGCTCACCCAGGCAGGCTTCGCGGCGGAGGCCATCCATGGCAACAAGAGCCAGAGCGCACGTCAGAATGCGCTCAAGGGCTTCAAGGAGGGCAAGCTCCGTGCGCTCGTGGCCACTGACATCGCGGCCCGTGGCATCGACATCGACGGCCTCACGCACGTGATCAACTTCGACCTGCCGAACGTGCCCGAGACCTACGTGCACCGCATCGGTCGCACCGGCCGTGCCGGTGCCAGCGGCAAGGCGCTCTCCTTCTGCGACCATGAGGAGAAGGAGTACCTGCGTGACATCCAGAAGCTCATCCGCCGGGAGATCCCCGTGGTTCCCGACCACCCGTACGTGATGACCGGCGGACCCAAGAAGGCGGAGCCCGAGGTGCGCGAGCCGCGACAACCGCGCGGCCAAGGGCGCGGCCAGCAGCAGCGGCAGGGCCGGCAGCAGCGCAATAGCCAGCAGCGGACCCAGCGCGATGGCCGCCCGCAGGAGGGCAGCCCGCAACGGGAGCAGCGCCCGGCGCAACAGAACCGGCCGGCCGCCGAGGGGAAACCGCGCGAGCAGCACGGCGCCCGCCCCCAGCAGCGCGCGGAGAAGCCGCAGCGCGCGGCACGCCCGCAGCAGGACCGGCCGCGCCGTGAGGAGCGTCCCCGGCCCGACCAGGGACAGCCCCGGCACCAGCAGAGCGCTGCCAAGCCCGATTATGCCAAGCTCACGCGCGAGCTCTTCGATGAAGATGACAAGCGCACCGCTCCGAAGAAGGCGGAAGAGCCGAAGCGGCCCGGGATCCTCCGCTGGTTCCGCAAGGGCTGAGGCGCGCGCCGATCGGATGGGCCGGGGGTAACTTGCCCGCCTCTCCCATCCCATGCGCCGACTGCACCTTACCCTTCTGCTTATGCCTTCACTGGCGGTGTGCCAGCCGCTGGTCAATGGCCCCATGCCCGGCCACAGCGACTTCCTGGAGGCCACCATCTGGATGCAATGCCTCGGCCCTTGCTCGGCGCGGCTGGAGTACTGGGCCATCGACCGGCCCGACAGCATCCTCCGCACGCCCATTCAGGATTCGGAGGCCCGCCTGGCGCACGCCATGGACTTCGTCATGGACCAGGTGGTGCCCGGCACCACCTATGGGTACCGGCCCGTGGTGAACGGCCGGCCCGTGGATGTGGGCCAGCCCCTCACCTTCCGCACGCAGTCCCTCTGGAAGCACCGGACGGACCCGCCCTCCTTCTGCGTGGCGCTGGGCAGCTGCGCCTACGTCAACGAGCCCGCGTACGACCGCCCCGGCCGGGCCTATGGGGACGGCTACGGCATCTTCGACGCCATCGCCGGCAAGCAGCCTGACCTGATGCTGTGGCTCGGCGACAACATCTACCTGCGCGAGCCGGACTGGGGGTCGCGCACAGGCTACCTGCACCGCTACACCCACACCCGGTCGTTGCCCGAACTGCAGCGGCTGCTGCGCTCAACGCACCATTACGCCATCTGGGATGACCATGACTTCGGGCCCAACGATGGCGATGGCAGCTGGGTGAACGCCCCCCTGGCGCTGGAGCTGTTCGACCTCTTCTGGCCCAACCCCACCTGCGGCGTACCAGGCGTTACCGGGGCCATCACGGCCTTCAGCCACGGGGATGCCGATTTCTTCCTGCTCGACGACCGCACGTATCGCGTGCCGGCCGATGCCAAGACCGGTGCGCCCGCCCTGCTCGGCGCCGCCCAGCTCGACTGGCTCATCCGCGCCCTCAAGTACAGCGATGCGCCCTTCAAGCTCGTTGCCGTGGGCAGCCAGGTGCTGAGCACTGCCGCTGAATACGAGAACTACGCCACCATCGCCGGAGAACGCGGCGAGCTGCTGCGCCGGATCGAGGAAGAGGGAATCACCGGGGTCGTGTTCCTCACGGGCGACCGGCACTTCACCGAACTGAGCGCCTTGTCCCTGGCCGATGGACGGGTGGTGCACGACCTCACCGTATCGCCGCTCACCTCCGGCACCTATACCGCCAAGACGCCCAATGCGAACCGGGTGGAGGGTACGCTGGTGGAACAGCGGAATTTCGCCACGCTCACCTTTGCCGGCCCGCGGAAGGAACGGCAGCTCACCATGCGGGTGTTCGACCAGACAGGCGGACTCCTGTGGGAGCGCACGCTTCAGGCCGAACGCAAGCGTTGAGGGGCGGGCTCAGCCGCGCCAGCCGTCGAGGATCCGGTTGATCCGGTGCGCATCCTCGCTGCCGAGCCCTTCGAGGACGGGATCCAGCTTCGTGCGGTTCACCTCATCCAGGCGTTTGAGGAGTTCGAGCCCCTTCGGACTGATCCGCACGTACACCACGCGGCGGTCCACATCGCACCGCTCCCGGATGACCAGCCCCTTGGCGATGAGCTTGTCTGTGAGCCGCGTAGCATTGGGCGCCCGATCGATCATGCGCTCCTTCACGGCCTGCATCTTCATGCGCCCGCCGTCGGAGTCAACCGAGTAAGAGGATGCCGTCGCACCCCGCAGGATCCGGAGGATATTGTACTGCTGCGGACTAAGACCGAAGGGCTTGAACACCGCCACCTGCATGGCCCTCAGCCAGTTGGCCGTGAAGAGCACGTTGAGCATCGCCTTCTGCTGTTCGCTGGAGAAGCGGCTTTGGAGCTCCGAGTCGATACCGGGCATAGCCTGGAAACGGGTTGCGCGGCGAAGGTAGCCGCAGCAAGGGGTTGCGGCCCCAAGCCGCGCACCATGGTATTTTGGCGGCCCAAGCCGATGCGCATGCGCCACCTTCTCAACGCCCTGCCCGCCCTGATCCTGCTTTCTTGCGGCGGCCCTGGACCCGAACAACCCGCACAAGCGGACCCAGGAGCCGGGACCGGGGGCGGCGCCGCAACCGCCTCTGCGGCTTCAGAACGCGACCGTTGGCAGAAGCCGGAGGTGATCCTGGGCCTGATGGTCAACATCGCCCACATGACCGTGGCCGACCTCTTCGCGGACGACGGCTACTTCACCTTCAAGCTCATCGAGGCCGGTGCCAACGTCATCGCCGTCGTCAACGATGCCGGCCAAGCAGAACGGATCGAGGCGGAGAAGAAGCGCCGCAGCCTGGGTGACGACCGCCTGCAGGTGCGGGTGGTGCCTGTGGGTGACCCCGGCATCCGCAACGCGGAGGCCGACATGGCCCTCATCGTCCATCGCTTCGTGGGCATCCACGACAAGCGCGACTTCTTCAAGCGCATGCGCGATGGGATGAAGTACCCGCGGTATCTGGTAATGGTGGAATGGCAGAACCGCCAGACCGAAATGGGGCCTCCCCTCAGCGAGCGCCTGCCCTCCGACCGCATCATGGACCTGGTGGGCGAGGTGAGCGAGTACAGCGACGTCGGGGCGCACTCCGACAAAGTGCCTGACCAAGTGGTCTTCCTGATCAACGACTACATCGACCCCGGAGCGGGCGGTGAGATCATCGAGACGCCGCAGTAGCGGAGCCTTGAGTCGCGTTGGCACGCTGCGCGGCCTGCCGAAGCTCCTTCTCCGTGGGTGCGGTGCCCTTGTAGTGCATGAAGAGGTTCGCCCAGAGCGTCTTGCTGATCGCATAGAGCCAAGGAGCCAGCGCTACCAGCCCTCCTACGACCAGCGCCGCCCTTACGGCAACCGGCGCACCCGGCCACAGGACAATGGTCGCCACATAGACGGAGGTGCCCAAGGCAACCGCCAGTGCGTACGCCACATACATGCCGCCATAATAGAACCCCGGCTCAGGCGTGTATTTCCGGTCGCATGCCGGGCATTTCTCCAGCACATCCCCTACCGTGGAGAGGTGGTACGGATTCGCATCCACATAGAAATCCCCTTCGTGGCAATGCGGGCATTTGTACCTGAAGATGCTGTATGCCTTGCTCCGTTCAGCCATGATGCAAAGCTAGCCGTGCTGCCCCGCACGGGGGGTGACCGGGGTCACGGATCAGCGCTTCAGCTTTTCGGCGAACACCTTACGGAACTTCTCGAGCTTGGGCCTGATAACCATCTGGCAGTACCCTTGGCCGGGGTTCTGGGCATAGTAGTCCTGGTGGTAATCCTCCGCCTCGTAGAACGCTGATGCCTTCGTGACCTCGGTGACGATCGGCGCGGGGAATGCGCCGCTCGCGTCGAGCTTCCGCTTGTCCGACTCCGCAAGGTCCCGCTGGGCCTCGCTATGCCAGAAGATGGCCGAGCGGTACTGCGTGCCCACATCGGCTCCCTGCCTGTTGAGCGTGGTGGGATCATGCGTCTGCCAGAATACCTCCAGGATCTCGTCGAGGCTCACCACGGAAGGGTCGAAGACGATCCGTGCGACCTCGGCATGCCCGGTGCGGCCGGTGCAGACCTCC
>DDRC01000205.1:0-4134 GCA_002342985.1 Flavobacteriales bacterium UBA2426
GATGTCGGTGAAGATGCTGCCGTAGTTGCCGCAGGTGGTGCCGTAGCCGCCCTGGATGAAGGTGAGGTTACCGAGGCCGTCATTGATGAAGGCCACGTTCGCATCCACATCGTGGCATACGAAGGCGTCGAGGTGGCCATCGAGATTGATGTCGACGAAGTTGGTGCGCTGGCTGAAGATGTACTCCGGGAAGGAGATCTCGGTGTAGGCCGTGCCGTCCGCATTCGCCTTCATGAAGGTGGCGCCGCTTCCGCCGCCGTAGAGCAGATCGCGGTGGCCGTTGCTGTCCCAGTCGCCCACGGCGAAGCTCCACGACGCCGTGTTGTCCGCAGCGGTGGTCGGATAGGTGGTGGGGGTGAAGCCGCCTCCCGGCTGCTGGTGGCTCACGGTGAAGCTGGTGTACCCTGGTGCCACGGCATCGTCGCGGCCATCGTCATTCATGTCCACGGCGCCCATGATGGCACCCGAGCCCGGGATGGATACGGCCGTGAAGGTGACCATGCCCTCCGGCGGGGGCGGCACGAACAGCTCGGAGAGCTGGAAGGTGAATCCGTTGGCCGTCCAATAGCTATCGAAGGCGATGGTGTAGGTGACCCCTGCCTCCACTTCGAAATTGGCGATGCTGGAGTAGCCGGGGCCGGTGTCATCGTCGCCCGCCACGCAGGTGAGGGCGACGCAGGACCCCGAGTAGACATGGAAGCGGGTATCCACCGTGGGGTAGCCCTCCACATAGGTGCTCAGGCGCAGCATGGTGTCATTGGCGGCGGTGAACCTGAACCAAGCGCCATAGCTGGGCGAGCCACCGCCCACGCAATACGCGGTGGGGGGCGCACCGGTGAGCGGGGCCACGGTGTAGGTGCCCAGCGTGATGGACTGTGCCGTCATGCAGGAGGACTGCGCGCGCAGGGCCGTTGCAGCGGTTCCGAGCGCCAGCAGCGAGAGGAGGAATCGTTTCATGGGGAGGGATGAGCGGGAAAGATACCCGGATCCCTGTAGCGCGGGCACCGGAGTGCGCCCTTCCGGTACCGGCGGTTGCATTCCCAAGCGCTTCGCCCCCAGCCGCTAGCGGACCACCCAGAGGCGCTTGGGCTCGAGCCTGAAGCGCAACTCATGCCCCACCTCCACGCTCTCGCCATCGAGGTGCGCCAGCACGCCCGCTTGATGCACCATGGCCTCGCGCGCCGGGATGGATCGGAGGTATGGGCTCCGGTCCACGCTGCCCGCATAGAGCTGGAAGAAGGCCTTGAGCAGCGCCGGGAATGGCGGCTTGCGCACGAGGCGGAGCTCGGCCATGCCATCGTCCACCCGCGAGCCGGGCGAGATGAGCGCACCGTTCCCGAACTCCCGCGAATTGGCGAAGACGAGCATGAGGACCTGCTCCTCGATGGTCTCGTGGTTCGCCTTCACCACCACCCGCATGGGCTGGGCGCTGAAGACCTCGCGCAGGATGATGCGGGCATAGTTCCAGGCGCCGCGCGAGCTGCGCTCGAACGCTGCCGCCACCCGGGCATCGAACCCGATGCCGGCGGTGCCGACGAACAGCCGGTCGTTCAGGTAGCACACGTCCACCGGCCGGGCTTCCCCGGTCAGGGCCAGCTCCATCGCCCTCTGCGGATCCCGCGGCAACTCGAGGGAGCGGACGTATCCGTTCCCGCTGCCCAGGCCGATCACCGCCACGGGCACCCGGGTGCCCACCAGGCCGCATGCCACCGCATTGAGCGTGCCGTCGCCGCCGGCGCTGATCACCCGGTCGAATCCGCGGCTCACGGCCTCCTGCGCGAAGCGGGTGCCATCGCCCGGGCCCTGGACGGTGCGGACCTCCAGCTCGGCGCCGTGCGAACGGGCGCGCTCCTCCGCAAGCCCCTGCACGCGCGGCGCGAGGTGCCGGCCGCTCATCGGATTGATCACGAGCATCACCTTCATGGCACGGTGAGCTGGTTCATGCGCATGCGCCGGTTGAACTGCTGCACCGCGGCATGCATGGTGGCGACGGTGCTGTCACGGAGGTCCATGCCCTTCATCCGGTGCGGATCGCCCTTGAAATGCAGCACCCCGCCGTCGTGCATGGCCATGTATCCGCCCATCACGCGCACGATGGCCAGCGGCTGCCGCTCGCGCCGCACCGCGCTGCTCCCGAAGCTGAAGAAGCGGCCGGTGTGGCCGAGCAGGTCGAGCACCGTGGGCATCACATCGATCTGCTGCGTCACATGGTCCACCACCGCGGGCTCCAAGGCGCCCGGCATGTAGTAGACCAGGGGCACCCAGTAATCCACCGCAGCGCTGTAGTGCTGACCGGTGCGCTCGATGTCCGCGGTGTGGTCCGCCGTGACCACGAAGAGCGTGCGGCTGAACCACGGCTGGCGCGCCGCCTCCCGGAAGAAGCCGCGCAGCGCATCGTCCGCATACCGCAGCGCGGGATGGATGGGATGCGTACCGCCGGCGAAGCGCTGCGCATCCCCGGAGGGCAGCTCATAGGGATGGTGCGAGCTCAGCGTGAAGACGGTCCCCATGAAGGGCTCGGGTTCCCGGCCGAGCCGATCGATGAAGTGCCGCAGGAAGGGCTTGTCGCGGATGCCCCAGGTGCCGTCATGGTCGGATTCCGGTCCGGGGTATTCGTTGAGCCCGATGTAACGGTCGAAGCCTGCGCTGCGGCTGAAGGCATCGAAGCCCATGGTGCCGTTGCGCCCGCCGTGGAAGAAGCTCGTGGCATAGCCCTCCTCCTTCAGCACGCCGGCCAGCGAGGTGAACCTCGACTGCGCGTAGGGCGAATGCACGAAGGCCTCATCCATGAGCTCGGGCATCGACGCCAGGATGGCCGGGATGCCGTCCACGCTGCGGCGCCCGTTCGCGTAAGCCCGTGCGAAGCACAGCCCCTCTCCCATCAGCGAATCGAGGAAGGGCATGTAGCCCGCACCGCCGTTGAGGCGTCCGCTATAGACCGAGGAGAAGCTCTCGAGGATGATGACCACCACATTGGGCCGCTGCAGCGCCATGCCGCTGTCGCCGGCCAGCGCGCGCGCAGCGATGCCGTGCAGGGGACCCTCCGCGTAGGCGTGCTCCACGGGCCAGAGCCGGTCGGCCTCCTCCTGCGGCAGGAAGATCCTCTCCGGCAGCACCGGCTTGCCCAGGCTCATCAGCATGGTGAAAGGCGTGTTCAGCACCACCGGCACGTGCTCCGGCTCGGCGTGGTCGGCGGCATTCATCACATTGAGCGGGATGAGCTGGAGCCCGCCGCGCGAGGCCACGGCGATGATCGCCACGGCGGCCGCGCGCCAGGCCACGCGCCGCCAGACAGGCTGGGGATCGCCGGACGCCAGCCGGGCCGCCCTGCCGTATGCCCAGGCCAGGGCCCAGATGCAGGCGATGTAGATGAGCACCACGTACCAGAAGTCGCGCACGAAGACGGGGGCGAGGCTCAGCGTGTCACCGCCGCCGGCCATGATCCCGAACAGGTCGGCCGTGCTGCGCTTGAGGGTGAAGCGGTAGTACTCGAGGTCGGTGCAGGCGAAGAAGAGCGCCACCGCATTGCCGATGAGGTAGAGCCAGCGCTTCGGCTGCGCCCAGCGTCCGCGCTCACCCACCGCTGCCATGCTGAGCAGGACCCAGGGCAGATTGACCCACGCGATGGCGCTGAGGTCGAACCGGATGCCCATGATGTAGGTGCCAAAGGGCACCGCCGGGAACTCCCCCTTGTTGAGCAGGACGAAGGCGAAGCGGAGCAGCGTGTAGACGACCGCCACGGCCGCCAGGCGCGTCAGCAGCACGGTGAGCGGTCCCCGGATGCGCACGGCGCCAAAGATGCGCAACGCTCAGTGCGCCGGCACGGCATGCACGTGCCGGCCCTCCGCCTCGAACAGGTGCACCACGGGATGCTCCTGCCCCAGCAAGGGAAGCGATTGCAATCGGCGGTCGGCCACCACGTACCGGATGCCACCGTCCCGGAAGAGCGCCTGCAGCGCGCCCAGGTCGAACGGCGGCGACAGGCTCCATTCCACGATGTCCTTCTGCGGCAGCTGGCCCAGCCCGTTGAGCAGGAGCTCCAAGTGGCCCCGGTAGGTGATGAAGACGCGGTCGCTCCGGGTGAGGCCTTCGGCTTGCATGGCCCCCAGGATGGCATGGTCCGCATGCCAGTCT
>DDRC01000205.1:4193-7771 GCA_002342985.1 Flavobacteriales bacterium UBA2426
GGCATGGCCCGCATGCCAGTCTGCCGCGTGCGCAGCGCGCAGCGCTTCATCGCCCCACCGCCCCTGCAGCAGCCGTGTGCGATGCACGCCGAAGAGCAGGCCATAGGCGAGCACCCCGGTGCGCAGCGCAGCACCCCACCGTCCTGCGCAGGCCGGCAGCCAGGCCAGCCCCACCGCTGCCGCCAGGATCTCGGCCTCCACCAGGTAGTTGAGGCCGCTGCCCCGCTTCAATCCGAAGAGCAGGCCGCTCAGCAGGGCAACGGCCCCTGCTGCAACGACGGTGGCCCCTGGCCCGTGGCGCCGCCGGAGCACGAGCCCGGCGCCGCCCGCGATGAGCAGCAGCCAGCCCGCGTGGTACTTGAAGATGCCCTTGTCGAACAGCTCCATGAACAGCGTGGGGTCGATGCCGTTGCGCGAGGCCTGCACCAGGTTCTGCCATAGTGCATGCACCGGCCAACAGGCCAGGAGCAGGCCTGCCGCGAGCAGTGCGATGACCAGGGCCGCGAAGGCGAACCGCGCCAGGCCCCGGCGATCGCCGGCCAGCAGCCGGTCGGTTGCCACCATGAGCAGCGCAACGGCCGCGGTCTGCTTGGCGAGCACCGCGGCGACCCCGACGAGCGTCAGGCCGGCGGCCCACGGCCAGCCCCACGAGGCCGTGCGCTGCGGGCGCGCGAGGGCGTGCACCAGGGCCACCACCAGCAGGGTGGCCAGCGCATCGGGCCGGCCGTAGTAGTGCTCGGTGAAGGCCATGAATGCGATGCAGGCCCCCGCGAGGGCCGTGGCGGGCCGGGCGCCCAAGCGGATGCAGAGGCTGAGGACCAGTGCGGCGGTGAGGAGGTTCAGGACGAGCGCCACCGCACGCCCGACACGGAAGAGCAGCACCGTATCCTGCGGCTCCGCGCCCACCGCCCGCGCCGTCGCCGCGGCAAGGGCATGGAACAGCGGCGTGTACTGCACCACCTCGAAAGGCGGCTGCTCGGGATCGGTGTAGAGCGGACGGCCGAGCAGCAGCTTCTGCATGCCATACACGGCATTCAGCTCCGCCCCGCCCAGATCGACACGCAGGTCGGGCACCAGCTGCAGCCGCAGCCAGCCGTGGCCCAGGGCAAGGGCCAGCAGCGCAGCCAGCATCAAGCGCTCGAGGAGGAGGCGCGCACCGGGCATGGCCGCCGAATGTAGGTGCCGGGCCATGGAGGCACGGCTCAGCGCAAAGGCTTGCGGAAGATGCCCAGCAGCGACCGCCCGAAGGCGTGGCCCACCAGCGGGTCCGCCCAGCGCCCCAGCGGCACGATGCAGCGGTCCCAGAAGCGCACCTGCGCTGCGGTGGGCATGGCGCTGCGCATCAGGAGGCGGTTGCCGAGCGAGAGCAGCATGCCCGGGGCATCGAGGTAGCGCAGCAGCTTCACCTCCACGGCAGGCGGCAGCTCCGCGCGCAGCATGGCCTTGGTGTAGCGGCGGTGATGGCCGATGGCGGCATCGAAGGGGCTGTAGAGGAAGGGGAAGGCCGGCACCAGCACCAGCAGGTGGCCGCCAGGCTCAAGCAGCCCGAAGGCGCGCTGGAGCTCGGCGCGGCCATCGGGTATGTGCTCGAGCACATCGAGGTAGAGAATGGCATCGAAGCGCTCGCCGGCGAGGTCGGCGGTGGTGCCCTGGATGCGCCGGGCCCGGGCCAGGACGGGATGCTCCGCGAAGGAGGGCACGCGATCGAGGAGGGCGCGGTCGGGATCGAGGAAGGTGTATGCGCTGACGCCTTGATGCACCAGGTACGGCGCGTTGGCACCGATGCCGCAGCCCGCATCGAGCACGCGCCCGTGCAGGCAGGGCCGCAGCAGGCCGCTGAAGCGGCGCTTCCAGTGGTGCGCCTGGCGGAAGAGCTCCAGTTCGAGCCCCGGATAGGTCATGGGCGGGACAGCACGGTGTAGATGCGGCCCAGGGGCTCGCGGCGACGGGCCGCGTTCACCAGCAGCAGGCCGATGGCGAAGAAGCCCAGGCAGAGGAGCATGCCGTTGAACAGCGATGCGGAGAGCACGCTGGCCCAGCCGGGGATGGCCAGGCCGGTGAACAGCCTGATGCCCACGATGGCCAGCACGCTGAGCAGGAGCACCACGGCCAGCGCCACGAAGGCGCGCAGCATGAAGGCCAGCACCTCCTCGCTGTATTCCACGAGCGAGCCGAAGGCGTGCATGCTGAGGCTGCGCCAGCCCATGCGCGACCGCCCATCGATGCGCGGGCGGCGGTCGCGGACGATGACGCGCTGCGGCAGCTTGAGCCGGCTGAGGAAGGCCGCATAATGGGTGAAGGAGCGCAGCAGCACGGCGTCGAGCGCGCGGCGGTCGATGATGCTGTAGTTGCCGAAGCTGATGCCGCGCCCCACCACCACGCGGAAGAGCGCCCGATAGCCGAGGTAGCCCAGGCGGAAGCCGATGGACTCGGAGCGCCGTCCGCGTCCCACGAAGGCGATGGCGCAATCCTGCAGGGACAGCAGCTCGGCGAGGGCCGCCGGATCGTCCTCGCCATCGCTGTCCATGACGATGAAGCGGTCGGCCGGGAGCCCGGCCGCGAACAGCAGTCCCTGGTGGATGGCCGCCTGATGGCCCAGGTTGCACGGCAGCGCCAGCGCATGCAGCCGCACGTTGGGGGCGGCCGGGGCGTAGGCGCCGAGGCGTGCGGCGGTGCCGTCGGTGCTGCCATCGTCCACCATCACCACGGCGAAGGCGTACGGCAGCGCGGCCAGCACCCCCTCCAGCTCCTGGAGGAAGCGCACGGCCACCTCGCCCTCGTTGAAGCAGGGCGCCACGATGGCGATGGTGCTGGACGGCATGGCGGCGGGCTGACGAAGTAACGGCGCCCGGCGATGCGCCAGGGATGGCAGCGGCGGCTGGCCGCACGCCGGGCCCTGCGGGTGGCAGCAGCGAGGAGGCGACCGGAGGAAGCCCCCGCAGCGCGCCAGCCGCGGCACCGGCGAAGGCCACCACAGCGGACAGCCCGGCCGGCGCCCTGCTACTGGCCACGGCCCCTCAAGCTCTCGGCCTCCGGATACCTTTGCCCCCGCATCCCCCATCCATGGCCCCGACCACCATCGAAGACCGCCAGCTCCGGTTCGAGCGCGGCACCCGCAGCGACGCCTTCCTCATCGAGACCTACGAGAAGCTCGTCTTCCCCCGCATCATCGAGGAGAAGATGCTGAGCCTGCTGCGGCAGGGCAAGATCAGCAAGTGGTTCAGCGGCATCGGCCAGGAGGCCATCGCCGTGGGGGCCGCCATGGCCCTGCGCGACGACGAATACATCCTGCCCATGCACCGCAACCTGGGCGTATTCACCACGCGCGGCATGCCCTTCCGCAAGCTCTTTGCGCAGTGGCAGGGCAAGGCCACCGGCTACAGCAAGGGCCGCGAGCGCAGCTTCCACTTCGGCAGCCAGGAGCACAAAGTGGTGGGCATGATCAGCCACCTGGGCCCCCAGATGGGCATCGCCGACGGCATTGCGCTGGCCCACAAGCTGAAGAAGGAGAGCCGCTGCACCATCGTCTTCACCGGCGATGGCGCCACCAGCGAGGGCGACTTCCACGAGAGCGTGAA
>DDRC01000205.1:7973-10516 GCA_002342985.1 Flavobacteriales bacterium UBA2426
AGCAGCGAGCAGTTCCGTATGAAGAGCTTCGTGGACAAGGCCGTGGGCTACGGCATAGAGGGCGTGCAGATCGCGGGCAACAACATCCTGGAAGTGCAGGAAACGCTGGCCCGCCTGGCCGACAGCGTGCGCGAGAACCCCAGGCCCATCCTGGTGGAGTGCATCACCTTCCGCATGCGCGGCCATGAGGAGGCGAGCGGCACCAAGTACGTGCCCAAGGAGCTCTTCGAGGAGTGGGGCAAGAAGGACCCCGTGGCCAACTATGAGGCCTGGCTGCTGAAGACGGGCGTGCTCACCATCGCGCAGCGCGATGCGATCCGCGCCCGCCTGAAAGACGGCATCGAGGCCGACCTGAAGCACGCGTTCGAGGAGCCGGAACCCGTGCCCGATGCGGAACGGGAACATGCGGACGTGTATGCGGACATAGGTCGTGGCACCAGTAGCGTCGACGCATCGCGTCGACCTGCTGCGCTGCCAGCAGAACCCGCCGCAAGCGGCGCCCCCGAGAAACGCATGATCGACGCCATCCAGGAAGGTCTGCGCCAGAGCATGGAGCGCCACCCGGGGCTGGTGCTGATGGGGCAGGACATCGCCGAATACGGCGGGGCCTTCAAGATCACCGAGGGCTTCGTGGAGCAGTTCGGCAAAGAGCGGGTGCGGAACACGCCGCTGTGCGAGAGCGCCATCCTCGGAGCTTCGCTGGGCTTGAGCATCAAGGGCATGAAGGCCATGATGGAGATGCAGTTCGCCGACTTCGTGAGCGAGGGCATCACCCAGATCTGCAACAACCTGGCGAAGATGCACTACCGCTGGGGCCAGCACGCCGACGTGGTGGTGCGGATGCCCAGCGGCGCGGGCGTGGGCGCGGGCCCCTTCCACAGCCAGAGCAACGAGATGTGGTTCGTGAAGACGCCGGGGCTGAAGGTGGTGTTCCCCAGCAACCCCTACGATGCCAAGGGCCTGCTGATGACGGCCTTCGAGGACCCCAACCCGGTGATGTTCTTCGAGCACAAGGCCATGTACCGCAGCATCAACGGACCGGTGCCCGAGCAGCCATACGGCATCCCCTTCGGCAAGGCCCGCGTGGTGCGCGAAGGGTCGGCGATGAGCATCATCACCTACGGCATGGGCGTGCATTGGGCCACCGATGTGCAGCGGGAGACCGGCATCGACATCGACATCATCGACCTGCGCACCCTAGTGCCGCTGGACGTGGAGACCATCCTGGCCAGCGTGAAGAAGACCGGCAAGGTGCTGCTGCTGCACGAGGACACGCTGACCGCCGGCTTCGGCGGTGAGCTGGCGGCCATCATCGCCGAGCATGCCTTCGAGCACCTGGATGCGCCGATCGTCCGCGTAGCCAGCTGGGATACCCCGGTGCCCTTCGCCATCCCGCTGGAGCAGGGTTTCCTGCCGAAGGGAAGGTTGAAGGCGTCGGTGGAACGGCTCTCAGCCTACTGAGGGGCGTTGCCGACACCTGTGCTTCTCCGCCATCCGCGCCGTTCATCTCTCCGTCGGGCCATTGGCAACCTTTCCGGCCTTGCTGGCGTCACTCCCTCGGCACGGCCTCATGCCGGTGCCGGCATCCCATGAAGCGATTCTTCGCCGCCAGCGCCCTGCTGGCCGCACTTCCCACCGCCGCCCAGCAGGGCACTTGCGCCACCGCCCCATCCGTCATTTTGGGCGTCACCAACGTGGGCCCGGTGCAGGGCGACCCGAACACCTATTGCGGCGGCGGCACCAATGGCGCCAACGCCGCGTGGTTCCGGTACACCGCCACCATGGACACCAGCGTGCGGATCACGACCAACATACCCGGCTATCCGGTCAACGACACGCGCGTGAGCGTCTACACCGGCACCTGCGATGCCCTCACCTGCGTGGCCTGGGACGACGATGGCGGTGGAAGCCTCACGGCCATGGCCACCTGGGCGGTGACTGCGGGCACCACCTACACCATCGCCTTCGACAACCGGTACTCCACGGCTCCCTTCGCGTTCAACCTCACGCTGGTGCAGCCGCCTCCCCCGCCCCCACCTGCGCTCATCACCTTCACCAATGTCATCATCCCCAACGCCAGCGGCATCCAAGGTGCCGTGGACATGAACAACGATGGCCGTGACGACGCGGTGATGCCCGGCTATGCCAGCTTCAAGGTGGCCTACCAGGGCGAGGATGCCGCCTATACCACCGTCACCTTCCCCACCACCAATGCCGCGAACACCGCATCGTGGAGCTTCGCCGTGGGCGACTGGGACAGCAACGGCCACCGCGACCTGCTCTACGGCGGCGGCAGCGGCGCCACCTTCATGACCGCCAACGCCGATGGTTCCGCCTACACGCAGTTCAGCCCGACGCAATACATCTTCAGCCAGCGCACCAACTTCGTCGACATCAATCTCGACGGCCACCTCGACGCCTTCGTCTGCCACGATGTGGATGCGAATGTGGCCTTCATCAACAACGGCGCCGGCCAGCTGGTGCACACGCAAGGCGGCTACGGCACCACCTGCGGCAATTACGGCAGCATCTTCACCGACATC
>DDRC01000049.1:0-2160 GCA_002342985.1 Flavobacteriales bacterium UBA2426
GCAGCCAAGGCATCAGCGGCGCCAGCGGGATGAGGAAGCAGGGCTCCTTGTTCGGCAGCAGGCTGTGCGCGAGCAGGAAGGGGAGGAGCAGCCAGAGCACCGGGTGGCGCGGCTTCAGTGCGAGCAGGGCCGCCGCGGCAGCGAGCAGCGCCGCGCCGATGGGCAATGCGGCGTACTTCAGCCCGAAGAGCAGGTGTTGGTGCCACGGCAGCGCGGTGAACCGGTGCGCCTCCTCGCCGGTGAGGGCGGCGCTCGCGTAGTTCCACAGGGTGAAGGTGATGCGGCCGTAAGCGAGCGAATCGGCGGCGATGCCCACGGCGAGGAAGGCCAATGCGCCGATGGCCATGCCACCGATGCGCTTCCAGGGCTCGTGTCTCACCACCAGCAGCCAGAGCAACGCACCGAAGGGCAGGATCGCTGCCGCTGGCCGCACAAGCAGCGCAGCAGCCCACCACGCTCCGATGGCCTCCGGCCGGCGCGCATCGAGCAGCAGCGTGAGCCCGCGGAGGAAGAGCATCCCGCTCCAGGCCTCGCCGCTGAAGCGCACGTGCAGCACGGGCACGAACCACAGGAACCAGGAAAGGAGGATGAAAGCCTGCCGGTTCTCCTCGCGCACCGAGGGGAGCACCGCCCTGACGAAGCCTCCCACCGCCCACAGCGCCAACGCCGCCGTGAGCAACCGGAGCAGCAGGGTGAGGGTGAAGGGGCTGGTGACGCCGGAAAGTCCGGCGGCCTCGAAGACGCCCGCTGCGATCAAGGGAAGCGTCATGCTGCGCCAGCCCTGATGGTAGTCGATCGGCAGGGATGCCGCGTCCGCGTGGCCGCGCAGTTGCTCGGCCAGCAGGATCACATGCTGGAACTCATCCTCAGAGGAGTAGCCTGTTCCGAACCATGCGGCAAGCGCCAGCACGGCAGCAGCGGGCAGGAGGCACCAGCGGCGGAAGGTCATGCCAGGGAAAGGCATGGCCGAAGATGGCGAAGGCAGGCTTACGCCCGCTCGATGCCCTCGCGCAGGGCCTCCATGAACTTCTCGGTAGTGAGGTAGTGCTCGGGCCCCACCTTCTCACCGTGGATGCACACCGCGAGGTCCTTGGTCATCTTGCCGCTCTCCACGGTGCGGATGCACACGTTCTCGAGTTTCGTGCAGAAGTCGATGAGGGCCTGGTTGCCATCGAGCTTGCCGCGGAAGGCCAGGCCGCGCGTCCACGCGAAGATGCTCGCGATGGGGTTGGTGCTGGTGGGCTTGCCCTGCTGGTGCATGCGGTAGTGGCGCGTCACGGTGCCGTGCGCGGCCTCCGCTTCCATGGTCTTGCCATCCGGGGTGATCAGCACGCTGGTCATCAGGCCCAATGAGCCGAAGCCCTGCGCCACGGTATCGCTCTGCACATCGCCGTCGTAGTTCTTGCAGGCCCACACGAAGCCGCCGCTCCATTTCATGGCGCTGGCCACCATGTCGTCGATCAAGCGGTGCTCGTACACGATGCCGGCCTTCTCGAAGTCGGCCTTGAAGTGCTTCTGGTAGATCTCCTCGAAGATGTCCTTGAAGCGGCCGTCGTACTTCTTCAGGATGGTGTTCTTGGTGCTCAGGTAGAGCGGCCACTTCTTTGCCAGGGCGAGGTTGAAGCAGCTGTGCGCGAAGCCCTCGATGCTCTCGTCGGTGTTGTACATGCTCAGCGCCACGCCGTTGCCATCGAACTGGTACACCTCCCAGCTCTGCGGGCTGCCGCCGTCATCGGGCGTGAAGGTCATGGTGAGCTTGCCCTTGCCTTTGATCACCGCATCGGTGGCGCGGTACTGGTCGCCGAAGGCGTGGCGGCCGATCACGATGGGCTGCGTCCACCCCGGAACTAGGCGCGGGATGTTGCTGATCACGATGGGCTCGCGGAACACCGTTCCGTTGAGGATGTTGCGGATGGTGCCGTTGGGGCTCTTCCACATCTGCTTCAGGCCGAATTCCTGCACGCGCGCCTCGTCGGGTGTGATGGTGGCGCACTTGATGCCCACGTTGTGCTTGAGGATGGCCTTCGCGGCATCCACGGTCACCTTGTCGTCGGTCTTGTCGCGGTACTCGATGCCGAGGTCGTAGTATTCGATGGGCACATCAACGTAGGGGAGGACCAGCTGGTCCTTGATCCACTTCCAGATGATGCGGGTCATCTC
>DDRC01000049.1:2213-2650 GCA_002342985.1 Flavobacteriales bacterium UBA2426
GATGATGCGGGTCATCTCATCGCCATCGAGCTCCACAACGGGCTTGGTCACCTTGATCTTCGACATCGTACGCGGTTGGTTGTCAGTGTGGGTGGTCCGGTACGGCAAGGAAGACCGACCGGGTGTTGCGGCCGCGAAAGTACCCATTGGGGAAAAGCGATCAGGGCTCTTCGTCGTGGTCGGAGCCCGGCGCTGGCTCCTTCGATCCATTGCGCACGAGCCTGCCCTTAACGTAGCGCTCCTTGCGGGAAACTCGGCCCTCCTGGTCATAGTAGATGAACTCGCCTGCCGGGTAGCCATGGTCGTAACGGCCGGTGTAGCTCACGGTGCCATCGCCGCGGAACACGGTCAACTCGCCGTGCGGGCGTCCATTGGTGCAAATGGTGGTGTATCGCCCCAAGCCCATCGGGAAGATGGTCACGGACTCGCCGTTGAAC
>DDRC01000021.1:0-5003 GCA_002342985.1 Flavobacteriales bacterium UBA2426
CTCACCATCCCGGTGAACAAGATGAAGGAGGCGCTGGTGGCGCAGCGCCTGGAGCGCGCCCTGAGCAAGAACGATGTGCTGGTGCTCTACTTCAACTCCGTGCCCTTCGGCGAGAACACCTATGGCATCGAGAGCGCCGCGCAGCGCTTCTTCAACAAGCCCGCCCGCCGGCTCGATGTGCTCGAGAGCGCCGTGCTCGTGGGCATGCTGAAGGCCAACACCGCCTACAATCCGCGGCTGCACCCCGCACGCTCCAAGGGGCGCCGCGACCAGGTGCTGGAGCTGATGCATGAGCGCGGCCACCTGTCGCGCGCGAAGACCGACAGCCTGCGCCAGCGGCCCCTTCGCCTGGACTACACCGGTGGCGACGCGCTCGACCTCTATGGCTACTTCAACCACCAGGTGGAGCAGGAGGCGCGCGCCATCCTGCGCGAGGCGGAGCGGCGCACCGGCCAGCGCCACAACCTGGAGAAGGATGGCCTGCGCATCACCACCACGCTCGATGCCGGGCTGCAGCGCATGGCCGCCGATGCCGCGCACGAGCACCTGGCCGCCATGCAGCCGAAGCTGGACCGCGAGCTGCGCGCACGCAAGGCCCGCGCGGCCTGGGAGCGCGGCACCCCGCACCGGCGCTCGGCGCGGTGGAAGGCCGACCCGATGAGCGCCGGGGAGCTCTACGACCATGGCGGCCGCCGCTTGGATTCCCTGAGCCACCGCGACAGCCTCTGGCACTACCACCGCCTGCTGCACGGGGCCGTACTCATCATGGACCCGGGCAGCGGCGCCGTCCGCGCCTGGGTGGGCGGCAACGACCACCGCTACCTCCCCTTCGACCTGGTGAAGGCGCGCCGCTCCGCTGCGAGCACCATCAAGCCCTTCGTGTATGCCGCGGCGCTGGAGCGCGGCCTGCAGCCCTGCGATTACCTCGACAACTCGCGCAGGACCTACGGGGCCTACGACGATTGGGCACCCGACAACTTCGACCGCGACACCACCGAAGGCGAGGTGGCCCTCTGGCACGCCCTCGCGCGCAGCCTGAACCGCCCCACCGTGGACCTCTACTTCCGCGTGGGCGTGGACACCCTGCGCACCGTGCTCGGCGCCATGGGGCTTCCCACCAAGGATGCGGACAAGCCGGCCATGGCGCTGGGCGCCACCAGCGTGGCCCTGCACGAGCTGGTGCCTGCCTACGGCAGCTTCGCCCAAGGAGGCAATCGGATGCCTGCTCGGCTCATCACCCGCATCACCGATGCGCAGGGGAAGGTGCTCTACAAGGCCAAATCCGGCCGCCCGGTGCGCACCGTTAGCACGGAAACGGCCGCGGGCATCACCGCCATGCTGCAGCGCGCCGTCAACGAGGGCACCGGCTCCGCGCTGCGCACACGTTACGGGCTCAGCGGCCCCTACGCCGGCAAGACGGGCACTTCGCAGGACTACAGCGATGCCTGGTTCGTGGCGTACACCCCCAGCCTCGTCATCGGCACCTGGGTGGGCGCGCACGACCCTTCCGTGCACTTCAGCAGCAACCTGGGCACCGGCGGCCAGCTGGCATTGCCCATCGCCGGGCGCGTGCTCCGCGCCATCGAGAGCGACCCCAAGCGCCGCAAGCGCTACATCAGCGCTTTCGGTTGGCTCACCGAGCACCCCATCAGCATGGACTGCGCGCCGGTGCGTGAGCCCAATCTGCTGCAGCGCCTCTTCAGGCGGCACGACCAGCGCGAAGAGCCTGCCGATCAGGGCGAGCGCAAACCCGGCCTGCTCGAGCGGCTATTCAAGAAGCGGAAGGACGGCTAACCCGCCCGCAGGAGGCGCTCGCCGATGCCATCGCGCAGGGCCATGAAGCGCCGCTCCCAGTAGCGCCACACGAACCAGCTAAGCGCGATGCACACCGCCCAGTAGACCAGCAGCGGCAGCAGCAACCCGGCCTCGCGCTCCAAGGCGAACCAGCGATTGAAGACGTAGCGCACCGGCTGGTGCACCAGGTAGAGCGCATAGCTGATCAGGCTGATGAAGGTGATGGCGCGGCCCCAGCGCGGCGCCGCGGACCAGGCGGAAAGGGCCGGCAGCAGCAATGTCATGGCTACCGCGTTCAGCGTGAAGTAGTGCGTGCCGCTGAAGCGCAGGTGCTCCGCGCCATAGGCCATGGCGCAGCCCAGCATGCCCAGCAGGCCGATCGCGAGCAACGGCCACCGCGCCGTGCCCCAAGCCACGGGATACCTGATGCGCAGCCACGCCGCGAGGATACCCCATCCGATGCTGTCGAGCCGCGTGATAACGAGCTTGCGCAGCCCCTGCTCCAGGTGCCAAAGCGAAGGCGCCTCAGGCGCCAGTGCCCAGCGGGCGGCCATGGGCAGCGCGATGAAGAGCAGTGCCAGCACCAGATAAGCCCGGCGTGCCGAGGCCACGCCCAGGGCCGCTATCCCGAACAGCAGCAACGGGAACAGCAGGTAGAACCACTCCTCCACCACCAGCGACCACGACTCCCAGAAGAAGAGGTCCACCGGCTTATAGAGGTTCTGCAGGAAGACCGCGTAGATCCACGTATTGTGATTGATGATGCCGCCGGAGAAGCCAGCGAGGACCAACATGATGTTCACCGCCAGGAAGAGGTAGTAGTTGGGCAATGTGCGCAGCCATCGGCGCTGCCAGAAGTCGAGCAGGCGGAGGTGCCACGGCGCCCCATCCATGGCTGCGTTGCGCAGCAGGATGCCGCCGATCAGGTAACCGCTGAGCACGAAGAAAAGGTCCACCCCATCGATGTGAGGCGGCAGCGCAATGCCCGGAACGGCCGCCCGCAGCACATCGGCGCTGTGCCAGAACACCACCAGCAGGATCGCCGTGGCGCGCATGAGGTCGAGGCCGAAGACGCGGAGCATCGGGGTGAAAGTACCCGGGCGCCCTCAATCGAACGCCTGCATGTCGCAGAGCCTGCGGTAGTGCCCGCCCTTGGCGAAGAGCTCGGCGTGGGTACCGCGCTCCACGATGGCGCCCTCCATGATCACGCAGATCTCGTCGCAATGCTGGATGGTGCTGAGGCGATGGGCGATCACCAGGCTGGTGCGGCCCTCCATCATGCGGTAGAGCGCCTCCTGCACCAAACGCTCGCTCTCGGTATCCAGCGCGCTGGTGGCCTCGTCGAGAATGAGGATGGGCGGGTTCTTCAGCACGGCGCGCGCGATGGCCAGGCGCTGCTTCTGCCCGCCGCTGAGGCGGTTGCCCATGTCGCCGATCACGGTCTGGTAGCCGCCCTCGAGCTTCGTGATGAACTCGTGCGCGTTGGCCACCCGCGCCGCTTGCTCGATGGCCGCCATGCTCACGCCGGGCTGCCCGAAGGCGATGTTGGCCGCCACGGTATCGTTGAACAGGATGCTGTCCTGCGTAACGATGCCCATGAGCGCGCGCAGGTCGGTGATGCGCAGGTCGCGCACGTCGTGCCCATCGATGAGCACCTGCCCGCCGGTGGCATCATAGAAGCGCGGCAGCAGCCCGGCAAGCGTGCTCTTGCCGCCACCGCTGGCGCCCACCAGCGCCACGCTGCGCCCCTTGGGCACCACAAGGTCGATGGTGCGCAGCACGGGCTTCT
Source organism: Flavobacteriales bacterium UBA2426 (assembly GCA_002342985.1). Classification (GTDB taxonomy): domain Bacteria; phylum Bacteroidota; class Bacteroidia; order Flavobacteriales_F; family PHOS-HE28; genus PHOS-HE28. The sequence continues at coordinate 3,584 of DDRC01000021.1, forward strand.
CATCGTACGCGAATTGGACGCCCTTGAACTCGATGCGGTCGTTGAACGCAGCGACCGCCCTCGCATCGGGCTTCTCCTTCACGCTGTTCTCCACGGCCAGCAATTCGAAGATGCGCTCGGCGCTGGCCCCGCCCTTCTTGATCCAGTAGTAGCCGGTGGTGAAGCCCTTGGCAGGCGCCAACAGCTGGCTGAAGAGGATGATGTAGCCGATGAACTCGCCGCCGCTCAGCGTGGCGCCCTCGCCGATCACCAGCTGGCCGCCGAAGTACACGAGCGTCACCATCACCAGCGCGCCCAGGAACTCGCTCAGCGGCGAGGCCATGTCGCGGCGGCGCAGCGTGAACACGTTCAGCTTGTTCAGCATCTCGTTCTCGCGCCGGAAGCGGCGGCGCATCTGCTCCTCGCCGTTGAAGGCCTTCACCACCCGCATGCCGGTGAGGGTCTCCTCCACGGTGCTCAGCAGGTCGGCGGCCTTCTGCTGCGCGCGCAGCCCCTCCTTGCGCAGGCTCTTGCCCACGCGGCCGATGAGCAGCCCGCTGAGCGGCAGCAGCAGCAGCGCGATGAGCGTGAGCTGCCACGAGATGCCGATCATGAGCGCCAGCGAGAGGAGGATGGTGATCGGCTCGCGGAACACCATCTCGATGTAGTTCATGATGCTGAACTCCACCTCCTGCACGTCGTTGGTGATGCGCGCGATGGTGTTGCCCTTGCGCTCGCCGGTGTGGAAGCGCATGGGCAGGTCGAGGATCTTGTCGTACACCTCGTTGCGCAGGTCGCGCACGGCGCGGTTGCGCAGGATGCCGATGGCCCACAGCGCGAAGTAGCGCGTGAGGTTCTTCAGCAGGAAGCACACGGCCACCACCACGCAGATGAAGACCAGCCCGCCCATCTGGCCGTGCTCCTCGATGTAGGTGGCCATGCGCCAGTTGAAGAGCTCGGGCATGCGCTTGATGCCCTCCAGGCTCAGGCTAACCTCCGGGCGGTCGCTCGGCGGCGGGGTCTGCCCGAAGAGCAGGTTGAGGAATGGGATGAAGACCAGCAGCGACGCCAGGTGGAACAGGGTGCTCACCAGGTTGAACACCACGTTGAGCACGGCATAGCGCTGGTAGGGGCGCGCGTAGCGGAGTACCTTGAAGAAGTTGCGCATGGAAGCGGTGCCGCGAAGGTACCTTCGCGGCACGATGGACAGCCTACGACAGAACAAGGTGAACAGCCTGCTTCTAAAGGAGATGGCAGCGGTATTCCAGCAAGAAGGTCGGACGCTGCTGCCCGGCGGCCTCATCACGGTGACCGGCGTGCGCGTGAGCCCCGACCTGGGCGTGGCCAAGGTGTACCTGAGCCTCTTCCCCGTGCAGGACAAGAAGGCCGTGATGGAACGCATCAAGGAGCAGGCCCACCGCCTGCGCGGGGCGCTGGGCGG